>JBJMOA010000065.1:0-7492 GCA_045803975.1 Gemmatimonadaceae bacterium
TGCCGAAGGGGGGACTCGAACCCCCACGAGCTTGCGCCCACTGGCTCCTGAAGCCAGCGCGTCTACCAGTTCCACCACTTCGGCAATCGGACTTCGCAAGATAGAAACTGACTCTGCTCTAGTCAACGCAACTAATATTGGTGCGGAGAGGATCGGGGTGCGTTGTGTCGTACGCCGTTGCCTATAACTCGAGCACGCAGTCTAATGGCAGAGAAAGTCGAGAAAGATGAGAAGCAGTCGGTCGCGCGGAACAAACGCGCCAGACACGACTACCACATCCTCGACACCTGGGAGGCGGGCGTCGTTCTGACCGGCAGCGAAGTCAAGTCACTCCGGAATGGAAAGGCCAACATTGCTGACTCCTACGCGATCGTCAAAGATGGTGAGGTTTTTCTGCTCAATCTGCACATATCGCCCTACGAACAGGCGAGCTACTTCAATCACGAGCCCACGAGGACGCGGAAGCTCCTGCTGCACCGTAAGGAGATCCGCAAAATGATCGGCGCCGTCGAGCGTCAGGGACTGACACTCATTCCGCTCGAGGTGTACTTCCGGCGCGGGAAAGCGAAAGTCGCTCTCGCCCTGGGCAAGGGCAAAAAGCTGTACGACAAGCGAGCGGACGAGAAGCGTCGCGACGACGAACGCGACATGCAGCGAGCGGTGCGGACGCGATGATCTCGCTTTTCGTTGCCATGCAGATCGCTGCTGCCGCTTCGGCGATTGCTCCCACTTCGGTGGTGGTGCGCGACGGAGCGTCGTCGGTCTCGCTGCCCGTGACAGTCAACGGAGGCGAGTCCTTCGTTCGCGCTGACGCGTTGATGCTCGCGCTAAAGGGGATGCTGATCACGGGCACGAATCTGCACTACACGCTCGCACTACCGCGCGCCCGGCTCGACCTGATCGACGGAATTCCATTCGCAAAGCGTGACAGCGTCACAATTCCGCTGACGCGATCGCCGCAAGTCCGCGGTGGTCAGTTGTATCTCCCGTTTCAGTTCGTGAGCGAGGTAATTCCGCGCTATGGAGGCGGCTATGTCTACGATGCCGCGCAGGGAGAGTTGCGTTCTTTTGGAACTCCAATAGTTGCCGCGCAGCCGCCGCGCACAGCGAGCTCGACGCCTTCGGTCGTGTCATCCAGTCCGCGCCCGGCACCCAGTCGACCGGCGAGCCGGCCTCCTGCGGTCACGAAGCCCGTTGATCGGAAGCTCGTAGTGATCGACGCGGGCCACGGTGGCCCCGACAGGGGCATGAGCGGTCCAATCGGTACGTCACCCTGGTTCGTCGAGAAAGACGTTACCCTGGCCGTCGCCAAGAAGCTCGGAACCGTGTTACGGGCGCGTGGAGTAGATGTGCTGATGACCCGTACGACCGACACCCTCATTGCACTGGCTGACCGTGGAAAGATCGCCAACAGCAATCATGGCGATGTCTTCATCTCAATCCATGTCAATGCGCCTGGCTACAACACCGCGAAAGCGGCGCGTGAGCACGGCTTCGAGACGTATTTCCTGGCCGAAGCGAAGACCGAGGACGAGCGTCGGGTGCAGGACATGGAAAACGAATCGGTGAAATTCGAGACCGGCGCGGGTGCACCTAAGGGCGATCCGCTTAGCTTCATCATCACCGACATGGCCCAGAACGAGCACTTACGTGAGTCGAGCGATCTGGCGCAGACGATCCAGAACGGGTTGATTGACGTTCATCCCGGACCGAACCGAGGGGTTCAGCAGGCAAACTTCGCCGTACTCCGGGGATCTTACATGCCGGCCGTGCTCATCGAAATCGGATTTGGCAGCAATCAGTCGGAGGCGACTTTCCTGAGCGACGACGACAATCAGCGTATGCTGGCCAGAAACATCGCTCAATCCGTGATGGCGTACCTCGAGCATTACGACTCGCGCGTTGGGGGTGCCCGGTAGAGGTGCCTGCCTCCGCGCTCGCAGTTACCGCCGCGGGGATCGATTTTCAAAATCCGGTGTTGCTCGCCGCTGGCACGGCAGCCTACGGACGTGAGCTCGCGGGCGTCATCGATCTCGATGCCCTCGGCGGGCTGATTACGAAGGCGGTGAGTGTCGAGCGACGTCATGGCGCGCGCGCGCCGAGGGTTGCGGAGTTCGACGGCGGGATGATCAACGCGGTAGGTCTCGCGAATCCAGGCGTGGATGAAGTGCGGCTAGAGCATCTCCCCTGGCTCGCGAAGAATGTGAAACGCGCCAGGGTTCTCGTTAACGTCGTCGGAAATCACGTCCACGAGTTCGCGAATGTCGTGTCGATGCTGGATGACTCGGCGGCGGTCTCGGGTTACGAGCTCAACGTCAGCTGCCCGAATGTACGAGCGGGAGGCATGGAATTCGGGGCGGACCCGCGATCACTCACCGACCTCGTCACCAGAGCGCGTACCTCGACGGGGAAACCGATCTTCGTCAAGCTGTCACCGACGCTGCCGGATATAGGAGCAACGGCAAAGATCGCCGCTGATGCTGGCGCCGATGGGATCTCCGTCGTCAACACGCTGCCGGGTCTCGTCATCGATGTCGAAAAGAGGAAGCCAGTCCTGGGCTTTGGGAGCGGCGGGGTCAGTGGAGTCGGGCTTTTGCCCGTGGGAATTCTCGCTACTTACAAGGTCGCGAAGGCGGTCTCACTGCCGGTGATAGGCGTCGGTGGGATCTCAACCGCTACTGATATTGTTCAGTACGTGATCGCGGGAGCGTCACTCGTGGCGATCGGCACGGCGGCGATGCAGCAGCCGCGGCTTCCGGAAAAGCTCGTCGATGAACTGGACGACTGGTGCCGCGAGCGCGGAGTGAGAGCGCTCGCGGAGCTGCGTGCATCACTCGTGTGGGAGACGTGAAGTGACCCCTCACAACAGGCCTGTCGGAACAAGGACAAAGGTTGCGACGCGGAGCGCTCCCGCGAGTTCGCGTCGCCCGACGGCAATCGTGGCACTCGACTTCCCGCGCGCCGATCAGGCGTTGGCGATGGTCGAACGGCTCGGCGACGCGTGCAAGTTTTACAAGGTCGGCACGGAGCTGTTTACCGCGGCTGGCCCGCAGGTGGTGCAGACGCTGCGCGCGCTCGGCAAGGACGTATTCCTCGATCTAAAACTGCACGACATCCCGAACACGGTACGGGGCGCGACACGGAGCGCGGCGTCGATTGGGGCCAAGCTCGTGACCGTGCACGCAACCGGCGGGCGTGAGATGATCGAGGCGGCGGTCGAGGGTGCCGGGCCGAAGTGCGGCGTTCTGGGCGTCACGATTCTGACCTCGCTGGATGCCGCGATGCTCCGCAGTGCCTGGGGTCGAAAATCGCTCGAGGTTTACGGCGAGGTTCTGCGCCTGGCGGGCGAGTGCGCGGCGGTCGGCGCGCACGGGGTCGTGTGCAGCGGACTCGAGGCGCAAAAGATCGGGGCGAAGTACGGGGAGAAGCTCAGGCTGCTCGTCCCGGGAATTCGGCCTGCGGGTGGCCGGACCGACGATCAAAAACGCACCGTAACCGCGGCCGAGGCAGCCCGGGCGGGGGCGAACTACATAGTGCTGGGGCGGATGATCACGGAAGCGAAGGACCCCGCCTCGGAACTCCGATCAGTAATGGCGACGCTCTAGCACAAGTAAAAAACCAACAAACGGTGCCAGGTGCCGGATAGTAGGTACTGGGTGCGGGCAAGGACGATGGCGTAAGCCTGTCCACCATCACACTTTGGCGGGTTGCTTTGGGGCCCCGCCCTGTGTAATTTCAAAGGCTAACCTCGGAAAAAATCAGAGGGTTCCGGTCCTCGGACGGCCGCGGCCCTCTTTCCAACATCGTCGGAGCAGGTCGTGAAAGTTCGTAGCAGCGTCAAGCCGATCTGTGAGCACTGCAAGGTCATCAAGAGACAGGGCGTGACTCGCATCATCTGCAAGCGCAATCCAAAACACAAGCAGAAGCAGGGCTGATAATGGCGCGTATTGCTGGCGTGGATCTACCGCGTGAGAAGAAGCTCGAAATCGGTCTTACGTACATCTTCGGCATCGGCCGCGCGACTGCGCGACGGATCCTCGAGTCGACAGGCGTGAACTCCGAGCAGCGTGTTCGCGACCTCAACGACGCCGACACGAACCGCTTGCGTCAGGCAATCGAAAAGGATTTCCGCGTCGAGGGTGCGCTGCGCACCGAAGTCGCCATGAACATCAAGCGGCTGATGGACATCGGCAGCTACCGTGGCATTCGTCATCGCCGTGGGCTACCCGTCCGCGGTCAACGCACGCACACGAACGCACGTACCAAGAAGGGACCGCGCCGCGCGATCGCCGGCAAGAAGAAAGTCACCAAGTAAAGTCGGTGCTGGATAACAATCGTCCGGTTTATATACCAAGTAAAGTCGGTACTGGATAACAATCCTCCGGTTTATATACCAAGTAATGCAGGTAACCAGGTAATCATGGCAATTGGGAAAAAGACAAAGCGCGTGATCGAGGCGGAAGGGATCGCCCACGTCTCAGCGACTTTTAACAATACGACGATCACGATCACCGACACCCACGGAAACACGATTTCGTGGGGCTCATCGGGTAAGGCTGGCTTCAAGGGCTCGAAGAAGTCGACACCTTTCGCCGCCACCGTCGCGGGTGAGCAGGCCGGACGCGAGGCCGTCACGCTCGGCGTTCGCCGCGTACACGTGAGAGTCCAGGGGCCGGGGTCGGGGCGCGAGTCAGCGATCCAGGCGTTGGTCGCTGCTGGTTTGCAGGTGAAATCGATCAAGGACGTCACGCCGATCCCGCACAACGGCTGCCGTCCGCCGAAGCGTCGGAGAGTCTAACCGATGCGTTATACGGACGCGAGCTGCAGACAGTGCCGCCGAGAGGGAACGAAGCTTTTCCTGAAGGCGACGAAGTGTTTCACGGAGAAGTGCCCGGTCGAACGTCGTCCGACGCCACCGGGTCAGCACGGTGCCTCGACGGCCCGGCGTCGCAAGATGTCGGAGTACTCGAAGCAGCTTCGCGAGAAGCAGAAGATCAAGCGCATTTACGGCGTCAGTGAGAAGCAGTTCCGCAACACCTTCGAGCGGGTCGCACCGCTGCCGGGAATTACGGGACACAATCTTCTCGCGGCACTGGAGTCGCGCCTCGACAACGTCGTTTATCGCATGGGATTCGCCGGCAGCCGCAAGGCCGCGCGCCAGCTGATTCGGCATCGGCACGTCGAAGTAAATCAGAAGTCGGTCGACATCCCGAGCTACCTCGTGCACCCGGGTCAGGAGATTCGCGTTCGCATGAAGTCGCGCGAGCAAGCGAGCGTCATGGCGGCGATGGATCAGTCGTCGCGCGGCGCGCCGCTTTCGTGGATCGCCGTCGATCGCGACACCTTCAGCGGGAAAATGCTGGAGCGGCCGACACGACCGAACATTCCAATCGCCGCACAGGAACAACTCGTAGTCGAGCTTTACTCTAAATAGCTAGTAGTACGAGACCCTAACTCTCGTTACGGGCTCACCGCGCGTTAGGGGCGGGGTGGCACGTTCAAGGAAAAGAAAAACATGGCAACCGCAATTGATCTCCGGGGACTTGTCCGTCCGCAGCTAGTCGAAGCGACGAAGCGCGAAGACAATCCCAATGTCGCAGAATTTCGTCTCCAGCCGCTCGAGCGTGGTTTTGGCCATACGCTCGGTAACGCGATGCGGCGCCTCCTTCTCTCGTCCCTTCGCGGCTCCGCTGTGTGGGGGTTCCGGATCGACGGCGTACTCCACGAGCACCAGACGATTCCGGGTGTGGTGGAAGACGTCCACCAGATCATCGGCAATCTCAAGGCGTTGACGTTGTCACTCGACGAAGGCGTGGAGAACACTGTCCTCCGCATCACCAAGAACTCCGCTGGCGCAGTCACGGCTGCGGACATCGAAGGTCAGGGTGGGGTGACGATCATCGATCGCAACCAGCACCTCTTCACGCTCCAGGGCGACCGCGACATCAACGTCGAGCTTTACGTCGGCCGCGGCCGCGGCTACGTCGAGGCCGATCAGCACGTCGTGGACAAGACGCTGCCCGTTGACGTCGTACGCATCGACTCGATCTACAATCCGGTTCGCCGCGCGAACTTTTCCGTTGCCGAGACCCGCGTGGGTCAGCGCACCGACTATGACCGGTTGACGCTCACGGTCGAGACGAACGGCACGATCACGCCGGAAGAGGCGGTGAGCTACGCCGCCGCGCTCGCGCAGACGCACTTCCAGTACTTTGCCGGCTTCGGCTCGCACACTTCGGCGCCGCTCGTTCCGGGCGGCGACGTGCCCGGCGGCGATGCGCATCGTCTTGCCGAGCTGCTGCGCACTCCGATCGAAGATTTCGAGCTCTCGGTTCGTTCCGTGAACTCTCTCAAGAACTCCAACATTCGCACCCTGGGCGACCTCGTTCGTCAGAGCGAGAGCCAGATCCTCCAGGTCAAAAACTTCGGCAAGAAGTCGCTCAACGAGATCGCTGATCTGCTCGAGCGGGAGAGCCTTAACTTCGGCATGAAGTACGAGGAGAGTCCCGACGGCGTCCGCATCACCGATCAGGGCACCCCACCAAACCGTAATGTCGCCACTGTTGGCGCGGACGACGAAGAGGAATTGTAAGCATGCGGCACCGTAAAGTTGGGAGACAGCTTCGTCGTACGAGCGAGCAGAAGCTGGCCCTCATGAGAAGTCTCGCGAAGGCGCTCATCGAGCGTGGCGCCATCGAGACCACTGAGGCCAAGGCGAAGGAGCTGCGGCCGTTCGTGGAGAAGCTCATTACGAAGGCGAAAACGGGTACGCTTCACAACCGTCGTCTCGCCAGCCGGCACGTCGCGCACCGCGAAACGGCCGACAAGCTTTTCCAGGAAGTCGGACCGCGGTTCGCGTCGAGAAATGGCGGATACACCCGGATCCTCAAGACCGGTCACCGCAAGGGCGATGGCGCCGAGATGGCGCGCATCGAGCTTATCGGAAACGAGGGCTAATCGATGGCACAGATCAAGAGAAACCGCTGCTACGTGTGCGACAAGGGCGTCGCCTACGGCAACAACGTTTCGCATGCGAACAACAGGACGCGTCGTACGTGGAAGCCTAATCTTCAGGTCGCACGCATCGTGATCGACGGCAAGATCACCAAGGTCAAGGTGTGCACTCGTTGCCTCCACGCCGGGAAGGTCGTGCGCGCGCCGCGAGGCAAGACTGCTGCCTGACAACTGGTTGCTGCGAACAAAAAAAGGGAGCCCGTGGGCTCCCTTTTTCTTAACCAAGAGAAGTACAACTACAAAAGAAATACAACTACAACGGAACGGGTGCGAGGTGTGAGCAGAACCCTGGTGAGGTGCGGGTTCACTACGCCGGGACCGGTCGGAGCGCCATCGACAGTTTGTGCTTCGAATGCGAGTAGTGCCGTCACGACGTCGTAAACTCATAACTCGCCAGGTAGTTGCTCACACCTCGCACCCCGTTCAGTTGTCGTTAGAGCTGGCAGGTACAAGGTGCCAGACGGTTTAGTTGTCCTTG
>JBJMOA010000066.1:0-18242 GCA_045803975.1 Gemmatimonadaceae bacterium
TCCGCCGATCGTGCTGCTCGAGCGCCGGCGCCTCGGCGCGCGCTGAGGCCAGGAACCAGCCCTCAGCTAGGCTGTTCCGCGCAGCCGGCGCGACATGAGTTCGGCGGCCAGGGCGACGGCGAAGAGCACGAACAACCAAAACGACCAGGTGGATTGTGTGAGAGGAACGTTGCCCGCGAATCCATGCGTATTGCTCGCACCGACCGCGGCGACGAGATCGGCTAGCGGCGCGTCGTCCGTCGCAACTGCGCGTCCTGTGGAAACGGGGGCGTAGGCAACGCTGCTCACCAGTTCGGTCCACCAGAGGCGATGATCGCGGATTGCTTCGTCTGTACCGCCCATCCGCCAGCGCCAGGTATCCTCGTAGCCGAGCTGAAGAACGCGTCCCGCGTTGAAGCGTCGCGCGGCGACTGCGGTGACGGCGCCCCGCTTGTCCAACGCGACGGCGTCCGTGCGTATCGACGTGATTGGTGCAAGCGAGAGCCTGGCGAGACTGACCGATCCGCTGGCCTGGAGTGCTCGGGCGTCCGAGGTTGCGCGGCCAACGCTACCGACGCGGAGTGGCGCCATCGCGTCGAGTGACGCAGCCTGCGATCCCAGCACTACGCCACCACCTGCTCGCGCGAAGGCGATAATCCGATTCGCGTAGGGCGACGCCGCGTCATCGAGTGCAATCACCGCCGAGTAACGTGAGGTGTCGATTACCGTCGGCGAGCCTTGTGTGACTTCGACGGTCGGAGCAACGCGAATGAACGCGTCGACCTTCCAGCCATTTTCCTCGAGCGCGGCCGCGACGAACTTCGATTCCCAGCCCGCGTTTCCAATTACTAGAACTTTGTGCAACACTACCGAATCGCGCGGCGCCGTTGAGGCAAGTGACCCATTCACGCGAGCGCGGAGAACACCAAGGGCCGAGCTCAGCGTCAGCACGGCCCCCGCACTCCTAGTTGCGACAGTATCGATAACTCCAATGTCGTCACTCACGACAACAGAAGACCTGTCCGCAGTCGCCACTAGCACCCGCGTCCCACCAGTAGGCGCGGCCACAGGCTGCGCCTCGATCATGAGCGGCGGAAGATTCCCGCTCCACGTTATGCTGCTGCCTGCGGCCCCCAGTGCGCGCAGCCACGCACGCTCGAGCGGAGTTGGTACGCTGTCCAACTGAACATGAATTGCCGCTGCGGGCCTGGGCGTTTTGCTCCACTGCTCCAGCGAGGGCCGCGAGACAGTACGCGCACTGATGCTTCGCGCGACGGCAGAGGTTTCTTCGTGCAGTGACTGCCACAGCAGCACGACGAGAGCCGCGATCACGATCGCCCGCAGCACTTGTTCGGCGCGACGCCTTAGCTCAACGCGTGAGGGCATAGACGATGATGTTGACGCCGAAGCGCGTGTTGTCGACTGCCGAGAACCGCTTGCTGTCCGGATGATAGTTCCACTCGGAGCTGTAGTCCTTGCTGCTGTACAGAACACCGATACGATCGCCTTGCATAACGGCTTGCAGATTCTTGTGCACAAGGTTGTCGCCCCAGCCGTTCAGCTCGTGGCTCGTCGCCGGCGGACCGTCGTCGAACTTGAAGAAGCTGCGATAAATCTCGTGATCGTTCGGCAAGTCTCGCGGTTTGGAGAACGTGCGCGTGAGCTCTTCCATCGCCGTGTTGTGGAAGACGCCGCCGACATCGTGGTTATGATCGTCGATGAACAACATCCCACCCCGCTCCACCAACCGGCGCACATTACGCCGCTCGGCCTCGCTAAAACGAAACGGCAGATGCCCGGTTAGATAGACGAGCGGATACTCTAGTATCGCCTCCGACGATAGCGGTACTGTTGCCCCTGATGCCGCCACAGCGATCGACGTGTAGCGCGCAATAGAATCAATGAGATTCGCCGGCAGACTTGGCGCACTGTCCCAATCGCCGGAATCGTATTGGCCGGTGCAGAATACGAAGCCTCCGATGGGCATCACTCTTTTCCCCCGCCCGACCATTGCGGAAAATTGGGCGTGATTTGAGGCGGACCGTTCAGTGCACGTCTCGCTCGCAGAAGCGGCAGCGTTACGTCGCGCCCAGCGCGAATGGCATCGGTCGCTTCGCCAAGCGCAGCGGCAAAATCGGGGAGCGACGAAAGTGCGTCGACGCGCAGGAGTGCCAACTCAGTTGTCGCACGCGACGGGTCTTTCCCGATCAGATCGAGCACTGCGCTGAAGCGAGCAGCGAGTCGCACGCGCATCGAGTCCGCGAATGACCGTGGAGCGCGGGTGCTCGAAACGCCTTTGTCCTTACCAGTGAGGCGAACGCGGTTGAGATCGACGACGATCCGTGGCGGCATGCCGCGCAGGTATAGACGGTTGGCGAGTCGAGCTTTATCGAGCGCCTTGAGCGCAACACGCATCGGCGGCAGCGCCGGCGCCGGCTCGGCGATTTGCAGCGAGCGGACTGCCTGCCACAGCGCGTTGTACGCGGTGACGAGATCCGGATTCTTTGTCCCAGTGTTCTCCTCAGGAGCCTCCATCTGTTCGATGCTCGGCGTTTCTCCCGGCGTTTCCGCGACGGCCTCTTCCTCTGTCTGCGTCAGGATTTCATGAACCCGTTTGCGGATTCGCTCTTCCAGGTCTCCGATGTCAGTCGACCGCTTCACGAGCTCCTGCCGCGTGAGCCTGGGCTGCTCGCGAACCAGCTGCTCCGTCATCACGATCAACATGCGCTGACTAATCGCCGAGCTGTCGATGGGCTGGGGCGCGGCAGCATCGATCGCCAGCGAATCGTACTCGCTCGCGCGCGCGATCCTGATCGTTCGCGTATCCGATGTCGCGATGCCCGGGCCGCTCACGGTGTTGCCGTCCTCCACAATTGCGCGCATCGACAGGACGTCGCCTTCTCCGAGGTGGAGCGACGCCAGATCGAGGCTCGCCGACAGCGCGCCGTTCGATGCACCGCCGAACCTCACAATCGGCGTAGTGATAGAGCGCGACTTGAATACTTCGCCCGCCCCGGTCGTCACGAGATACTCGAAATGCCCCGCTGCAAGCCCGATGTCATCGGTGGCCGTCGCGTTGAGACTCAAAACGAGCTGGGCCCGCCGCAGCGTGGTGTCGCGCAGTGGTGAGGTAAGCGTAATTCGCGGAGGCGCATCCGTGCGTGGCGCGAGAACGATTGTCCGTTCGAAGGTGCGATCCGTGAGTGTCAGCGCGGCGGGTCGCGCCGGCATCACCAGCGACACGGACCATCCTCCGTCGTCATCGACGATTCTCAGCGGGCCAGAGAGCGATGCCGATAGGCCGGCGGCCGCGCCTCTTCCACGAATTCCTATGCTACTGCCTGTGAGCGCCGTTACGGAGGAGGGATCGTCGACGGTAAAACTGCGTGCACCAGTGTAGGCGGGCGGAGTCACGACCACGCGAAGGTTCTCGAGCCTGCTTGCAGTCGACGTCGGGAGCGCCGTGCCGAAGCGGCCAATCCCGGAGAACGTACGACCCCCGCCAAACGCGCCTGAGGGCGATACATATAGTAGTAGTCCGGCGATCAGAAGCGCCGCCACGGCCGCGACAAAACCGCGACGAAGGGCACCGAACGTCGCTCGGCCGATTTCCTCGCGTGCGACGATGCTTTCCATTCCCGCTGTTAACGGGGCCTGTGGCTGCTCCACCGCGGTGACGAGGGAATAGTTCAGTTGGGGAACACGCTCCTCGATCCACAACGCGACGCGACTCGTCGAGACGACGTGTCTGCGGCGCCAAAGCAAGAGCGCGGCAACAAGCAGTCCGATGACAAGTCCGGCTGTCCGGTACACGCCGATATCATCCCGAATTCCGGGGATCGCCAGCGATGCAAATCCAACAACAGCTATCAGGACGAGGGCCGCCGATATTCCCCAGGTGAAGGCATGGATGAATGCAGCGGCGCCAAGCACGCGCTGAGTTCGTCGGACGCGGTCGATCGCGGTCATGCGGCGCGCGCCTCGCCGGATTCTACGCCTGCGCCTTCGCCAATCCGCGCTTTCGCACTCCTTCCGCGACGGCGTACGAATAGCTCACCGATCGCAGCCGCTATCGCGACCGCGAACAGCCATGGAGCGAGCGCAGAATGAGTGTCAGTGACCGTTGCAAAAGCTTGTCGCGGAGCGAGTCCCCCTTTCCCTTCGAGCCTGGCAACGCGTGCCGGCTCAGCGGGAACTAACGCTTTTGTCGAGATGCACGGTCCGCTTAGTGTCGCGACAAGCTCGATGAAGTCACGTCTGATTGCGAAGTCGCCGACCTCACTGACGGGAATCGCAACAGATCGGGTGCATCCACCGCCGTTCGATTTTTCGATCGCGGCTGCTTGCCCATCTGCCCATCGCGCAATGACCTCGGCGCCGCGCACCGAATCAGGCGGGAACGACCATTGACGAACGAAAGGCGCAACGACTCTGGCATCTCCAGCAATAACTCCACCGACTGTATCCGTCACACTGCGCTGAACGGCGAATCGCGGCCGGTCAGATGCGGGCCATGCAATGAGGATGTCGTCGCGCGGTTCGGCCGATCTGGTCCCGTTGCCACGGTCGATGAGCGCCCTGTTTGTGGAGCGACTCCGCGCGATGCCCACGGTGACGGACAAAACGTCGCCCGTATCGGCTCTTATTCCGAGCTGACCGATGACGCTAACTGTATCTCCGGTGGCGTTAGGGATTCGGACCAGTGCTGCTCTGCCAGGCCACAGTTGGCGGATCGAATCCGTCGCAGCGTCGAATTCCTCTGTCGCGAATGGCGAGATGATCACCAGCGCGAGACTGTCGGCGTGGTCTCGGAGACTGCTGGCCGCACGCAGGGCGGCGATCAACGCGCCACTCAGATTCCCGCGCGTGACGGTCGGCGCCAAAGCCCTTAGGCTGTCCGCGACATCGCCCCCCAACAACCAGGCTGAAGAATCGAACAGCACCATTGCATCCTGCGGTCGCCACCACGCGCGCGCGGTGTCGCGAATTGCCCGCGCATCGCGTGTCGAACGTGAGACGTCGACGAGTATTACGCGCGCCTGCGCACCACGTGATGGGGTGAGCACGGGTTTCGCCAAACCAGTCCCTGCCGCGAGCACCAACAGCACGCGCAGCAGCAGCACGAGCAGATCCGACGGGCGCCGTGCCGCCGCTACAGTCGTCGCAGGAGTGTCAGGGACAAAGCGCGCCGTCGGAAGAATTCCTGCCCGGGGCTGCCGAGTGACGATGAAATGCAGCGCGACTATCCCAGCGGCGAGGGCAAGCGAAGCAATGAGAAATCCGGGCGCTAGTAGCGTCACGCGATTGCGACTGCTCCGCGGGGCGCGGTGATGCGTCGGATCAAATGCTCCGGAGTCTCCTCATCGGTGACAGCAGTTGCGTACGCGATCCCGGCATCGGCGAGCTCATGTGCGATGCGATCACGCCACGATCCGAAGGCGGCGACGTAGACATCGCGCGTCGCAACCGTCAATGCGCGACGAACCGTCGGCGCTTCAGGGTCGGACACTGTCAGCGCGTCACGGGACGGATCGATCTCTTCGCGGGCAATCACGTGAACGGCGTGCACGTCGTGACCAGCCGCAACCCAACTAGCTGCGACCGCCAAAGTCTCGTCGAGATCACCGAGGAAATCACTGACGATTACCAACCGCCCGCCATACTTCGCACCGATCGACACCGAAGGAGCGAGAGGTACGCTGCCGACGGGCCGCGTTGCTCCAACGGCGCGAATGATCTCGAGAGTCACGCTGCGACGCATGCGCGGTGCGAGCAAGACCGGCTCCTGATCACCAGCGATTACCAGCCCAACCGGATCACCGCTGTTGCGCGCGACCGCGGCTAGCCCAACGCCCACCTGTGCAGCGAGTCTCCACTTCGCGAGAGTAGCCACCGGAAACGCCATCGACGCGCTGGCGTCGAGTATGATCATCGTCGGCAGAATTGCCCGATCGTTCGACAGCCGGATATACGCGCGGTCGCTACGCGCGAACAGCTTCCAGTCTATTCGCCGCGGATCATCGCCCTGCCGGTAGGGCCGATACTCAGTAAACTCCGCCGAGATTCCGCGCAGCCGCGATGTATGCGCGCCAGGAATCCCGCCGCGCACCGCCGACCTCGCGGGCCACCGAATCCCCCGCACCGCATCGAGCAGCGTCGCGTATTGTTCATACGAATCAACCGAATCCGCCATAGTGGCTGCGCTTCCCCTTCCCCCTTCCCCGTCCCCCTTCCCTCTCCCCGCCCTTAAAGCTTTATCTCACTCTTCGGCGGCTTCACATCCTCGAGAAGGCGATCGATGATCTGCTCCGCGGTCACTCCCTTCGCCTCGGCAGCAAAGTTCGACAACACGCGATGGCGCAATACCGGACGCGCGACGCGAAGAATGTCAGTGGGCGACACCGCGAACCGACCAGCGAGCATCGCGTGCGCCTTGGCGCCAAGAATCAGCGCCTGCCCCGCGCGCGGACCTGCACCCCAGCGCACATACTTCTTCACCATCTCGCTTGCGTCCGTTTCCGTTGGACGTGTCGCACGCACGAGTTGCGCGGCAAATCGCAGCGCCGGCTCGGCGGCGGGAATGTCGCGCACCATTCGCTGCAGCGCGCGCGTCGATTCGCCACTGATCACGGGCACGAGCGGCTCGGGATCGGCGCCCGTCGTCGCGCGCAGTATCCCGATTTCCGCGCTCTCGTCGGGATAGCCGATGCGAACGTCGAACATGAATCGATCGAGCTGTGCCTCGGGAAGAGGATAGGTTCCTTCCTGCTCGATCGGGTTCTGCGTCGCCAACACGAAAAACGGTTCGGGCAACGGCATGGTCTCACCGGCCGCGGTGACGCGGTGCTCCTGCATCGCCTCGAGTAGTGCTGCCTGCGTGCGCGGCGGCGCGCGATTGATCTCGTCGGCGAGCACGATGTTCGCGAACACCGGCCCCCGTACGAACCGGAACGATCGCGACCCCGTCGCAGTGTCCTCCTCCATGATCTCCGTGCCCGTGATGTCGCTCGGCACGAGATCCGGCGTGAACTGGATGCGCTTGAACTCGAGATCCATCGCCTCAGCGACGCTACGGATCATAAGAGTCTTGGCAAGCCCGGGAACGCCCACGAGCAGCACGTGCCCACCGGCCAACAACGCCATGAGGATCTCTTCGATCACGGATTCCTGCCCGACAATTCTCTTCCCGACTTCCGTGCGCAGGCGAGTGGCCGCGGCGAGAAGATCTTCGCGGGAGGAACCGTGCGCTTTTGCCGATGCCGACTGTAGTGCCATTGAGACCGGGTCGGGGGTGGCCGGAGCCGCGATTTAGAACGGGAAAGCTAACCGATTGCGACGGACTGGACCGCTTCCGATATTAGTCGCCTACCCCTGTGAGAGCCATGAAGAAAACACGCCGCGATTTCATCAAACAGACCGGATTGGCAGCCGCAGCGATCGCCGCCACCAATACGCTGTCCCCCACCAAAACGTTCGGCGGGATGGTCAGCTCCCGACCCGCCGAGATGCCGCAGGACGACGTCATTCGACGTCTCATGATGACCGCGCTCAATACCGCGCGATCGGCCGGGGCGAGCTACTCGGATGTTCGAATCGGTCGGTACCGAAATAACATCGTCTTCACCCGCGAGCAGCAGATCGTCAACACGGCGGACATCGACAACATCGGCGCCGGCGTCCGCGCGCTCGTCGACGGAACGTGGGGATTCGGCGCGACCAAGACGCTAACGACTGACGGGGTGGCGGCCGCGGCGCGAGAAGCAGTCGCAATCGCCAAGGCGAATCGAATCGCGCGCGATCAACCCGTGCAGCTCACGCCGGTGCAATCGTACCCGAATGCGACCTGGAAGAGCTCCTTCAAGATCGATCCCTTCACCATTCCGATCGAGCAACGCGCCGACTTGTTGCTAAAGGCGAACGCCGAGGCGTTGAAGGTGAAGGGTGTGCGCTTCGTGAATTCGGGTTTGTTCTTCGTGAAGGAAGATCGGAACTTCGCCTCGACCGAGGGCTCGGTGATCTCGCAGACGATCGTCCGCGTCGCCGCTCCCTTCACGATTACTGCAGTGGCACCGGACAACTCCGATTTCCAGACGCGCGGCAATGTCGTCGCGCCGGCCGGTCGCGGCTGGGAGTACATACTGGAGCAGGATCTCGTTGGCAACGCACCGAAATGGGCGGAGCAAGCGGTGCAGAAGCTCAGCGCAAAATCCGTCGAAGTCGGCCGCTACGATCTCGTTTTGCATCCGACGCATCTCTGGCTGACGATCCACGAGTCGATCGCACATCCAACCGAGCTCGATCGCGCCCTCGGCTACGAGGCCAATTACGCGGGCACGAGCTTCGTCGCGCCGCCCGAGAAAATGCTCGGAAAATTCCGCTACGGTCCGGAGTTCATGAACATCCAGGGCGATCGCTCGCAGGAAGGCGGCTGCGCGACGATCGGCTACGACGACGAGGGCGTGAAGCCGGAGACGTTCCTCATTATCAAGAACGGAGTCGTCAACGATTACCAGACGACGCGCGAGCAGGCGGCGTGGCTCAAGTGGTGGTACGACACGCAGGGCAAGCCGGCGCGGTCCCACGGATGCTCCAACGCCGACTCATGGGGAACGGTGCAGTTCCAGCGGATGCCCAACGTATCACTCCTACCAGGCACCAAAGACATTGGCTGGGACGACATCATCGCGGCGACGGATCGAGGAATCGCGATCGAGGGCGACGGTTCCTTCTCGATCGATCAGCAGCGCTACAACGCGCAGTTCGGCGGTCAGGTCTTCCACGAAATCAGAGGTGGGAAGATCGTCGGCCAGCTCAAGGACGTCGCGTATCAAATGCGTACGCCCGATTTCTGGAACTCGATGGACATGATCGGCGGCCCGAAGAGCTATTTCATGGGCGGCGCGTTCAACGATGGTAAAGGGCAACCGCCGCAATCGAACGCGGTCAGTCACGGATGCGTGCCGAGCCGGTTCCGCAACATCAACGTCATCAATACTGGGAGGAAAGCATGAGCCGCTCTGAGAACTTCAGAGGAGAGCCGAAGCGGCTCCTCGAGCGCGCGGCGTTGATGCCGGAAGGCGCGGTGATGCCGCGCGAGCAGGCGCAACAGCTGGTGGAGAAGCTCGTCAAGATGTCCAAGGCGGACGAGATCTCCGTGAACATCAACAGCGGGTACCAGGCCGACGTGCGCTTCGCGGCAAATCAGATGTCGACTGCGGGCGGAGTGGTCAACGCGCAGATTGGAATTCAAAGCACGTTCGGGAAGAAGCACGCTGCAACGGTAACGAACGACATTTCGGATGACTCACTGCGCCGCGCGGTCGAGCAATCGGAAGCGCTCGCCAAGCTTTCGCCGGACGATCCGGAAACGATGCCGGGACTTGGTCCACAGACTTATCTCCCCGTAAACGGCTACTTCGATTCGACGGCGAATCTCACTCCGGAAGATCGCGCACGCGCTGCGTTGTCGGCGCTAGAGCCGGCGCGCAAAGCAGGCGATCTCAAGGCGGCGGGTTTCATCGTCGTAAACGCCGGCGCAAATGCACTCGGCAACAGCAAGGGCTTATTCGCGTACAACCGCTCGACGGCCGCCAACTACACGCTCACCGTCCGCACCGAGGATGGCACGGGCTCGGGCTGGGCGGGTTCGGAGCATCCCGACTGGAGGCAGGTCGATTTCCAGGGACTGGCTTCACGCGCGATCGAAAAAGCGCGGCTGTCGCGCAATCCGGTCGCGATCGAGCCAGGTCGCTACACCGTTATTCTCGAGCCGCAGGCAGTGGGCGATCTCGTTCAGTTGATGGCTTTCGCGCTCGCGGCACGCAATGCCGACGAGGGACGCAGCGCGTTCTCCAAGCAAGGCGGCGGCAACAAGATCGGCGAGAAAATCGTGGACAGCCGAGTGACTATCATCTCCGATCCGCAGGATCCGCAGATTCTTTCGCAGCCGTACGACAATCAGGGGCTGCCGCTCTCGCGTCAGGTCTGGGTCGAGAACGGTGTGCTCAAGCAACTGTTCTACTCGCGCTTCTGGGCGCAGAAGCAGGGTAAGCAGGCGACAGGTTTCCCGTCGTCGATCAAGATGCTGGGCGGCACGACGTCGATGGATGAAATGATCCGCTCGACGCCGCGTGGAATTCTAGTCACACGCCTGTGGTATTTGCGGCAGGTGGATCCGCGGACGATTCTGTTCACGGGTCTCACGCGCGACGGGACTTTCCTGATCGAGAACGGCAAGCTCTCGAAGGCGGTGAAGAATTTCCGTTTCAACGAGTCGCCGCTCTTTCTGCTCGCCAACCTCGAGGCGCTCGGCCCAGCCGTTCGCCTCGGCGGCACTGAGCAGGGTGGTCCTGTTATCATGCCGGCGATCAAGGCCAAGGATTTCAACTTCACCAGCCTTTCGGACGCCGTGTAGTCAGCGGCGTCCGAGATCAGCCTATTGATCCGGCGGCGGCGGCGGGACCGAAATGTGGTCTGACCACGCCGCGCACTTCGCGTCGTCTTTGTGCGCTGAATCGCAGTAGTAGTAGTGTGCAGCCCACCGGTGCATCTGTTTGTTCCAGAGATACATCTCGTGCTTGTCGGTCCACAGGACGTAAATCAGGATTCCGCCAACCACCACTGCCACACTGAGGCCCGCGAGTAACAGCTTCACCCACCCCGGCACTGCAGCTGGCGGTACTACGACTGGCCCTGTCATCGTATCATCCTCATGGGGACGTCAAGGTGAGCTTGCCGTAGGCGGGACCCTGTCCACCGACGAGACTTATCTGTAGCACCCAGCATCTTCCCGCCGGAATCGAGTCGCTTAGCTGCATCGGCTGCGGTGCCGCGCCGTGAGCCGAATGCCCGATCGGGTTCACGCTATTGCACTCCTTCCAACCGACATCGATCGTCCCTTCGCCGCGCCACTCAAGATGCACTGTAACCGCCAGTGGTGACGAAGCGGACGCGTTATCGACTTTGAAAAAATCCATCGCATCTGCCGGCGTTCCGCTCGATAGAGTCAGGTAGACTGGCGGAGCAGTGGTGTGTGGTATCGTGAGCGGCGGCGCATCGTTGATCATGCATGGTATGTCGTAGCTTCCGCACGCTGTCATTGCCCTGTCGTTGGCATCGACGATCGAGCTCACGAACATTGCGATCTTGTCAGGGGACGCGGTCGCGTTCGGTCCACGAATGACAGAGACCATGTGAAGGCCGAAGCCGGCGATCGAGAGAAATTTGATCGTGTCACCGATGACGGCGTGCGGAAGCTCGTTCGCGGGAAAGAGTGAATCCTCGATGACGACGGTTTCCTGACCATTGAACGGATGCGCGGAATCGGCGATGATGTTGACTACATCGGCGAAGGAAACGCGGTGTGGGTTTATCTTGCCGGCAAAGGTCGGTGCATCGAGCCGACTGCGCGAGAACTTGATGACTCGGATTACGTCAGGCCGATAATGTCGGTTCGCGGAATCCGCGATTGCTGCGTCGAGCGCTTCTCGCGCCGCTTCACCGCCTATGTCACCGAGCGAAGTGGCAGCCCGCTTCTGGTAAGTTGCGACGTAGTTGGACTCTCGGAATCCGACGTAGCTTGCACGCGATAGCGGAGGCACTCTCGTGCCAATGTCGGCGATCTTGTAGCTGGTATCGAATTTCCCACGCATGATGCGTTGCTGGCCCACTGATGGACCTCTGAGCGCGTCGGCGAGCGGCGTCACCGCGTCGGCACCAATCGCTGCCACAGCGCCGCGTTCGCCACTGCTGCAGTCATCGCAGATCAGCCAGGCGTGGATGGCGCGGCTTTCATCGTTCGGTCGTTTGTCGCGGCAGGAGCAGACAAGAGTCACCGCCACGATCAGCGTAACTAATAGTTGGGGGCGTTGGGTTCTCACTGTCGCTCGTCCTTCGCCAGTGCCGGGCAAGGCGAGTTTGAAGCGGCGTCGCTCGAACACGGCAGGCCCGTCGCGGCTGGACCGCGGGATCTCTGGACGAATGAGAAATCGGCAAAACTCATTTGAAAGAGTTGGCCGAGGGTAAGAGTTCGCCGCAACGAAGTTCCCCAGTCGCTCTCCGAGGACCACATCAGATTCGAAGGCTCGAATCCGGCAAGACGAGGTGCTGGAACGTCGGGATGATCGCGGTCGGACGAGTGCCACTGGGAAAGTGCATGCCCCAGCTCGTGGGCGAGGGTTGAGTTATTTATCGCGTCCGCCGAAACGATGATGACCGCTCCTGTCACGTCGTCATAATTGCACGTGAAGCCGATGTCGTTGCCCGTCGACGGGTTTATCGCATCGACATAGGCGACCGTAATTCGTTTCGGCTGAAACTCAGGAAGCGGGATACCGAACCCCAGCTCCTTTGCGAGCTCGGTCCCCTCTTTCGTTTTGCATCCGAGGCCGTGTGTGATAGAGCCGTGCTTCCCGGCAGCGTACTGATGCGTCGTGAAAACGAGTTTCAGTCCAGTCAGCGGTTGATCGAACACGGACTCCGCGTAGGCAACGTCAGCCAGTACCTGATTGTCGATATTGGGCGCGTTCGACAGCGTCCACACGACGACGGAGACAGAGACCGGATTCGGAAGAGCGGCACCTGGTCGCACCGTGCCGCACCCAGTCGGCACGGTCGCCCCGGTGGCGAAGCTCGCGAAGTCGCACGAGGGGCTCCATTTGACGTTTGCCAGCGTCACCGCGCGACCCGGAGAAAACACCGCCAGCGCGCCGCAGCTCGGAGTTGCTGTCGGACAGGACAATGGATCAAGCTTTCCTTCACGAACGAATGCGACCACCGAATTGGTGCGGGTCATCTCTTCGCCCGAGCTCGAGGTCCCTGTGACTAACGCGAGCGTCGGACGGTTTTTGGCCGCATACTCGCTCGCGATCCAGTCCTTCTCGGCGCTTTCCGGCACCGTCGTGATCGAGATACTGCTGGAGTCGCTCTTATCGACTCCGGACATTGATGCAATCAGAAAGACGTCAGCGGGGAGCGGCTGCGCGCCATTAGGGGTTGCTGTCACCACGACTGACGCGCTCGGCCCCGCGGCCACCGCGAGCCCGCCCGACGTCGTCCAGCGCACTCCGCTCGCCCGCGAGTCGGGCAAGACGTTGCCCCACTGGTCCTTGACGCGGGCTCGCATCACAAACTCCGTTCCCTGAACGACTGATACGTGCGCGGGAACGATTTCGACGCTGGCGATGGGTGCGTCGGGCTGCGGAGGGGGCTCAGGCGGCCCGTCGCTGCTCTGACAACACCGGCAGCTTACCGTGGACAAAAGCACGGCTGACTGTATGAAATGCGTGAGGCTGGACCGGGTACGGAAAGCCATGCCCCTCCCTCAACGCCAGCCGAGCAGTAGCCGGCGACCCGCTACCATATACTCCCTTGATCGGTGCCGCCAGAGCAAAATTCTCTGGCTCACCCGCGTCCCCGGGCATATACTAGGCATCCACACTCGAGAGACGGGATGGCTGCCGGCTCCGACAAGCCCGCGCTCAGCGAGAGCGCCGCGTTTTCCCTGTACACGGCTAACGACGCTGGCGTCATCACAGTTCAGCGCCTCGCTGCCGCGTTGGGCGCACGCTATCACATCGAGCGCGAGATCGGTCACGGCGGCGCCGCATTCGTTTTTCTCGCACGCGACCTAACGGAGGATCGATCCGTCGCGATCAAGGTGCTGCGACCCGAGCTTGCGGCAGCTCTCGGCGAGGCGCGGTTCCAACGCGAGATCGAAATCGCCCATCGGCTCCATCACGAGAACATTCTGCCGCTGCTCGAATCGGGGTCGGCCGACGGGCTGGTTTATTTCACGATGCCATACGTCGAGGGGGACACGCTCCGCGCGCGAATCAAGCGCGAAAAACAACTCCCTCTCCGTGAGGCGCTGGATATCGCGCGCGATGTCGGACGGGCACTCGACTACGCGCACGAAAACGGGGTCGTCCACCGGGATATCAAGCCGGCGAACATTCTGCTGGCGGATGGACGAGTCATCGTCGCCGACTTTGGAATCGCGAGGGCGATGAAGGTCGCGTCGGGCGAAGAGATAACCACGCAGTCGGGCTTCGCGATCGGGACGCCGGAGTATATGAGTCCCGAGCAGGCTGTAGGCCAACGGGATCTCGATGCTCGCTGCGACTTGTACGCTCTTGGCTGCGTGTTTTACGAGATGCTCGTCGGCGAACCTCCTTTTACGGGACCGACCGCACAAGCGATCATCGCCCGGCATTGCTCGGAGCAGCCCCGTTCCATTCGCGTCATCCGCTCGACTGTTCCGTTCGGTGTCGAGCGCGCGATCGCGAAGGCGCTCGCCAAGGTTCCGGCTGATAGGTATGCGACCGCCGGCGACTTCATTCACGACGTCGAAGAGGGCATCGCTTCCGGCGACGACCTCGGACTCCTGGCGCGTATGTCCAGGCGCACCCGCGTGGTGCTCGGCACGGCACTCGTCGCACTCGCCGCCACTACCACGTGGTTTGCAGTTCGCCCTTCTGGCGCAGCGCTCGATCGCAATCGCGTAGTGGTTTTCCCGCTGCACGATCCGCAGAGTCCAGGCGTCGGCGATGTCGGTGGCGAAGGCGTAGCGACGTTCATTGGATACGCGCTGGACGGGACGCGCCCCTTGAAATGGCTTGACGGATGGGAGTTTCTCGACAGCACGCAACGGTCGCCACGTACCCGACTCGATACACGGCGGGGCCACCAAATCGCGTCGGCTGCCGGCGCAGCCTTTTTTATCGACGGTTCGATCGTGCGAGGGCCGGACTCCGTTACAGTCATCCTCAGACTTTTCGATGTAGCCGGCGACTCACTTGTTCGTGTTGCCGGAAAGTCCTCGCCGACATCGATAGCATCAGTCTCCCAGCTCGGACTGGGAGCGATCGGGGAGCTTCTGCCCGCGCTGGTTGCGCCGGGAGGCACTATTGACCTCTCGGAGTTCATCAATCGCAAACCGATCGCGGTTGCCAATTTCCTGCAGGGCGAGCGCGAGTACAGGCGAATGCAATTTCCCGGCGCGCTCGCGCACTACCAGTCCGCGTTGCGGGAGGATTCTGCGTTCACACTTGCCGCAGTCAGAGGGGCATACGCCGCAAACTGGCTGAGCGAGCTCGACGAAGGGGCCGCTTTGGCGCAAATAGCGATGCGACGTCCTGGATCACTTTCGCCGCCGCAGACGCTTCTCGCGAGAGGACTGCAAGCGTATCTCGCGGGCTCCGCCGATTCCGCGGCGTTTTACATCTCCTCCGCACTGAAGAGAGACCCCACGATCCACGCAGGTTGGACTCTGCTCGGCGAAGCATATTTGCGCCTGCTACCAAGCGCATTTCCCGCCGATTCGCTTGCGCGCGACGCCTTGGGGCGCGCTCGACGCATTGACGGGGATTTCGCTCCAACGCTGTTGCTCCTCGAGGAGATCGCGCTGCGCGATGGGAACGTTCCCGAAGTTCTGCGTTTACGTGAAGAGCTGCGCAGAGCGGGCGCGGACACCACCCATCTTGTTTCTCGCGAGTTGATGTTCAATTGCGTGCGTGACGGTCCGTCAGCGATCGACTGGCATGCAGCGCTTGAGAAGTCGGAAATGCCTGTTCTGGGGAGCGGTAAGATCCTTGGTGGACGGGCAGCCCAACCAGGCTGCGCAGTCGCAATCTTCGGCGCGTTGGTTCGCGCGGACAGCGTGGCTCTCAACAGCCGATGGGCGGCGTTCCTCGGATTGCAGGCCCAATTAGCCGCGACACGCGACACGCGTGCGGCAGCGGCAGCATTCTCCGAGAAAAGAGTCGCAAAACTCCCGCTCCGGTTGGCCTACTTGATGGTTGCCGCGGCGGGAGCGGGTTTTGAGCGCGAGGCAACGCTTGCCTCCGATTCGGCGGCAACCTCCTATCGAGTGGCCAAAACTCCAACCTTGTGGGCGTTCGCGAGCTGGGAGGCGCGGCGCGGAAACGTTGCGCGCGTGCGTGAGATCTCCGAGATCCTGCGCGAACGAGCAGGGTCCGGGACGCGCACGGATCTACTGGTCAGTCGAGCAGTTGCCGCGCGGCTGGCGCTGCTCGAGGGTGATACGATCACTGCGCTGCGCATGCTTCACTCGTTGGAACCGACGGCAAAGCGGTCCGAGATCGAATGGCAACCGTGGGAATCCCTTGGGTTGGAACGACTGACCCTTGCTCAGTTGCTATATTCGCGCGGAGATTTGCACGAGGCGTTGAGAGTCGCAACAATGCTTGACGCGACAGAGCCGGTTATCTATCCGCTATATCTAAGAGAGAGCCTTGCACTTCGCATCCGTATCGCGGAAGGAATGAAGAACAAATCCCTGGCCGAAGAATACAGACGTCGATTGGCCCGCCTGTCCGCATTTGCGACGTCGTGACGAATCGGATTCCATGCCGATCTGCCCCCTAACCGTCGCGCTCTAAGATTCGTCCCGCACTCG
Organism: Gemmatimonadaceae bacterium; assembly: GCA_045803975.1. Taxonomy (GTDB): domain Bacteria; phylum Gemmatimonadota; class Gemmatimonadetes; order Gemmatimonadales; family Gemmatimonadaceae; genus UBA4720. The sequence goes on from JBJMOA010000066.1 coordinate 16,397, forward strand.
TATTCGCAACTCTGTGTTTCTGCACCCTCGCGCGTGAGGCCGGGGCGCAGGGTCGCTCTATTCGCATCCGGGACTTCGGTGCGCTGCTGACCGTTCACTCCGATGGATCGCTCGACGTAACCGAGCAGCTCACAGTCCGGTTCGATGGCCAGTGGAACGGTATCGTTCGCGATCTCTCGCTTCGACACAATACTGCGCGCGGACGAGCGACGAAGCTCGACGTGCGGATCGGGTACATCACCGATTCGCTCGGCAATCGACTTCGCGTAGAGCAAGAGAGCAAAGACGGCGGCTGGACGCGCTCCCTCCGCATCTACGTTCCCGGCGCGAACGACGCGGATCGGCAGGTCATCATCCGCTACCGCGTTGCCAACGCGATCCGTTTCTACTACGACGAGAAAGGCGCTGGTGACTTCGACGAGCTGTACTGGAACGTCACCGGCAATGACTGGACAATGCCGATCGACAGCGTGCACGGGCGAGTCGTGCTGCCCGACGATGTCGCCGCGACGCGAACCGCCGTCTACACAGGCGTACGTGGCTCGGTCTCGTCAGATGCGAAGATAGAGCGAGATAGCAACGAGATTGTTTTCACGACGCTTCGGGGTCTCGCGCCATACGAGGGGATGACGATCGGCGTTGGATGGCCGGCGGGCCACATCGCCAGCCGCCCCCCTCAGTCGCGCGAGCGGTTGCTGGACGTCGTGCAGTGGACGCCGCTGCTCATTCCTCTCGTTGTGTTCCTGCTTGCGTTCAGACGTTGGCAGCGAAGCGGCAAAGATCCGGAGGAAGGATCCCTCGTCGTGAGATACGAGCCGGTTGCCGATACATCTCCCGCCGAGCTCGGCACGTTGGTCGACAACAAGGCAGACATGGAAGACATCACGGCGACACTGGTCGATCTCGCGGTCCGCGGATATGTGCACATCACCGAGCTCACCGAGAAGCATCTCTTCGGCCTGGCGAAGAGCACGGATTATCAGCTCGACATCATCCGCAAGCGATCAGACTGGAAGGACCTCAAACCGCACGAGGTGAGCTATCTGGACGCGCTTGGTCACGCGGCACCAAGCGATGCGTATTCGGTCAAGGTGTCGGAGCTGAAAAACCGATTCTACAAGTTTCTGCCGGAGATCAAAAACGCGATTTATGACCGACTAGTCGATTTGGCGTACTACCGGGAACGGCCGGATCGAGCGAAAGCGAAATCAATTGGTCTCGCGGTGTTGGTCGGCTTAGTGCTCGGTGGACTGATGGTTCTGTCCGCGGCGCAGGCGTGGACGTTCGTCGCGCGCCCGGCGATGATCGTCGCCGCAGTTATCAGCACGATCATCCTTCTCATATTCGCGCAGATCATGCCCGCCCGTACGGTCGCCGGCGCCCGGGCACGCGAAGCAGCGCTCGGCTTCAAAGAATTCCTGTCGCGGGTGGAAGAAGATCGCTACAAGCGGATGATCACGTCTCCAGAACTGTTCGAGACATATCTGCCGTATGCGATGGCGTTCGGCGTCGAAGAGAAGTGGGCGAACGCCTTCAAGGACATCTACCGCGAGCCGCCGCAATGGTACACCGGCGGCGCTGGACCATTCAACGTCGGGAGTTTCTCCCACAGCATCGGCGAGATGTCGAGTGCCGCGGCGAGCAGTATGTCGTCGAGCCCGAGCTCGTCGGGCTCGGGTGGAGGCGGATCGAGCGGTGGCGGAAGCGGCGGAGGTGGTGGAAGCGGGTTTTAACGAACCTTATCGTAGAACACCTTGTCGAGCGTTAGTCCCGATACCTCGATCGGTTTGCCGACCGTCCCCAAGCCAAACACGGTGTGCCCCTTGTCGGTCGGGCTGTTGAACGA
>JBJMOA010000067.1:0-18096 GCA_045803975.1 Gemmatimonadaceae bacterium
GCGATCGCGAGGTACAGTGAACGCTTCAAAGCTTCTCCTTGTTCGAGAGTGCACCCGTATTCGAGCCGTAGGTTCGGTCCCGCTGGGCGCTCTGTTCTGGTTATGCGAAGAGCTTTGTGCGCCGTACCGCACCGAAAAGGCAGCGGCAGAGAAGCGCTGACGGCCCTCGCCGACAAGACGACGAGCCAACGGACGGCCAGTAACGCGTGTTGGCACAACGTGCTAGGGTCGTTCCGGCCTATGACCACTTTGTGATCTCCCGCCAGGTCGGTCGTCAGAAACCGCGACAATTACGGTGCGACGATCGTAAGAAGAACCGCGTCCGACCCGCTCGCACTATTGATGCGACCGGCCGACGCCGCGCTGGCTGCATTGCGAAAGAAGACCGTCGCATCGACGGACGTCTGAGAGAGCACGCCGTTGACGACTGTCGTGTTCTGCGTCGTTACGGGTGCGAAGCCCGAGTCAGTTACGAGCGACCATTCGTGTTTGCCCTTTCCACCGGCCGAAGCGATCGAGAGCGTCCACCCCCGTGTCGCGCTAATGCTGAGAGCGATCCCGTTCGTCGACGGCTGGCTCGAAGAGACTGTCATCGCGCTTTGACGAATCGGCGCGACCGGCGCGAGCTGCACTTTGACGCGTGGCGGAACGGTAACAGTCAGCGTGTGCGTGAGACTCACTGAAGACCCGTGCTGCGCTGATGCCGGCTGCGCAATGATTGCGCTTCCGATCACTAACGCAGGCAAGAGGAAAAGAAGTCGAGCCATTCGCAGAGTCTCCGGGCACGGTGGGGTCGTTGAACACGCAAAAGATGGCCCCGGGTGCGTGACGGCTACGTGAACCGATTATGACGGCTCAGTCATGATCCGTGGCTTTCGCTAAGGTGTTTCCGCTAAAGGAGTTGTGGACCCAGTCTCCAGCACAAAGCCTAGTCCCCGGCGCGTGGCGATAACCGGAGCGGCGCCTGCCTTCTGGAGCTTCTTCCTGAGCCGCGCCACGTGCGCATCGATCACGTTCGAGCTTGGATCGAAATGCATGTCCCACACTTTGTCGTGCAGCTCGCTACGGGTGACGGTTTCGCCCGCGCGGAGCATCAAGTGCTCGAGGAGCTTGAGCTCCATGGAGGTGAGCGAAACCTCGGCGCCGTCGCAGGTGACTCGCCTGGTCAACCGATTGAGAATGAGGTTCCCGACGCTGACTTGCTCGCCGACTCGGGTGCTGCCAGCGCCCCGTCGAATGATTGTTCGGACGCGTGCCCGGAGCTCCTCGTTGGAGACGGGCTTGACCACGTAGTCGTCGGCGCCAGCGTCGAGCCCGCGCACGATCGACTCAGTATCGGCGCGGCCCGAGTAAAGAAGAACAGGCGTGCGACGCCCGTTGCGTCGTAGCTCCTGGAGTATCTCGAATCCGTGGCGGTCCCCCAGTTGAAGATCGAGGATGATACCGTCGTACTCGTTCACGAGCGCGAGCGTGCGAGCTTCTTCGCCAGTCGACGCGGTGTCGACGGCATACGAGTCGTCCCGCAACACGCGCGCGATCAATTTCAGGATCGCGCGGTCGTCGTCAACTACGAGAATGCGCATTCGTTTCTATGGTCATCGATCCGTAGATCCTTGGAGTATCGCCGAAAGCACTCCCAACCGGCAGTAGACAAAAAAAAACGGGAGAAGGCAATGGCCTCTCCCGTTTCTCGTACCGTCTGCCCAAGCCTAAAACATGATTCCGAAAGTGACCGGGATGAACTTCACCGACCCGCCGTCGCCCTGAACCTGATTGTAGCGAGCCTCGATGAATGCGTCGAAGCCGCTCAGTGGCATCGAGATGCCCCCGCCGATATTCCAGCCGAAGTGGTTCTCCGAGTCGCTACCGACACCCGTAAAGGTGACGCCGACGTTGTACAATCCGGCCCCACCGATCAGGTAGGGCGCAACCGCCGTCGATGGGATCTTGTACACGACGTTTCCGGTGACGCTGGTAAAATGGAAATTGCCATCGACACCCGCGTCGTCGTTGAACTCGAATCTGTTGTAGGCCGCGTCGATTCGGATTCCGAGCGGAATCATCGCCGGGTTTAGAGCCAGAGTGCCCGTCACGTTGAAGCCGGTATTGGTCCCCTCGGACAAGTCGCTTGTTGGGAACGCTACACCGGCCGCAATACCGAACTGCACGGGCTTGACGACCGTAGACACCTGCGCGCGCGCCCCAAACGGGAGTGAGACAAGCGCCGTGCCCGCCAGGGCAGCAACCAAAAAGGAACGCTTCAAAACGACTCCTTGTTATTGGAAGCGCCTTTGCCGGGCCGGTCGGCAGCCGTTCAGACGCTAGTTCCGTTTATGCATCGAGTCCGGTGGTGCCGGACTCGAGGCGTCAATTTAACGAGCTAGTGTCGCGGGGGGTAACTTTCACCGCGGTGTCGGGCGCCGAGACTTTCGGCTTCGGCTTGCTCACACGACGACGGGTTCGCCTCGCCGGAGCGACGGGCTTGTTCTTCACTATGTACGCGGGATTGATCCGCTCGAGCCGACGGTCGCGCGCCTCGTCGAGGGCAGTGCGACACGCATCGCGCTTCGACGCCAAAGAACCGGCGCGGATTCGCTGAAGCGCGCCGATCGCCGCAGCATGGTACGCGATCACCTCGCCCGAATCGGCTTTCAGAAACGGCATGCCGCAGACTTCGCTGACAGCGTACTTGTCGCCGAGTACTCGAAGAACCGACTGCGGGGAGCGCGTGAGCGCTTCGGCTAATGCGATCGACATGCTTGCCTCAGCCGCGGCGGAGGCGGGTTGGAGCTGACTCGCCACCTCGAGCCAAAGACTATCGCCTGTCGCGATCCCATTGAGCACCGAGCGCCCGAAGTTCTCGTCGGAGTCGATTCGCCGAGAGACCGTTGTGGCGCCGCCTAGCTTGATCTCCGACAGTACGAATTCGGCGCTTCCCATCGGAGTCCATGCGCTCTCTTTGCAGCCGGCAGCGAGAATCATCGAGAGCGTCACGGCGGCCGTCACTTTTCTCTGCACGCTTCGCGCACACGGGCGGTATCGCCAGGCATCCAGATCGCGACGGCACGAGCCTTACGTTCGGCATCATTGCTGCCGACCGCGGCGCCCAACACCTTCACGGTGGCACGTGACGCGCCTAGCGCGTCGATGACGACGGCGTTCGCGCCCACGCCGGCTGCCTCATTGCGGACCGATTTGAGCAGATCGCCGTTGCCATTGTAGGCGGAGTTGCCTTCCGCGGTGATCAATGCAACCTCGTAGTAATCGTACGGCACGTGGTCTCTGTCAGGGTATACCGTCACGGCATCAGCACAACTCGGCGCGAGCGCAAGGGATTGATTCCTGGCGACGATCTGCGAGCGCGTCCCGCAAGCCGCAAGCAATGCGAGCGCAGTGGTCGAGGTGATTAGAAGCGTTGGGAGGCTGGGCTGCATCGAAATAGTGGATCGTGCAAACGCGGGACCTTCCGCTACCGACTAGCGATTCATACCCGACGGAAGTGTCTGGCCAGGCGCGTCGCGCTGCTCGGATAACAGCCGCGTCGTGTACCGCTGGCCTTCGGATATGCGCTCCACTTCGAGTGCGATCGCGTCGACGGCCTGGTTCAATTGCGAAAGCTGCGAGGAGATCTCGGCTGGCACCTGTGTTGGCGCGCCTCGTCGATCCATGCGTCGTGCAAAGGCACGCGCGAGTGGCAGTCCGATGATTATCGCAGCCATCGTCAGGAAGAAAGCGATCGATATATCGACGGCTTGAGGAGGAATCACGTGATCGAAAGCACCGCTGGGGATCTCGATGACCTGTGTGCCGTCGGGGCCACGGATGGTAAAGCGACGTGTGCCAACGGGCGGAACAGGCGGTACCGGTCCGACGAAAGTTCCGCCAGCCTCAGCACCGCCCTGGGCACGGGCGTTCGCGCGCGCCCCTTCTATTTGCTGATAGGCGTTGTTTCGGGCCGCTTCGCGAAGCTCCTGCGCCGCTTGTTGGAGATCGCGCTCGGTCGTCGGAGCCGGGTTCTGATTGGTACCCTGCCTCGTCGTGGCATTTTGAACCGTAACGACGTCGCCCAAAATCGATGCTGTCATCGGTAGTCCACCTGATTGAAAACGTTCTTCTGCATCGGAATGTAAGCGTTCGTGGTACGCTTTGCGTCTCGCGCGCGGTCAACGTCCGTCCGGCCAAGACCGTATTAGCTTAGTTCTGGAACCGTCGCGGCCCCTGTGACCGATCTTCCAACCCAAAGCCAAACCCATGCGAGCCCACCCCGTCCTCTACGCTCTCGCCGGTGCCTTGCTTTGCGCCGGACCATCGTCCGCTCAGCTGACCACTCCTCTCGATTCCACTACGCTCGCCGGATTTCGCTGGCGATCGATTGGTCCCGCGAATATGGGCGGGCGGGTCACCGACGTCGAAGGCGTTCCCGGAAACCCGAAGGTTTTCTTCGTCGCCACTGCGACGGGCGGCATCTGGAAGACGATCAATGCTGGAACGATGTTCATCCCGCTTTTCGACAAGGAGCGAGTGATCTCGATGGGTGACATCGCGCTCGCTCCGTCGAACCCCGACATCATTTACGCGGGGACTGGGGAGGAAGATTCGCGCAATTCCATTTCTCCCGGCGGCGGAGTTTACAAGTCGACGGACGGAGGGCTTACCTGGAAATTGGTTGGCCTCGAAGCAACGCAGCAGATCGGCCGCATTGTCGTCGATCCAACTGATCCGAACATCGTGTACGTAGCCGCACTGGGTCACGCGTGGAACGCGAATCCCGACCGTGGAGTGTACAAATCTACGGACGGAGGGTCTACGTGGAAGTTGATCAAGTTCGTGAGCGACAAAGCTGGCTTCGTCGATCTCGCGATTGATCCGAAAGACCACAACACTCTGTATGCGTCGAGCTGGGAACGGGTTCGCGGTCCGTATTTCCTGAAGAGCGGGGGACCGGGCAGCGGCCTCTGGAAGACCACCGATGCTGGCGCGACCTGGCGGGAAATCAGAGGCGGTGGATTCCCCGAGACGACGAAGGGACGCATTGGAATAGCGGTGGCGCAATCGAATCCGCAGATCGTCTACACCTGGGTGGAAGCCGACACGCTGCCGCGCCCGCTCGCTCGCGGCGAGAAACCCGACACCAGCAGACGGCAAAAAACAAACAGCGGCATCTATCGCTCGACAGATGGCGGCGCGACGTGGACACTGACTTACCGCAACGAGCCACCGGCTGGAGGGGCGGGCGGATTAGGTGACGCGCGCCCGTTCTACTACTCGCAGATTCGCGTCGATCCGCGCAATCCCGATCGCATCTACTGGATGTCGTCCGTGTTCCGGATTTCCGAGGACGGAGGAAAGACGTACCGTCGTGGCGCGATCGGCGTTCACACCGATTGGCACGGGATGTGGATCGACCCCACCGATCCGGATCACTACATCCTCGGCGACGATGGCGGGATCGCCGTCACGTACGACCGCGGTGGAACTTACGACTTCATCAATACGATGCCGCTCGGCCAGTTCTACGCGGTGAGCTACGGCATGGAGAAGCCGTACAAAGTGTGCGGTGGACTGCAGGATAACGGCTCGTGGTGCGGACCATCGCGCGCGAAGAACCGCATTGGGATCACGAATTACGACTGGTACAACGTCGGCGGTGGCGATGGGTTCTATACCGCCATCGACCCGGATGATCCGAATGTAGTCTACAGCGAGTCGCAGGGCGGAAACGCGTCGCGACTCAATCTGGCGCAGAACACGCGTGCGGTGATCATGCGCGGGGGCGGTCGAGATCGGACAAGCATCTTCGAGGATTCAGTGATCATCGCGCGTGGCGACACGACGCGGCCGGAGACTCCAGAGGTCACGCGCACGCTGGCGCAGCTTCGCGCCAGAGCAGCGGCCGATTCCGCGCGTGGCTATCGATTCAACTGGTCGACACCGTTTTTTCTTTCACCGCACGCGGCGACGACGGTGTACATGGGCGCGAACAGGCTACTCAAGTCCACGGATCGCGGCGAGCACTTTTATCCAATCTCGCAGGATCTCTCGACGAGGGATTCAGCACGCATACTCATGAGCACCCGTTACACCGGCGGCATCACCCGCGACAACTCAGGGGCAGAGACGCACGGGACCATTACGGCCGTCGCCGAGTCGCCAATCCGGCCGGGAATCCTCTGGGCTGGTACCGACGACGGCAATGTCTGGCTGACGACGAATGATGGGGGGCAGTGGACCGACATCACGACTCGCTTTCCGGGTTTGCCGAAAAAAACGTGGGTAAGTCGTGTCGAGCCATCGCACTTCGATACGGCGACGGTTTATGTCGCGTTCGACAATCATCGTGAAAACGATTTTCGCCCGTATCTCTATGTGTCCAATGATTTCGGCAAGACGTTCCGATCCGTAGTCAATAATCTGCCGACCGGCGGCCCGGACTTTGTCCATGTGGTCCGTGAGGATCCCGCCAATCGCGATCTTCTTTTTGTCGGGACGGATGTAGGGGCGTACGTGTCGACCAACCGGGGCGCGACATGGCAGCGTTTCATGACCGGCATGCCGACCGTGCCGGTGCACGATCTGAAGATCCATCCGCGCGACCACGAGCTTATCGCCGCGACGCATGGGCGATCGATTTACATCGTCGACATCGCGCCACTCGAGGAGATGAACAACGGGGTAATGGCGCGCGCGACCAATTTCTTCACACCGAAAACCGCCTATCAATACTCGCAGGCCAACACCCAGAATTTCCCCGGCAATAGAAATTTCGTCGCCCCGAACCCGCCTTATGGCGCCGAGCTCGTTTATCGACTCACCTCCGGGACGAGTCGCGATACGACGCGAATCCTGGTCACGAATATTCGTGGCGACACGGTTCGCACTCTGACCGGTGCCGGTGGACCCGGATTGCACCGGGCGTACTGGGATCTGCGCATGAGACCGCGCCCACTGGGTCCTGCCGCGCTGCGTGACAGCATCAATGCCGCGCGTGTGCGACGCCAACGTGAAGATTCGGTCCGCGCCGCACGCGCAGCGGATAGTACCGGTGGCCAGGGTCGCGGTGCTGCTGGCGGTCGGCGCGGCGGCGCGCGCGGTGAGGCGTTCGGAGACATCAACCTGCGTCCCGCTGAGGGACCGATCGGCGGCGCCGCTCCTGGTGGCGGTGGTGGTGGCGAGGGCGGCGGCGGGGGATTCTTCGGCGGCGGGCGCGCTGGAAATCTGGTCGACCCCGGTGATTACATGGTGACGATCACCGCGGGCGGCCAGGTGATGCGGCAGGTCGTGCATGTCGAGCGCGTGAGCGACATCATCAACGTCGACTTTGGGCCGGGTGAGGACGACGATGACGGCGCGGAGTACGACCCTTAATTCAGCCGCAGCGCAGCGTTGAGGTCGTCTGCTGCGTAGGTACGCGGAGACTGGTGCAGAGTGTCAATTCGCTATTGCGAAATTGCATTTGCACTGTAGAGTGAATGTGCCCCAGACTCATCTGTTTCATGAGGGCCCGGCCGCGCCCGAATTCTACGCCCGCAGAACGTTGACAGGAATCAATGTCAGGCAAATCTGAGATCGACAAGTTCTCAAATTCGATAGAGCTGTCGCGTGAGCGCGTCGAAGGTCTCTACCCCGGCACGCGAATTCTTCCCGCCCAGCAGGCCCACGAGGAGCTCCTCGCCGCCTTCGAGGAACTGAGTGTCGCCGAGGAAGAGCTGCGCGCGCAGCAGGAGACGATCCTCGAGGCGCATCGTGAGCTGGCGATACAGAGAAATCGCTATCACACGCTCTTCGATCTTGCCCCAGATCCATATCTGGTAACCGACAACCTCGGCGCAATCGAGGAGGCCAACGCCGTCGCCGCCGAGATGCTCGGCGTTCACAGCAAGCTGCTGCAGGGAAAACTGTTCGTCACTTTCATCGAGCCGCACGCTCGCCCGGAGTTTCGCGCGCATCTCGCCGGCCTTGCACGCACGCGTCGGATCGACAAGTGGAACCTCGAGATCAAAGTACGCGACGGCCGCGTCATTCCCGTAGAGGCGACGGTCTCAGCACTGGCAGCGCGACAGGAAGGGGAAGCGTCTCTTTGCTGGCTGTTGCGCGACATGAGTGCGCGACGACAGACCGAGGAAAGCATGCAGGCGCTGAATCGATCACTCAACGCGCGTGTTGCCCAACGAACGCGTGAGCTCGAGATGGCTCTGCACGGCGAGCAGGTCGCGCGCAAGGAAGCAGAAGCAGCGAATCGCATCAAGTCGGAGCTTTTCGCTCGGCTCAGCCACGAGTTCCGCACGCCGCTGCACGCCGTCTCGGGTTATCTGGAGATTCTCCAGCAAAACATTCACGGTCGACTGAATCCGGAGCAGCAACGCGACGTCGAACGCATCCATCAGGCGCAGGAGCATCTGATGACGCTCGTCAACATGATCCTCGACTTCGCCAAGCTGGAAGGAGGACTGATCGAGTTGGCGATGGCCGAGATCCCGATCGAGGAAACACTGGTCGGCGCCGAAGCACTCGTCGAGCCGCAGTTCGCCAAGAAAGGAGTCACCTACGTACATCACGCCGGCGACCGATCACTGAGCGCGTTCGCGGATCGTGAGAAGGTTCAACAGATCGTTGTCAACCTCCTGGCTAATGCGATGAAATTCACAGCGCCAGGCGGCGCGGTAAATCTGGATTGGCGCGTCGAAGAAGAAACTCTGCTCGTCCGCGTTCGCGACACTGGCCCCGGTATCCCGGGCGACAAGATCGAAGAAATCTTCGAGCCGTTCGTGCAGCTGCGGACAACGGGTCTTCCACCTACGGGGGGCACTGGTCTCGGGTTGGCGATCAGTCGCGACCTTGCCCGCGCGATGGGCGGCGATGTAAAAGCAACGAGTACGCTTGGCGTCGGCTCCGTATTCACGCTGTCGCTGCCGCTTCGCAAGCGGGCTACCGCCAGTAAGCTTTCAGGGGCCGATACCGCAGGTTAAACTTTGGGGATGCGTTTTCATCTCGCATCCCGGAGCTGACTTTGCAGCAATCAACAGCGGCGCTGTACGACCTCGTCGAAGACCCGTCGGTCTTCATTAAGCAGGATTGGAGCTCCTACACGGCCGACGACCACGAGGTTTGGGGGCTTCTTTACGACCGCCGCATGAAGGAGCTGAGAAAGAATGGCAGCAAGATCTTTCTCAAAGGCGCCGACACGATTGGTCTCAAGCGCGAAACCGTTCCGGATCTGGCGGAAGTAAATCGACGACTCGCTCCGCCTACGGGTTGGGAAGCCGTTCCAGTGTCAGGCTACATCCCGGCAAAGGCGTTTTTTCAGTGCCTCTCGCTCCGGAAATTTCCAACCACCGTCACGATCAGGAAACGCGAGCAGCTCGACTACTTACCCGAGCCGGACATCTTCCACGATGTCTTCGGCCACGTTCCTCTACATGCCGATCCGGTTTTTGCTGATTTCCTGCAGCATTACGGACAAGTGGCAGCCGCCGCGGAGAACGAGGAAGACACGACGCGAATGGCGCGACTGTTCTGGTTCACGGTGGAGTTCGGCCTGATCCGGGAGGAGGGTCAGATCAAAGTGTATGGCTCCGGGCTGATCTCCTCGCAGGGCGACGCGGCGAATGCACTCGGTCCAAAATGCGATCGACGGCCCTTCTCGCTCGACGCAGTATTCAATCAAGCGTTCGAGATCGATCATTTTCAAGACGTGCTGTTCGTCACTGAATCCTTCGACCAGCTATTCCAGGCTGTCGAGGAGGCCGGCCGCAGGATCGGGACGATCCGGTAACAAGATTAAGGCAGTTGGTCCCCTCGACTCAGCAATCTGTCGAGCGACAAGGCCCCGCTCCCGCGAATCATGATGGCGATCGCGATACCGACCGCGAGGATGAAGTACTCAACGCCTTCGCCTTTTTGCTGACCGGTCCAATCCATGAAGAATCCGTTGGGCAAGTGCACCATCAGCGCGACTACGGTGTAATCGACGGCGACGCCGAACGCCGCGATCCTGCCAAGGAAGCCGAAGAACAGCCCAATCGGCGCAAAAAACTCGGCTCCAAAAACAAGAAGGGCCAACGCCATCGGTATGTGCATTTGGTGGGTCAAAAATCCGAGCGTCCCGGATGGGCCAAACCCTCCGAACCAGCCGAGCATTTTCTGGGCACCGTGCGGAAAGACAACGAGGGCAAGGACGAGACGGAGGAGTAGCAAAACCTTGTCATCGGGTGTGCGGAGCAGTTTTCGAAACATGTCTCGTCCTCACCGCGCTTGGGTTTATTGATCGGTCAAGTATTCACAAAGTCGCGGGGAACGGTGATGCTCGTCAAGGTGTCCTCTAGTAGTTCGACGCCCTGACGCGGTCGAGCAGATTGATCAGCGAGTCGAGGTCGGAAGGCGGAAGCACCGCGACCGCCTGAGCGTCCCAACGGTTGACCGGCTCGTCGAGCTCCTTCAACAGGTCCAGGCCTTTGGGGGTTATCCGACAGAACACCCGGCGTCTATCCTTCGCGCACGGAGCCCTCGCGACAAGCCCCTTTCGCTCGAGACGGTCCACCAGCCGCGTGACACCTGGCGTCTGCTCGATCATTCGCTCTCCGATGGTGAGCGTCGGTAGACCCTCCGGGCCGGCACCCCGGAGGATGCGCAGCACGTTGTATTGCTGCGGCGTGATTCCATGTGGCTCGATCACCTGCGCGAGGCTGCGCTTCATGGCGTCCGCCGTGCGAAGCAGACCGAGCGTTGCCTCTTGCTCGCGGGAGCGGAAGTTCTCCGGCGGTTTCTGGTTGGACGGGGCGGCCATTGTTTCACTCTATTTACCGTCCGGACGCTGAGCAAGCAAATGGCGCCGCTCACACTCCAATCCCCGCAAGTTGCACCGTGCGGCGCTTTCGCCAGACGCGGTGGCCTTAGATTTGTGTCCTTCCGAGTTAGGCCCCTTTTGATGGCTTGCGGGTATTATTTCCGAATTTCAACCGAACTCTGCCCAGGAGCTCCACGTGCTAAATAGATGTCTCCCTCTGCTGTTGATTCTCGCTGTCGCGTGCGGCGGTAAGGATGGAACGGGACCGGTCGGCGTGCCCAGCGACATCAGTAGCATGCTGGTCGGCGACGTACGGGTTCTGGATCCTGCTGACATCCAGAACGGCATCGACCTTCCCGCCGGAGCCGGGGCTCGCGACTACATCATCATTGTCGGAAACACGAGTAGCGCGCACGATGTCGTCGCGAACTACGTGGTAAAAGGCGATCGTTCGGCGGGCGGTTCATTCAGCCTCGAGGCAGCGGCGGACATTTCCGCGCAGGCGAGCCCGCGCCTCGAGCAGGTCTCGCTGGGCTGGACCCGACAGCAGGTGATGGATAAAAAAGTCCGCGCGTTCGAGCGCGCGGGGCTGACTTTGCGCGCGACAGGAACTCCGTTTGCGCGCTCCCGCCTCTCGGCGCAGCGGACCGCGCAGGTCTCGGTAGCGCCCGTACCGAATGTCGGTGACGTCATCTCACTCAAAGTGCCGGATGCGAATACCGACGATTTGTGCTCGAACTACATCTCGACACGGGCGACAGTCGCGTCAGTAAGTCGACGCGCGATCCTCGCCGTCGACACGCTCGATGGAAATCCCAACCTGCTGTTCACCCAGGCAGTGATGGATTCCATCACCACGGAATTCGACAATGTCATTTATCCGACCGATAGCTCGTACTTCCACAACCCGACGGACATCGATGCAAACGGTCACATCATTCTTCTCTTCACCGGCCAGGTCAACAAGCTGACACCGCCGAACACTCCGGGAAGTTTCGTAGGCGGGTTTTTCTTTGCCGGCGACTTCTTTCCGCCGACTGATCAGGGCGACGGACCGTTGACATTCTGCCCTCAGAGCAATCAGCGAGAAATTTTTTACCTGTTGTCGCCCGATCCGACTGGCAAGTTCGGGAACATCCGCTCGACCAGTTCTGTGCGCCAGGGCACGCGCGGCACGATCGCGCATGAGTTCCAGCACATGATCAATGCCGGCAATCGCTACGCTGCTGTCTGTCCGCCGACTTGCTCATTCGAGGCCACGTGGCTCGACGAAGCTCTCGCGCATTTCGCTGAAGATGCCGTCGGCCGCGTACAGCGCGGATTTACCGATCTGCAGACGCTGACGTACAACGATCTCATTCCGTGCAACGCGCCGTGCTCGCAGGGGAACGACTTCAACGCCTTCTTCTTCCAGAATCTGGCGCGGCTCTCATACTGGATGGTGCATCCTGACCAGTTCTCGCCAACGAGCAAGATGGCGGACACCAGCCTTGCGACGCGTGGAGCCGGCTGGGCGCTCGTGCGGTACGCGGCGGACAATTACTCGAGTTCGAACCCACGAGCGCTCACGCGGGTGCTCGTTACCGGACCGGACACCGGGGTCAAGAACTTCGCTGCGGCCACCAAAACGTCGATGGACACGCTAACCAAGGGTTGGCTGGTCTCGATGTACGCAGATCATCTCGGGATTCCCAACCTCGATCCGGAATACGAGTATCGCTCCTACAATTTCCGCAGCGTAATGCCGCCGGTGGCGAGATCAGTTCAGAACCAACAGACGGCGACCTACCCGTTGTTGGTGCAATCGATCGGAAGCGGCAGCGACAACATCGCGTCGACAAATCGTTCGGGCAGCGGCACCTACTACCGGCTCGTTGTTGCGGCGGGAGCAAGCGCGAAGAACGTCAAAGTTCTCGACACGTCCGGCAATCCAGCAGCCTTTCCGGGTGAGCACGTCTACGTTTTGCGCGTACAGTAGTTCGCTCTCAAAAAAAACCAAAAAAGGTGTGCGGTGCCAGTTACTAGGTACTAGGTGCGGGGTACAGGCAGCGTTTTACCTCGCACCCAGTACCCAGTACCTGGCACCCCACACCCCGTTGTTTGTAGTTCTGCGCCGCTCAGACATCGCGCAGCGCCGCGATGGGCGTCTCGCGAAACACATCGCGCCCGGCGAGCAGCCCAATCAGCAGTGTGAGCGCGACGATGGCCGCGGCGATACCAACAACGGGAACGACGGGCAGCGCGAACGCCGTCTTAAAGATGAAGCGCACCGCTGCCCACCCTCCCACCAGCGATAACACCATCCCCGTCAACCCACCCAGCACGCCAAGCAGCGAGTACTCGGCGAGCAGAATGCGGGCGATCTGGCCGCGTGTCGCACCGAGAGTTTTCAGCAGAACGCCTTCTCGCACGCGCTCGCGTCTCGTCGCCGAAACCGCGCTGAACAGAACGGGTATCGCCACCGCCAGGCTGAACAACGCCATGAATCGTATTGCGAGCGACGCTTTGCCGACGATCCGATCGACCGTTCGCTTGATCGCCGTTAGATCGATGCTCGAGACGTTAGGAAGCCGATTGACGACTGCACGTTGAAGCAGCGGCACCGCGACGGGGTTCTTTACCTGGGCGAGCAGCACATACTGGTTCGGCGCGCCCTTGAGTACCGGCGGCGCAAACACCACGAAGAAATTCGGTTCGAATCGCGTCCAGACTACTTTGCGCAGACTCGTAATCCTGGTTGGGATCTCGACTCCCTGCACGTTCCAGGTAATGACACTGCCCAGCTTGACGTTGAGCTCCTTCGCGATGCCTTCCTCCATCGAGATCTCGCCCGTGTCCGGAGCTGCGGTGAGCGCGCTCTCGCCGAACCATTTCCCGGCGACGATGGTCTCGCTCGAGGCAGGCTTGTCGCGGTACGTCGAGCGGAATTCTCTCCGTAGCGCCCAACCTGCTCGCCCGCGCTCGCCTGGTTTTACCGGGGTCATGTCTGCCACGCGTTTGCCGTCGATCGCCGCAATGCGCATCGTGATAACAGGTGCGACCTGCACGACGTCGTAGCCGCCACCGCGAACGATCGAGTCCAGCACCGCCTCCTGATCGTGCTGTACATCGAAGAAGACGACGTTTCCACGCGCCTCGGCTGCCGCCGTCGTGAAACGCTGAAGGATGCTGTTCTGCACGAGATACAGCGTGCTCACCAGGAAGGCACCAAATCCCAGCGCAAGGGTGACGGCGCGCGTCTGGTTGCCGGGGCGATACAGGTTGGCCACCCCTTGTCGCACGACGTACGGCCAGCGCGTTCGGAGGCTTCGGCGCGCTGCCCAGGAGAGTAGTGCGGCGCTCGCGCCAAGCGCAAAAATGGCAATCCCCGTGGCGGCGCTCATCGCAATCGCTTGCTTCGTCGTCTGGGCTCGGGCGAGCGCGATTGCGACGACGCTCAGCACTAACGCGACGTTCACGACAATCCGTGGCGCGTCCGTCCATCGCATGCGCAGCACCTGAGCATCCGTGTCGCGGCGCAGTGTCTGAAGGGGTGAGACGTTTCGCAGTGCCAGCAGCGGACGAAGTGCGAAGATCAGCGCGATCCAACCACCGACTGCCAGGCCAGTCAAAACTGCCGACGGCACAAGTGTGACGCTGACATCGATCGGCAGAAAACCGGTGAGCACCTTCGGCAAAACGAACTGAACGGCGACGCCGAGTCCCGCGCCGACCGCGGCGCCGACAAGACCCATTGCGGCCGCCTGGACGACGTAGATGGCCAACACCTGCCCACTCGACGCGCCAAGACAACGCAGCACCGCGACCGTATCGATCTTGCGCGCAACGAATGCGCGCACGCCGCTCGCGACGCCGATACCGCCGAGCAAGAGCGCGACGAGGCCGACTATACCTATGAAGTCGGAGAGGTTCTCGATCGCATCGGCCGTCGCGACTTCCGTCTGGGTCACGGTGCGAACGCGCATCTGCTGACTCTCGACGCGTTTCTTGAACGGCTTGACGAATTTGTCGGGGTCGACGCCAGGGGGCAGCTTCGCGAGGATCGTCCGTTCGGCAGTGCTGCCGAAGACCAGCAGTTGCGTCTCCGCAATGTATTTCGCCGGAATGAATATCCTCGGCCCCAGCATCTCGGCGATTCCTGCGGCACCTGGGACGTCTTTCACCGACGCGATGATGATGAAGGTCCCGAACCCGAGGCGTAAGGAGTCACCGACCCTGGCGTTGAGAGAAATCAACAACGCCGGGTCGACTATCGCGTACGCGCCCTGGTGTAGCTGCGGCCAGCGTCCTGCCGGCTCGGTGACGATGTTCCCGTAGAACGGGTAGTTCTCCGTTACACCACGCACCTGGGCGAAGCGCGTTCCCGCCGTGCGGGGGACAACCGCCATCGACGGAAACGTCGTGACCCTGGCGAACGAGACGCCACGCCGGCCGAGAGAGTCGACGAGCGAGTCGACGGCGGGCGGAATCGGTTTTGAGGAGTTGAACGAAACGTCACCGCCCATCAACGCTCGCGATTGGTCTTTCACCGACTGGATGATGTTGGTGGAA
The DNA here is from genome assembly GCA_045803975.1 of Gemmatimonadaceae bacterium. Classification (GTDB taxonomy): domain Bacteria; phylum Gemmatimonadota; class Gemmatimonadetes; order Gemmatimonadales; family Gemmatimonadaceae; genus UBA4720. The sequence continues at coordinate 15,335 of JBJMOA010000067.1, forward strand.
AAAGAATCAATGGCGACGAGCGCGGCCACGCCGAGCGAAATGGACGACATGTACAGCAACAGACGCCGACGGGCCGTCCGGCTTTCGCGCCAGGCCAGGCTCCAGATGCTCACGGCGATGTCACGGACTTGGCGCCGGTATCTTCCACGACCTCGCCGTCGAGCAGGCGAATGATCCGCGATGCTTGCGACGCCAGTGAGGAGTCGTGCGTCACGAGCACGATCGTCGAGCCGCCTTCGCTATTCAGCGATTTGAGGAGCTCGAAAATTCGGTGGCCGGTCGTGTTGTCGAGATTGCCGGTCGGCTCGTCCGCGAAGAGGATCTTCGGCGAATTGGCGAAAGCGCGCGCGATAGCGACGCGCTGCTGCTCACCACCGGACAATTGCGTTGGAAAGTGGTGGCCCCGCCCTGACAGTCCGACGCGATCGATCAGGTCGCGCGCGCGATCGCTGGCGCCGTCGGCTCCGCGCAGCTCGAGAGGTACCTGGACGTTCTCGAGCGCGGTCAACGTCGGAATGAGCTGGAACGTCTGGAAGACGAAGCCCACCTTTTCGCCGCGCAGTCTCGCGCGATCGTTCTCGGACAGCTTGGTCAGATCTGAATCGTCGAGGACCACTGTGCCGCGCGTTGGTGTATCAAGTCCAGCGAGCAGACCGAGCAGCGTCGTCTTGCCGCTCCCGGAAGGTCCGACGATTGCGACGAAGGCACCCTGCTGGATGGTGAACGATACGTTGCGTAGCACGGCGAGTTTCTGCTCGCCGCTCATGTATTCCTTCGTGACCTCACGGGCAATCAGCATGAACCTGAATGGCTTTTGGACGGTGCGTTATTTACGCCGAGCGAGTTTGCTCGCCGCGCCCGCGTGGATAGTCGCGTGCGGCACGGACGGAAATATGGACAGTGGACGCAATTCGAGAGAGACGAAGAATAACATGAGCATGACAAAGGCAGCGGACTCGACGGCGAAGGCAACTCCATCTGCGACGGCGAACCGAATTCCGGTGGTTCTCTTTTTCGGCACGAGCCTCACCGCCGGATACGGTCTCGATCCGAGTCAGGCTTTTCCGGCGCTGATCGAGAAGAAGGCGAGAGACGAGGGGATTCCAATCAACGCGATAAACGCCGGTCTGTCAGGTGAAACGACGGCAGGCGCCGTGCGCAGGGTCGATTGGGTACTGCGCACGCCCGCGGATCTGGTCGTGATCGAGGGTGGCGCGAACGACGCGCTCCGTGGATTGTCGCCCGACGCTGCTCGCGCAAACCTCGAGCGCGTCATCGCCGCAGTGCGCGCGAAACAGCCGCAGGCGAAGATCGTTCTCATCCAGATGGAGGCTCCGCCCAACTACGGCGCTACCTATACACGCAATTTCAGAGCGATCTATCCTGCTGTAGCGCGCAAGGAGAACATTCCGCTGCTCCCATTTCTGCTCGCGGATGTCGCCGGCGTTCCGCGCCTCAATCAGGGCGATGGCGTGCATCCGAACCTGAGCGGCGAGCGCATCGTCGCCGACAACGTGTGGAAAGCGCTGAAGCCGATCGTAGCGCAGCTTGACCGACCCGCAAAAAGCGGCTAAGTTTCGAGGCTGTTTGCGTTTACGCATCAATAGATCGGCGGCGAACGTCGGCAGAGTCGCCGTCGATCTCGAGTATTTGACCCCAGTTTCGGACTAACGATATGGCAATGCCCGCGACCCAGATTCGACGCGGCATGGTGCTCGTCTTTAACGGCGATCCCTGTCGCGTGATCGAGTTCCGCCACCACACGCCGGGAAACCTCCGCGCGATGGTGCAGGCGAAGCTCAAGAATCTTCGCACCGGTAACAGCTTCGAGCACCGTTTTCGCGCGGCCGACACGATCGAGAAGGCGTCGATGGAGACGCACGATCTCGAGTTCATGTACCAGGGTGGCAACACGTATCACTTCATGAACACCGAGAACTACGATCAGCTCGAGATCGAGGAAGAAGTGCTCGGTGACAACGCGCAGTGGATGCAGCCGGGAATGAAGATCCAGGCCGAGTACTACAACGGACGAGTGATCGGCATCGACTTGCCGAACTCGATGGTTCTCGCAGTAGTCGACACGGCGCCGGTAATGAAAACCGCGACGAAGACTGCGTCGACGAAGCCCGCGAAGCTCGAGAACGGCGTCACCGTGAACGTTCCGGAGTTCGTGAACACGGGCGAAAAAGTGCGCGTGAATCCGAACACCGGCGAGTACATGGACCGAGCGAAGTAAAGTTGATTCGACTGTAGGACGCGGTTAACATCAAGTGCGGTTCGATGGTGGCTGTAGCTCAATTGGTTAGAGCACCGGTCTGTGGCACCGGGGGTTGCGGGTTCAATTCCCGTCAGCCACCCCTCCTGAGTACGAACGATGAAGCGCGAACGGAGCTGCGGTTGTCAGCAGTCAGCAGTGCCGGAGTAGGTCCGTAGCTCAATTGGTAGAGCACCGGTCTCCAAAACCGGCGGTTGGGGGTTCGATTCCCTCCGGGCCTGTGATGCTTTTTGAATGATTTGATTGCCCGGGTGAGATCGGGTCGTTGCGGTTGCGGCGCTATCGTCTAGGGGACTAGGACGGGGCCCTCTCAAGGCCCAAACACGGGTTCGAATCCCGTTAGCGCTATTGATGGATGGAGATCGATCGGCCCCATCGTCTATCGGTTAGGACGGCACCCTTTCACGGTGCAGAGAGGGGTTCGATTCCCCTTGGGGCTATTTGGCGAGTCGATTGACAACCGGCTCGGGTTGCAAGGCAGGTG
>JBJMOA010000068.1:0-18651 GCA_045803975.1 Gemmatimonadaceae bacterium
TGAACGCTGACGCTGCCAAGGAATCTGCGGATTGCGCCGGGCTTGGCCGGCGCTGTTGTTTGACTTCCTTGCAGCTTAGCTAGGGCGTTAGGCTGCCGATCATTCTGAAAGGCAGTTCGAATAACCGATCAGTGCGAGTTGTGCGTCGACGTACGCGCGCCAGAGCCCGACTGCGGAAAAAATGCTGGCTCGCTGCCGGCGTCGCGGCGGCCTGCGCAGTGAGCGCAATCTCATGTGCAGGCTCACGCGCCCCGAACAGCATCCAGAGTCCCGAGATTGCCGAAGCGTTCGATGCTTTGAAAACGAAGATCTGCCTGACCATTGGTGCTCGAACTTATAGTTCGGCCGACCAGTGTGAACCGCAAATCGAGCGAACAACATACGTGCAGCCGGTGCTGGAAGTGTTTGTCGCCGCGCCGCCGATTTTCAGAGCCTACCTCTGCTCGCTGGATCGGATCTATCTCGACTACGGGCTCAATTGGAATGCGGACTGGAGGGTCACGGTCGATCAACAAACACACAGAGAGTACCGCATCATCGCCATCCGGCGAGGCCTGCTCGAGAGGAAAGTAAGCTACGTCGCTTGGGCCAGTGGATGGACACAACACTGGTGGACGGGCGCAGCTATTGACCGATCGGGAGATGACCCAACGCTGCCTCGTGTGGCATCCGAACTCACGCGGCCAACAGACGTGCTGTTTCAGCTCCTAGCGCACGAAGTCGCACACGTTCTGGATTACGACTACCGCATCGTGATGCGGCGGCAGCCATTGAACAAGCCCTTCGAGCGTGGCGAATTCGGATTTCTGAGCTGGATCTCGCCTCGCTACATCGACTCGACTGGGCTGCACCGCGCGGTAGCCCGCGAACCCTTTGTCGAGGCAGTACGCACACTCGATTTCGATGGTAACAACGCTGCGCGCGCGGCGATTCGCACGGCGATGGAAAAGCAGGGGAAGGCTTGGGATGCCGGCGTTAACGAGATCGCGAACTGGGGGCCTGCGCCCCGTGCGGGGATCTCTAAGTTTCTTGAACAGCTCGATCACTCAAGCTTTACCACTGTATTCTCGACGTGGCGCCCCGAGGACGATTGGACGGAATCGTTCGCAATGATGATGTTGGCGACGATCGCGACTCGAGTCGACATCGTCACCGCTGATGGCAGGCGGATTCAGGTACTCCAGAAAGTTTCGGATGCGAAATCGCCCTTCACACCGAAGCGTCAGTTCATTCAACAGGCCATTGACCGCGCAATGGCGGACTTTCGTGCCCGGTACGTCGCGAAACCTGACGCGTGTTTCGCCGCTGCGCTCCACCTGCGTGAGTGAAGCGGAGCGTCGACCCGCGGTCGTCAGAGTCGAGGCGCCAGATCCGGTGTTCAGCGCCGGGTAGATGTAGCAACTGAGTCCGTCTTCATCGAGTGATTAGTCTCGTGCTCCAGCCATCGACCACACCCGAGGTAACATACCGCGAGGCCATTAGCGCAGATGTCCCAGCCATGGAGCGCTGCCGTGACGGGGACACGCAGGCGGGACCCGCCGATGCGCGCATGGCGGCGTATCTCGATGGGAAGCACCATCCGCAACAGGCCCTTCCGACGCGCACAGCATTCGTCGCGCTCGCCGGCGATGACGTCGTCGGCTATATCGCCGGACATGCGACCGAGCGCTACGGTTGTGCGGGGGAGGTCCAGTACCTTTACGTGGCGCCCGCCTATCGACGACGCCGCGTCGCGCACAACCTGCTTCGCTCCGTAGCGCGCTGGTTCCAAACCCGGGACATTCGCCGTGTGTGCGTGAACGCCAACATTGAGAGTCTCGCCGCCGTCGCGTTTTACGCGGCCGAAGGCGCCGTTCCGCTCAACAAATATTGGTACATATGGGAAGACATCGGCGTCTTGCTCGGTCACAATGACTAATCCTCGCGGAGAAAACCACAATGGCTCGTGTGCGCGTGCACAACTTTACGATCTCGCTCGACGGCTACGGCGCTGGCCCGCACCAGACACGCGAGGATCCCCTCGGCGTCGGTGGTGAAGCTCTACACGACTGGTTCATCCCGACCCGCGCGTTCCAACGCATCAATGGTAAGACCGGCGGCACGACCGGCGTCGATGACGATATCGCGGCGCGATTTGGGGTGGGCGTCGGCGCGTGGATAATGGGACGCAACATGTTCGGCCCGATTCGTGGTCCCTGGCCGGATGACGCCTGGCGTGGATGGTGGGGCAAGAACCCGCCCTATCACGGCCCGGTATTCGTGTTGACGCATCACCAACGCCCGCCGATCGAGATGGAAGGCGGTACGGTGTTCCACTTTGTCACAAGCGGTATCCGCGACGCGCTGGAACGAGCAATGAAGGCGGCTGAGGGAAAAGATGTGGAGATCGGCGGCGGCGTGGCGACGGTCCGGCAGTATCTCGAAGCGGGACTCATCGACGAGTTGCACGTCGCGATCGCGCCGAGGCTGCTCGGGTCCGGCGAACACCTCTTCCACGACCTGGATCTCACGGCCCTTGGCTATGAGTGCACCACGCATGTCCCGACCGCCGCAGCAACTCATGTCGTGCTGACAAGAAGTAAGTGACTCCACAGGAGACGTAATGACAGTCAAGCGTATGGACAACGTCGGCATCGTCGTAGAGTCCCTCGATAATGCCATCTCATTTTTCTCCGAGCTCGGCCTGAAACTCGAAGGCCGAGCCATGATCGAAGGAGAGTGGGCAGGGCGCATAACTGGACTGGGAAACCAGTCTGTCGAGATCGCCATGATGGTCACCCCGGACGGCCACAGCCGGCTCGAGCTTTCGCGATTCCTCACCCCGCCCGTCATCGCCGATCACCGGAACGCGCCGGTGAACGCTCTCGGCTACCTGCGCGTCATGTTCGCTGTGGACGACCTCGACGAGACACTCGCCAGGCTCGGCGATTGCGGCGCGCAGCTCGTTGGCGAAGTGGTTCAGTACGAACAGTCATATCGGCTCTGCTACATCCGCGGTCCCGAAGGAATTCTTATCGGACTTGCCGAGGAACTCGGGCATAAAGCTGTCGGATGAGCACTCGCGACGGTCAGCCGGTTACGCCTTGGGCGCGGCGGGCTTGGCCGCGTAGATGAACTCGTAGTACTCGCGCATCGTAAGCTCCGACGCAGCGTCCTCGTCCACGATCACGGTGGCGTCACGATGCAATTGCAGCGCGCTCGCGGTCACCATGCTGCTTACCGGTCCCTCCACAGCCTGCGCAATCGCCGTGGCCTTCGACTTTCCGCTCGCCACCAGTAACAACTGGCGCGCCTCGAGGATCGTGCCGACTCCCATCGTAATCGCATACACGGGGACATCTTCTCGGCGCTCGAAGAAGCGTGCGTTGTCGCCGATGGTCTGCATCGACAGGGTCTTCAGACGAGTGCGCGAGCTGAGCGAGCTCGTCGGCTCGTTGAACGCGATGTGCCCGTCACTGCCGATGCCGAGAATCTGCAGGTCGATCCCGCCGCTCTCGGCGATATGCCTCTCGTACCATTCACAGAACGCCGGATAGTTACTGGTCGTGCCGGACGGGACGTTGATGTTCTGAGGTTGGACGTTCACGTGCCGGAAGAAATTCTCTTGCATGAAGTAGGCGTAACTCTGCGGGTGGTTGCCCGGCAGGCCGACATACTCATCCAGATTGAAGGTCGTCACGCGCGAGAAGTCGAGGCGCCCCTGTTGATGCATTCGCACCAGCTCCTGGTACAACCCGAGCGGCGTCGAGCCGGTCGCCATGCCGAGCACGGCATTGGGCTTCGTATTGAGCAGCTCGGCGACCATTTGCGCCGCGATTTTGCTCATCTCGTTGTAATTCTGCGTGATGACTACTTCCATGCGATCTTCGCCCTCTGTTCAGTGTTGGTCTGCGAAAGGCAAGCCAATCTACGTCAAATGGCGTATGGTCGACGCCGTCGCGTACACGCACCATCTGCTGGGATCTTATTACAGGAGATGGCGATGACCCGACCACCGCAGCGCATTCGACGCGTCATAGTTCTCGCAGCTACCATTTGGTCCCAGGCGTGCGTCGTGCACCGCCCCGCGCCCGCAGACATGTCTACGCTCACGGACGCTCGTGTCCGAGTGAGCTCCGCCGATCCATTCGTGCTGAGTGAGGCCGACTCGACGTCCGGCACACCAATGCTCTGCCACGCAACCGCTCTCGACGGTAGAATCCGCCGCGTCGCAGGTGATACGCTGGTCCTCACACGGGTGAGCCGCGTTGCCGCGGCGATCGAGGCGGACGGAAGTCGCAGTGTCTGTCCGCGACGCGAGTTTGTGACATTCGTGCGCACTCCGGCGACCGAAATGAGGGTGCGAAGGACCGACGCGAAACGCACTACCTTCCTGCTTGTGGGGATCGCCGCGGCGTTCATTGGCTTTGCCGCCTTCGCCGCCAGTCAGATCGAGTACGGCTTCCCCGCCGGCAACGGCAGTTTCTGAATGCGGTAGACGGAAGTCCACCGGTGGTATACTCTGGTCGGAGAAAACCGATACGCCAGACAGCGAGACTCCTACGATGCCACGGTCGCCACGACAACGGGCGCTCTACCTGCTATCACTGCTGTTCGCGATTGCACCCTTTGCATTCGGAATCTTCCGTGCGCTGCACGCCGGTCACGACCTTCGCATGCTGTGGATGGCATTCGCCGCGTTCCTCGGCGCGTCGGCCATCGAGGCAATCGGCAAGGCGCGGTCTCACAAAGGAAAGCTCGTGGCCGTGTTTTCGGCTGTCACTTTCATAGTTACCACACTCGCAGCAGCAATGACTGCTTACCTCCTCGGCGCCACTTCGGCGCCAGGGGTGTGGGGCGTCGCAATAGTATTCGGCGTCCAGTGGACGGCGAGTTATGCACTCGACACTCTCTCGCGCCCTCGCGTCACGCCGTAATCGAAGCGCATGTCTGGAGAACCAGTCGACCCACGACCACGAAAGCGAACTATCGCCGAACGCAAATTCGCGGAACGAGCAGCCGAGCTGCGCGAGCTCGGACTTCAGGAAAGATTCGAGCGCATTTACTCGACTAACCTGTGGTCCGACCCCGAATCGCGTTCCGGTGTCGGCTCGGGGCTCGACTCGACGCGAGTGTTGCGCGCCGAGCTGCCAAAGGCGCTTCGGCAACTGGAGGCGCGTGTCCTGCTCGACGTTCCGTGCGGTGATTTCACGTGGATGGCGCGCGTCGATCTGACAGGTATCGATTACATCGGCGGCGACATCGTCCCATCGATTATCGGAGCGAACCAGCGCAAGCACGCAAACGAATCACGTCGATTCATCGAGCTGGATCTCACGCGAGATGCGCTTCCAGACGCGGACGTGCTACTCTGTCGCGATTGCCTGGTTCACCTCTCCTACGCGAATATTCGCGCGGTGCTCGCTAACATCGCCCGCTCGAATATTCGCTTCGTACTCCTGACATCGTTTCCCGGTCGAGGCGGCAACTACGATGTCGCAGATGGCGACTGGCGTCCGCTGGACTTTCAGGCGCGTCCGTTTTCGTTTCCGGAACCGCGCCTGACGATCGTCGAAGAGTGCGAAGAAGAGGAGGGATCATACTCGGACAAATCCCTCGTCGCATGGAGCGTGGACGACCTGCGCAAAACTCCGCGCACGACTAAGGAGGCCTGAGAAGGATTTTACCCCGCACCTAGCACCCAATACCCGGCACCTCACACCTTTTGTGTAGTCATTGGGCACCCCTTACCGACGCAACAAGGATCTCTCTTGCCATGACGTCAACGCCGAACCGACCGCAGCTTCATCGCCGCTTCAATCTCCTGAGTGCGACCGCGCTCAACATGACCAACATGATGGGCGCGGGGCCGTTCATCACCATCCCGCTGCTGATGTCGGCGCTTGGCGGACCCCAGGCGATGCTCGGTTGGATCGTCGCTCTCGTCATCGTCATCTGCGACGGCATGGTGTGGAGCGAGCTCGGCGCCGCGATGCCCGGCTCGGGTGGATCGTTCCACTACCTGCGCGAAGCGTACGGCCGCGAACGATTCGGCCGCTTGATGGGGTTTTTGTTCGTGTGGCAGTTCGTGCTCAGCGGGCCGCTCGAGATCGCGTCGGGCTACATCGGGTTCGCGCAGTACGCGAGTTTTCTGTGGGCAGGATTGACGCGCCCTTGGGTAATCGCGCTCGTCACCGTGGTGGGGCTGATCAACATCGCGCTCCTTTACCGGCGCATTCAGTCGATTGCCAAGATCACCGTATCTCTGTGGATCGGTACGCTGATCACTGTGCTCGCCGTGATTTTCGCTGGTGCGACCAACTTCAATCCGCGCATCGCGTTCGACTTTCCGCCCGGTGCCTTCAACTTCTCGCTCGGTTTCTTCCTTGGCCTTGGCGCCGCGTCGCGAATCGGGATTTACGATTACCTCGGCTACTACGACGTCTGCTACATCGGCGACGAAGTTCAGAATCCGGGGCGAGTAATACCGCGATCGATCCTGATCAGCACGATCGCGGTAGCGATCATCTATATAGGTATCAACTTCTCCATTATTGGGGTCGTGCCGTGGCGTGAGTTTGTCCCGGCGGGCGACCATCCGGAGTCGAACTTCATCGTCTCCGTGTTCATGCAGAAACTCTATGGTGGAACGGTCGCCACGATCTTTACTCTGCTCGTGCTATGGACGGCGTTCGGGTCGGTGTTCGCGCTGCTCCTGGGATATTCCCGGATTCCGTTCGCGGCCGCGGAAAGCGGCTACTTCTTCCGAGCCTTCGGTCGACTGCATCCGACCAAGGATTTTCCCTACGTCTCGCTGCTCGTGCTGGGCGTGATCTCGATCGTGGCCGGTTTTTTCTCGCTCGGCACGGTCATTGATGCGTTGATAGTGACCCGCATCCTGGTGCAGTTCATGGGACAAGTCTTCGGTTTGATATTGCTGCGACGAAACGCGCCTGACATGCCGCGCCCGTATCGGATGTGGCTGTATCCGGTTCCGGCGGTCGTCGCGCTGCTCGGATGGATCTTCGTCTTCGCCACGACGCAGTTCCGGGTGATTGTCTTTGGTATTGGCGTGCTGGCGCTGGGGTTCGTGGCGTTCCTGCTCTGGTCGTGGAACACCAAACGCTGGCCGTTCGCTTTGGCGGAGGCGACGTCGTGAATCGGATCTCGAGATTGGCTTTGTTGGCGTTGGTCCCTGCGTTCTGGCTCGCGGATTCAGCGTCCGCCCAGGAGCAGTTGATGCTTCGCAACGGGTGGTTCATCGAGTCGTCGGCAAAGGCCGGCGTCGATGGCGAGGCGATCTCGTCGCCAACGTATCGACCGGCGGGGTGGTACCGAGCGACGGTGCCATCGACAATCGTTGGCGCTCTCGTAGATGATGGCCTCTACGACGATCCGTTCTTCGGGATGAATTTCAGAAAGCTGCCCGGGGTGACGTACCCAATTGGCGCGAACTTCGTACATACGGCGATGGATCCGGCGAGTCCATACGCGGTGCCATGGTGGTATCGGACGACTTTCCGTGTGCCGGCGACGATGCAGGGCAGGCGCGTCACGCTCCACTTCGACGGCATCAACTACCGAGCGAATATCTGGCTCAATGGACGTCGAATCGCGGACTCGAGCACGATTATCGGCACCTATCGACGTTACGAGCTCGATGTCACCGATGCGTTGAACTGGGATGGCATGAATGGTTTGGCTGTCGAAGTGTTTGCACCTACACCACCGGACCTGCAGACGACGTGGGTCGATTGGAATCCATCGCCTCCTGACAAGGACATGGGGCTTTGGCAGCCTGCGTATCTCACCGCGAGCGGCGATGTCGTCATCCAGTATCCGGCCGTAATCAGTCGTGTCGATACCGGTACGCTCCGAAGTGCCGATCTCACTGTTGTCATGGGTCTCAAGAATCTCACCGCGGCTACTGTCGCGGGAACGGTGCATGGCCGCATCGGAGATGTCTCCTTCAGCAGGGTGGTCACCCTCGCCCCGAACGACAGTGTGCGCGTACGCTTTACGCCCGACAGTTTTCCGCAGCTGCGTTTCAACAATCCACGTTTGTGGTGGCCCGCGGAGTTGGGAACGCCGGAGCTCTATGACCTGTCGCTCGATTTCACGAGCGCTGGCCGTGTGTCGGACATCAAGCAACTGCGCTTTGGCATTCGCGAGATCACCTCGGAATCAACGCCGACAGGCGGACGTCTCTTTCGCGTCAACGGAAAAAGAATTCTGATCCTCGGCGGTGGCTGGGCGCCCGACATGTTTTTCCGGCCACAACCAGAGCGTCAGGATGCGCAGCTCCGGTACGCGCTCGACATGCATCTCAACACGATCCGCCTCGAAGGCAATTACGAGGATGACCGCTTCTGGCAGAAGACGGACAGTCTTGGCCTGCTCGTCATGTCGGGGTGGGTGTGCTGCAGCGCGTGGGAAGAATGGGGGAAATGGGGACCCGAGCAATACGCGGTGGCGTGGGCGTCGTTGCGCGACCAGATCCGACGTCTGCGCGGCCATCCGAGCGCGCTCGTCTGGCTCAATGGAAGCGACATGCCGCCGCCGGCGCAGGTCGAACAGATCTATCTGAACGTCGAGCGTCTCGAGGATTGGCCGAATCCGACCATCTCGTCGGCGAGCGCGAAGCCGGCGCCGCTCTCGGGAGCAAGTGGAGTGAAGATGACCGGCCCGTACGATTGGGTACCGCCGTCGTACTGGCTCCAGGACAGCACTCATGGTGGTGCCTGGGCGTACAATACGGAAACCAGTCCCGGCGCCGCGGTTCCGCCAATCGAGAGCATCCGGCGCATGATGCCGGCGCGCGACATCAAGTGGCCGCTCGATAGTGTGTGGCTGTTTCACGCAGCTGGCGGACAGTTCACGAAGCTGCTCGACCGATTCAACACCGCGTTGTCGACACGGTACGGTGCGCCGACATCGGCCGAGGACTATACCGTGACGTCGCAGCTAATGACGTATGAGGGTGAGCGGGCGATGTTCGAGGCGTATCGGCGCAACAAATACGTCTCGACGGGCGTGATTCAATGGATGTTCAATAACGCGTGGCCGTCGATCTACTGGCACTTGTTCGACTGGTACCTGCGACCTGCGGGTGGCTATTTCGGATCGAAGAAGGCAAACGAGCCAGTGCACGTGTTGTTTTCGTACGACGATCGGTCGGTGGCCGTCGTGAATGACGAGATGAGCAGGTTGCCGATGCGCGGCGTGCGATTGCGCGCACGGATGTTCGAGGTCGACGGTACGGAGAATTTCTCGCGCGATACGGTTTTCGATCTTCCCGGCGACAGCAGCGTGCGCGTGTTCGTGTTACCGGAGCCGTCGGGGATCTCGGGCGCGTACTTCGCGGACTTGCGATTGACCGATGCGAATGGCCGACCGCTGAGCACCAACTTTTACTGGCTGTCGACTCGCCCCGACGTGCTGGCGGATACGTCGACGTGGTACATGACGCCGGTAAAGAGCTACGCTGATTTCACCGCGCTGCGCGACATGCCGCGAGTCCCGGTAAACGCGGCGGCGCGATTCAGCAGAAGCGGGGGAACGGGGCAGGCGCGGGTGACGCTGAGGAATCCAAGTCGCTCGATCGCTTTCTTCGTCCGTCTGCAGGTGACCGGCCGCCGCGGCGAGGAAGCGTTGCCCGTGCTCTGGGAAGACAACTACGTGTCGCTCCTCCCGGGCGAGACGCGCACGCTCACCGCGACGTATCGTGTGCGCGATCTGGGCGGCGCGCCCCCGCGCGTAGTGGTGACAGGATGGAACGTGCGGCGCACCGTTGCGCGGTGAGCTGCGTGACTAGTCCGTAAGCAGTTGCCGGCCTCCACCCGTGCCGTAGTTGCTGGAGTAGCGTTCGCCTGTGCCGTTGGGAAGGCGGGAGCTCCGGTCGCGGGCCGGGAGTTGGGCGCTATCGAGCGTGACTCGGGAAATACTCACTATTCCCCGCTCGATCAGATCAACCGCGGCAACGTCGCGCAGCTTAGAGTCGCCTGGACCTATCACACTGGCGACGCTCCACCCAACGCACACTCTGAGATTCAAGCAAGCCCGATCATAGTAGACGGCATTCTCTACACCACCACGCCCGCGCTTGCCGTCGTTGCGTTGCGCGCCGAGACTGGCATTCTGGTCTGGCGCTTCGATCCATTCGCCAACCGAGTGCGGGACTCGCACGTTAACCGAGGCGTCGCGTATTGGTCTGACGGCAGTGCCAGGCGAATCTTCTTTTCTGCAGGGCGTCGACTCTACTCACTCGATGCTGCCACCGGTCGTTCAGTATCGACCTTCGGCGATTCGGGATGGGTGGATCTCGCAGCCGGACTCGGCCGAGACGTAGGCGACGCGTACATCGTCGCGACGACTCCTGGCGTCATCCATCAGGATCTCCTCATACAGGGCAGCCGCGTTGGCGAAGGCGAAGGCTCGGCGCCTGGTGACGTGCGTGCGTACGACGTACGCACCGGAAGTATTCGCTGGACATTTCACACTATTCCGCGGCCCGGCGAATTCGGTTACGAGACCTGGCCGATGGACGCGTGGAAAACGGCCGGCGGCGCGAACTCCTGGGCTGGGATGACGATCGATCGCGAACGCGGGATCGTTTACATCCCGACCGGCTCTGCCACACCGGACTTCTACGGCGGCGATCGCGCCGGTGCCAACCTGTTCGCCAACACGCTGCTCGCGCTCGACGCTGCGACAGGCAGACGCATCTGGCATTTCCAAACAGTTCACCACGACCTGTGGGACCGCGATCTCCCCGCCGCACCGAACCTGATAACTGTGATGCAGAATGGAAAGCGGGTCGACGCAGTCGCGCAGATCACCAAGAGCGGCTTCGTCTTTCTCTTCGACCGCGTGTCGGGGCGCCCTCTCTTCTCCGTCGAAGAGCGCAGCGTTCCGACTTCAGACCTGAACGGCGAACGGACCTGGCCGACGCAGCCTTTCCCGCTCGCACCCGCAGCTTTCGCACGGCAGTCGATGACTGCGGCAGATATTACTGAACTCACTCCGCGGGCTCAGGTCGCCGCACTAAAACGCTTCCGTTCGCTGCGCCATGACGGGCTGTTCACGCCGCCCAGCCGGGAAGGCAGCGTTGTGCTACCGGGGTTCGACGGCGGCGGCGAGTGGGGCGGCGCCGCGGTGGACCAGAAGACGGGTGTGATCTATGTCAACGCCAGCGATGTCCCATGGATCGCAGCGATGCGCGAGGCGGCAACGATCACTCCTTCCACCGGCGCGCCCCGGAGTGGCACGGCAGTGTACACGGCGTATTGCGCCAACTGTCACGGCCCGGATCGTCGGGGAAGCGATCGGACTCCCTCGCTCGTCGATGTGAGTGCGAGGCTTTCCGCGGAGCAGCTTCGGCAAGTGATCGAACGCGGGCAAGGATTCATGCCGTCCTTCGCCGGCCTGCCGGAGGACGAGAAGAGCGCGGTGATCGCGTACCTTCTCGGCCAGCCGTCCCCGCCGAGAACAGCACCCAGGTACGGCGCGACGACGCCTGCGAGCGGTGTCGCGGCAATGCAATCGAAGCGTGTGGGCGCGCCGTACGAATTCGTCGGCTACGAGCGCTGGCGCGACTCGGCCGGTTACCCGGCTATCAAACCCCCATGGGGGACACTGAGCGCCATCGATCTAAATACCGGCTCGTATCTCTGGCGTATCGCTCTCGGCGAACATGAAGCCTTGAAGGCGAAGGGCATCCCCGTCACCGGCACTGAACAGTACGGTGGTCCAATCGTGACGGCAGGCGGATTGGTGTTCATCGCGGCAACGCAGGATGCAAAGTTCCGCGCGTTTGACAAATCGACGGGCAAGCTGCTTTGGGAGACCATGCTACCGGCAGCGGGGTACGCGACACCGATTACTTATTCGGTGCGCGGGAAACAGTACGTCGTCATCGCCGCCGGCGGTGGGAAGCTTGGCACTAAATCCGGCGATTCGTACGTTGCTTTCTCGCTTCCGGATTGACCCAACGAAAGTCGTGACTTAGCTCGGACGACGGCCGGTTAAGTCGCCGTATTCCGGGTCTGCCCGGGGAGCCTCCGGCGCGGCGTTTCCCAGCTCATCCGTTGTTCGTCAGACTTGAACAACAGTACGCGCCGGCCTTCCGTCGCTCGTCAGTCTTTATGTCCAACGCAGCAACGGCGCGAACGCTACACACCTCCTACTGAGGTCGATGATCATGTTCGAATCGTTTGCGCAATTATTTCCCGCGGACTGGCAAGGCGCGGTGCTCACATTGCTGGCGCCAATGCGCTGGCTCGCAGCGTGGCAGTCGACGGTTAGCATCGCCGCGACGAACGGAAATTCCGCCGTTCGCGCGCTGGCGTGGGTCGCACTCCTGATGCCTGCCCTTCTACTCGCGGCCGGCATGTGGTGCACGGTCGCTTCGCTCTATACGCTTCCTTTCCGATCTGGTCGCGGCGCCTTCATCACATCAATGCTCATGGCATGGTGGGATGCGGGCCGCTGCATTTGGCTGTTCTGGACGGGAATGCTGCGCGTCGGTGTCGCGCTCGTTGGTTGGGTCATCGGCTCGATACGCTTCGGGTTCCTGATGGTCAAGAACCTCTTGCTCGGCCTGCTGCGTTCGCCGCTGACGCTGCTCGACTGGTCGTCCAAGCGCTACTTCCAGCCCGGTGTGCCCTGGCTGGCGTTCATGGTGCTCACGGTGTGGTGCGCCATCGAAGCGACGATCTTTACCTTCACGCTTCAGCCGACACTCAATGAAGTATTCGGCAGCCTGACCGGGTTCGATCCGAATCCGCGTATCATGGCGCCGCTGCTCTGGATGTTCCTGTTCATGCTCGTGGCGGGAAGCTTCGCCTGCGTGCAGGTCGTGACCGACGCGGTCAAGCAAAAGCAGACTGCTACTATAGTACAGATGCTCGTCGTCGAGAGCGCGGTCATGTTCTTCGAGGTCATCTTCCTCTACCGCGAGCTGATCGACGCGATCACGCCGTGGATCGCCCAGCAGTCGGGCGGCTCGGTGCAGCTTGGTATTTTTGCCACCCTCGCTCTCGCATCGTTTGGATGGCTTGGCGTGCGCGGTATGTCATGGTTCCTCTTCGGACGGTTCGGAACCCCGGCGTTGCTCGCGATTCTGTCTCGTCAGGCCGTGCCGCAGCAAGCTGGAACGCGCCCGGTCGAGAGAGCAATCGAGCCAGGACTCTGGCGCGAGCCGGTCAATGCTCTCAAGGCGGAGACCGCGTGGTTCCACGAGGAAGCGAAGCGCATGTTCGAGCTGCTCTCGCTGCCCGTGCTCCAGCTTCTCGCGGCGGCAATCAACTTCGCCGTCGTCACGATCAAATCACGACCGATGTTCTCGCTTCCGGCGAAGCATCTGGAAGATCTCCTCGCTGCCACACAGCTGGCGCATCCGCGTCCGGTGTTGGAGGGTGCAGCGAGAAAGCTCACGCCGCATGATCCTCGTCCGAGGGTAGCATAATGGCAAGTCGACTGGGATTAGTGGCCGCGCTTAGCTTGAGCGCCCTAGTGGCGTGCGCGCCGGCAGCAGGCGATACCACGAGAGTCGCACGATCGACTCTCGTCATCGGAATCGATGTTAGCGGCTCGTTTGGCAACAAAGGCCGGTATGAGAACTCGATCGATTTCGCATCGAACTACCTCTACGCCCACATTCACGGGCTCGGCGGACTGAAGCAGCCGACCAACGTGTTCGTGGGGTCGTTCGGAGGAGAGAAGCCGGGGGAGACCAAGTCTTTCCAGCCGATCCACACCTTTCAGAACATGACGGTCGCGCAGATCGCCGCGTTCTTGAGGAAGGAGTACCCGTCCCGCGACGGACTCACCGACTTCAATCCGTTCTTCGCGCGGGTGGCAACTCTGGTGAAACGCCAGAACCTGGTGTTGTCGCCGCTCAACATCGTGATGCTCACCGACGGTATTCCTGACACGCCGTCGGAAAAGAACGACAGCCTGAGCAAATACAAGAAGATCAACGTCAGCGGCCTGGAGTACCTCTCGAAGAATACCACTGTGCGCATTCTTTATCCCCGGCCGACCGTCGCGGTGCATTGGGAGAAAAACGTCCCACGTCGCCGAGTGAGGATGTGGACGGTGGACGACGAGGTGATGGCGACGTGGCGCTCGCACTATCGCGCCGGCGCGAAGCCCGAGACGCAGGCGGAGCTCTGGAAATGGATCGCGGACAACGTCGACTTCCGCGTGCGCAGCGGCGGCGTTCTATAGACAGCAGCGCTCGTCCTGAGGTCGGCGCATCGGTGAGCCTGGCGATCATAACATCGGTTGCCAGGCTCGCGATTTACCGAGTAACGCAAATATCGATCGTTGAAGCTTACGATTGACGCCCCAGGTGCTTGGCAGTATGTCGCGGCGCACGCACATTCATGGCGTGAAGAAGATAGTCCTCGTCTACGGCATCCTTGGCGGGTTGCTCATTGCCGCGCTCAATCTCATCGAGTACCGCTTCCTCGTCCTCGAGCATTCGCTCGAGATTTACGGCGGACTCGTCGCGGTAGTGTTTGCCGGCCTCGGCATCTGGCTCGGGCTCAAACTCACGCGTACTCGCGAAACTGTCGTCGTGCGGGAAGTGCCCGTACCGGTTGAAGTGCAGGTTCCCGTGCACGTATCCGGTCCTTTCGTCCGCAACGAAAAACAGGTGCGACAACTGGGGATCACCCCGCGAGAGCTCGAAATTTTGGAGGCGTTGGCCTCGGGGTTGAGCAATCGCGAAATCGCCGGGCGACTCAACGTAAGTGAGAACACCGTCAAGACGCACACAAGCCGCGTGTTCGACAAGCTCGCGGCGCGGCGGCGGACGCAGGCAGTGCAGCGAGCGAAAGAGGCTCAACTCATCCCCTGAAAGGATGATTTTGGGGAACGCGTAGAAATTCACCCATTTGGGTGACGCGGAAACTCGCATCGGTGGCGATAGTGCCGGTCATTCGCCAGCACTTTCACGTTCAGGGGACGCTACTCATGAAGAAAACCGTTTGGACATTTGGCCTCATCTCCGGCGCCCTGGCCTCGGCCTTGATGGCGGCGACCATTCCCTTCCAGGATGAAGCCGGCTTCAACCACAGCCTCGTTGTCGGCTATGCGACAATGGTTCTGTCTTTTCTGCTGATCTATTTCGGTGTGCGCTCATACCGCGACAATGTCGGCAGAGGCACTATTGGTTTTGGACGGGCGCTCGCCGTTGGATCGTTGATTGGCCTGATCGCATCGATGTGTTACGTCGCCACGTGGGAAGTAATGTATTTCAAGTTTATGCCGGACTTCATGACCAAGTATGGCGCGCACGAACTCGAAAAAGCGCGCGCCGGCGGCGCAAGCGAAGCGGCCCTTGCGCAGAAAAAGGCCGAGCTCGACAAGTTCGAAAAGATGTACCAGAACCCGGCGATCAATGCCGCCTTTACGATTCTCGAGCCGTTACCGGTGGCTCTGGTTGTGGCGTTGGTGTCCGCGGGGGTGCTGAGTCGGAAGAAGAGAAGGGAGCCGGAACCTGGAACGCCGTTGCGGACCTAGGTAATTGCGACTCACGTTCACGTTGGCCGCGCTCCTTACGATCGCGGCATGCGACCAGAGCGTGTCGTCTCAGCGAGGCGCGCGTAAGGGCGTGCACATCGGTGCCTCACTCCTGCTTGTCGAAGGTCTGGACGAGGAAGGCGGCATGGCCGGCCGCACGCTTCTTCCCGATACGGGAGTTGTCGCATTCTTCCGCGATCACGTCGTGTTCGCCAACGCAGATATAGTTCTGAAATACCTTGCTCCTGACACTCACGTTGGCGTGAGCGCGGGCAAGTTGACGCTGGACAGTCTGAACACGGGCATTCCCGTTGAAATGCGCGACAGCGTGAGATTCGCACCGTTGCAACCTCTTGCCAACCGGTTCCGAGCGTACGCGCGTGTCGAGGAGAGTCCGGGGCGCATGGCGACTCTATGGCGCCACGACGTTCTCTGCCGCTATGCCCATGACGCCGATCGCCGCGCAGCGGTCTTCCTCGAAGCAGCCGAGCAGGGACTGCTACGAGATTGCCGCCCGCCGATCAACGCACAGGTGCGCCGCTGGGCAAGCGCGCGGCCGTCCGAGCCGTGGGCGGCTTCGGTAACCTTCAGCCGGATTATCGATTCGGCGACAGCGACGACGCTGCTCCAGCAGTACGGGGCTGCACCGTATGCGGGTTATGGCGTTGTCGCCGGACATCAACTAATCGTGCGCGTCCGGCCCGACTCGGCTTCGTCGCACGTCCTTAGTCGACTTCGCGGAGCGGCTATCGCAGCGCTCGAGCACAGCCTGTGCGGGCTGCCGGACGCGATGAGCAGTCGTAACGGCGGGAATGTGATGCGCAGTCGTGGCGGAGACGATCCGTTTCATGGCGAGAGGCATATGCTTGCAAGCGCCGTCGCATCCGAGCGCGAGTTGCCGCGTGTACGCGCTGGCGCGCCAGTCGTCTACGGTGTCGACGTAGTCGGGAATGCAGCCGGGTTGCGACGACTCGCTTCAGACGCGCGAGTCCGGCGATTCGAGCCGGCGACTAAGCTCGATGACACCTGGGTGCTGCCCGGCCCGGACCTCAACGCGGCATCGGGATTAATTGTTCCAGGCGATATCTCGGCGCTCGACTCTGCCGCATTGTTCTCCGGCCTCGACGCCGAGGCGGCGCGCGCGGCCAGACAATGTACAAGCCGCGGCGGACGACGTTGATTTGAGGCGTCGAACTGTCGGAGCCCAAACGATGTCCGCCGCGATTGCAACGACAATCATCGTACGCCGGTTCACCGCTGCGTTAGTCCTGGTAACCGCGGCGCGTCCCGCGTCCGCACAAAGCCCCGTCGGCGTGTCTATCGGCGCGACGCCAAAGCCAGTCCATCATTACGTCTACTTTGCGCAGGACAGGGACAGGATCGCCACCGATTCGTTGTTTCTCACGACTAAAGCACTAGAGGGCGCACAGGTCATCTACACGTGGCGACAGCTGGAACCCGAGAAGGATGCTTACGACTTCAGCGCGATTCGAGACGATCTCGCATTTCTCTCATCCAGGGGAAAGAAGCTGTTCATCCAGCTTCAGGAAGGATCCTTCAGTGCATCGCGAATAAATGTCCCGGTCTATCTGCTTCGGGATTCCGTCTACAATGGCGGCGCAGTCAAACAATACGAGAGCAAGGAAGGCGACGATGAGCACGCCGTCGTCGTTGGTTGGGTTGCAAGGCGCTGGGATCCCGCCGTCCAGGGGAGATTCCACAAACTGCTCGTGGCGCTGGGAAAGCAATTCGACGGCCGCGTCGAAGGCATCAACCTGATGGAGACTTCGGTTGGTTTCGGCGACAGCGGACGACTGTTTCCTCGCGGTTTTTCCTTCGCGGGCTACCCCGACGCGATCATTACCAACATGAAGGCGCTACGACGCGCTTTTCCAAAGTCAGTCGCGATGCAATACGGCAACTTCATGCCGGGTGAGTGGCGACCAATCGCCGACAAGGGATATCTGCGTGCTGTCTACGAAGCCGCGAAGGAATCGCGGGTTGCCATGGGCGGTCCGGACCTGCTGCCATACAGACGCGGCCAATTGGGAGGTCCGTACCCGTTGATGCGGGACATTGCCGGAATCGTCCCAACCGGGATTGCGGTGCAGGACGGCAACTTCGAGGACGTCAACCCGCAAACCGGAGTGCCGGTGACGGTTTCTGAGCTCGTTGCATTCGCAACGGACTACCTGAACGTCGACTACATCTTTTGGGGCACCCAGCAGCCGTACTACTCACAGCAGGTGATACCGTTTCTTCGCCAGCAACAGAGTCTCTTTAACGGTAAGGATCTTTCCGGATGGCACGTCGATGTTCCAGCGGCAGATTCGAACGTGCGCATTCGCAGCCCGTTCGTCGTACGCAACGGCATGCTCGTTAGTCTCGGCGAGCCTCGCGGCCATCTTCTCACCGATTCAGTGTTCAGCAACTATCGGCTGGAGATCGAATATCGCTTCCCTGCCGCGCCCGGAAACGCCGGTGTTCTGGTACACGCATCGACGCCGCGCGCGCTCTATGGAATGTTCCCGCGTTCAATTGAAGTGCAGATGGAGCACGGAAATGCTGGTGATTTCTGGTGCATCCTCGAAGACATCCGCGTTCCCGACATGGAGCGTCGTCGCGGACCACCTGCAAGTTGGGGAACGACAGAGGGCAAGGCGCGGCGCATCATTAACCTCACTGATTCATCCGAGAAGCCGCTCGGCGAATGGAACAGCATGGTGATCGAGGCTGTTGGTCGGTCGATCAAAGTCTGGGTCAACGGCGATCTCGTGAACGAAGGCTCGGACGCGACGGCCGATCATGGCCGAATCGCGCTCCAGTCAGAAGGATCGGAAGTCGAGTTTCGGAAGCTCTCGCTCACCTCGATCACCAGGCGGAGCTTATGGTAGAACGGCGGCGACTTCGCGGCATCGTGATGATCGTGATTGGCGTTTTGATCGGGTGTACCAGTCAGAAGACTCCGGTCATCTCCCCAACGCCGTCCGCCGCGTGGGCAAAAGTCTGGAGCGATGAATTTGACGGACCCGCGGGTGCACGCATCGATACGACGGTCTGGCACTACGACACGGGCGACGGATGCAGCAGAGGCCTTTGTGGCTGGGGCAACACCGAGAAAGAGTATTACCTCTCCTCCCCCGC
>JBJMOA010000069.1:0-4068 GCA_045803975.1 Gemmatimonadaceae bacterium
CGACGCGAGATCGGTCACGGCAACCTCGCCGAGCGCGCGCTGCAGGGCGTGCTGCCGGCGTTCGAGGAATTCCCGTACACGATTCGCATCGTGTCCGACATCCTCGAGTCGAACGGATCGTCGTCGATGGCATCTGTGTGCGGCGGCTCGCTCGCGCTCTTTGACGCGGGCGTTCCGCTTCGCTCCGCCGTTGCCGGTGTTGCGATGGGACTGATCAAGGAAGGCGATCGCTACTCGATTCTCACCGACATCCTCGGCACCGAGGATCACCTCGGCGACATGGACTTCAAGGTGGCCGGAACCGAGGCGGGAATCACTTCGATCCAGATGGACATCAAGGTCGAAGGCCTCGATCTCAAGATCGTGAAGGAAGCACTCGCGCAGGCGCGCGAAGGCCGTCTCCACATTCTTGGCGAGATGAAGAAAGCGCTGGCAGAGCCAAGGGCCGATCTGTCGCCGTACGCTCCGCGCATCGTAACGATGAACATCAATCCCGAGAAGATCGGCGATCTCATCGGTCCGAAGGGCAAGACGATTCGTGGCATTCAGGAAGAAACTGGCGCCGAGATCACGGTGGACGATACGGGACTGGTTACGATCGCGGCGGTTGGCGGCGAAGCGATGGAGAGAGCGCGTCAGATGATTCAGGCGCTCACCGCCGAACCGGTGATCGGCGAGACGTACGAAGGAAACGTCAAGAGCACGACGGCCTTCGGCGCGTTCGTCGAGATCATGCCGGGCACCGAAGGACTCGTTCACATCTCCGAGCTCAAGCACGGACGCACCGAGAAGACCGAAGACGTGGTCAAGAAAGGCGACCGCGTTCGCGTCAAGCTTCTCGATCGCGATGAGCGGGGACGGCTGCGGCTGTCGATGAAAGCGTTGGTGCCTAAGCCAGAGGGGGAGGCGGGAGGCGGGAGGCGGGAAGAGGGAAGCGGAGAAGCACCCGCGCTTGCGGCCGTTGGAGCAGAGAGCGAAGGCGAAGCAGCTGAAACAGGTGAGCGCTCCGAGCGTGGAGAGCGTAGCGATCGACCGCGCCGTCCGCGCGGCGGTGGCTCCCGCGGTGGGAGAAACGGAGGACGTTCGCGCGAGTGACCCTCGCCGCGCAGGCCGCCGAGTCTGAGCTGCGCCGTACCGTTCTCCCGAACGGACTGACCGTACTCTCGGAATACATGCCGGGAGTACGGTCGGTCGCATTGGGGGCGTGGGTGCGCGCTGCATCGCTCCATGAGAGCCCAGAAAAAATGGGTGTCTCGCACATGCTCGAGCACATGGTGTTCAAGGGCACGCCGACACGCAGCGCGAAGGAGCTGGCACTAGCTCTTGAAGTGCTGGGTGGCTCGCTCGACGCGTACACCGCGCGCGAACACACCGCGTATCAGGCGAAGGTTCTCGACGAGCATCTCCCGCAGGCAGCGGACGTGCTCGGCGATCTGATCTTTCGCCCCGTGTTGCGTGCCTCGGACCTCGTGCTCGAGCGCAAGGTAGTGCTCGAGGAGATCAACACGGTCGACGACACGCCCGACGATCTCGTCTTCGAGCTTCATAACGCACAGATGTGGGGTGCGCATCCGTACGGGTTCTCGATCCTTGGCACGCGTGAGACCGTTGCCGCGCTGGACCAGGCCGACTTACGGGCGCTGCACGCGCGCGCATATCACCCCGAGCAAATCGTCGTTGCGGCGGCTGGAAACGTCGAGCACGACGCACTGCTCGACGTCCTCGAGTCGACTGGCTGGGGAAATATTCCACGCGGCGCTCTGCCGCCTCTCACCTCTCCGGCTCCAATCGTGCAGCCTCCCCGCGCTATGCACGTTGAGCGTGATACGGCCCAGACCCACATCGTGATCGGCAGCACCGCGTTCCCGCACAGCGATCCGCGGCGCTACGCGATGAGCATGATTGGGATGCTTTTCGGCGGCGGCATGAGCTCACGCCTGTTTCAGCGCATTCGCGAGGAGCTGGGCCTCGCATACTCTGTTTACTCATTCCAATCGTTTCACGAAGATGCCGGCATGCACGGCGTCTACGTCGGCACGGCTCCCGAGACAGCACGCGCGGCCGTGGATGCGATCAACGAAGAGCTGGAAAAATTGTCGACGCATGGTTTGAGCGACGACGATTTGGCTGCTGGAAAAAGCCAGCTGAAGGGACAGATTACACTCTCTCTCGAGAGCCCGGCTTCGCGGATGTATCGGGCCGCCGGGGTCGAGCTGTACGGCGAGCCTTATCGGACGCTCGATGAAGTTCTGGCGCTCGTCGAGGCGATCGACGCGGAGACGGTCGCGGCAGTCTGCAAGACGTACTATTCGCCGGCAAAGCAAACGCTCCTTAGCCTCGGCCCCCGCGCCGCGGCCTGATTACGATTCTGATCCTGCCGTTGCCATCATCCTCAACAAGAGCACTCTGACAACCACATGAAGATCGGCGTTCCCAAGGAGATCAAGACCAACGAGAATCGCGTCGCTCTGGTGCCTGCTGGCGCCGAATCGCTCGTCGCGGCCGGGCATAACGTGATGATCGAGAAGGGAGCCGGCGATGGAAGCGGATTCCCCGATTCAGCATATACGTCTGTCGGCGCGACCGTCGGTGCCAACGCGGACACCGTATGGCGCGAAGCCGACATGATCATGAAGGTGAAGGAGCCGATCAAGGTGGAATGGCCGCGCATGAAAAAAGGCCAGCTCGTTTTCACCTATTTTCACTTCGCTGCCGACAAGGAGCTGACCCTCGCTCACATCAATAGTGGCGCGACGTGCGTCGCGTACGAGACTGTCGAACTGCCCTCGCGGGAACTGCCGCTCCTCACGCCGATGTCGGAGGTTGCCGGCAGAATGGCGGTACAGGAAGGCGCCAAATACCTGGAGAAGCTATACGGCGGCCGGGGTGTGCTGCTTGGTGGTGTTCCGGGCGTCGCGCCGGGTAAGGTCGTGATTCTGGGCGGCGGCATCGTCGGAATCAATGCAGCAAAGATGGCCGCCGGCCTCGGCGCGAAAGTGACGGTGCTCGATCTCAGCCTCGAGCGCCTGCGCTATCTGTCTGACGTGATGCCGGCCAACGTCACTCTCATCTATTCCAATCGTCATAACATCCTGGAGCAGATCTCCACCGCGGATCTCGTCGTCGGAGCGGTTCTCATCCCGGGAGCCGTCGCGCCGCGACTCATTCGTCGTGAAGATCTGAAGACCATGCAGCCTGGAGCAGTGATCGTCGACGTCGCCATCGATCAGGGCGGCTGCGTCGAGACCATCCACGCTACGACACATGAGAACCCAACCTACGTCGTGGACGGAATCATCCACTACGGAGTCGCTAATATGCCCGGTGGAGTACCACGCACGTCGACGCTCGCGCTCACCAACGCGACGTTTCCGTACGCGATGCAGTTGGCGAACAAGGGTTGGAAGCAGGCGCTCAAAGAAAATGCTGCACTCAGGAAGGGACTCAACATCGTAGACGGAAAGGTGACATATCCCGCTGTCGCCGAAGCCTTTGGCTTGCCGTACACGCCACCCGATTCATATTTGAACTAATGCGCTGGCCATTCTTCAAGCCGGGTACTCTCTTCCCGGCGAACGCAATCGCCGTCGATCTCGGCACCGCAAATACGCTGATCTACGTGAAGGGCGAGGGCATCGTACTGAACGAGCCTTCGGTCGTCGCGCTCGATCGTGAGACGCGGAAGATCAAGGGCGTCGGGCTCGAGGCCAAGCGCATGCTCGGCCGAACGCCGGAAAACGTCATCGCTGTCAGGCCGATGAAGGACGGCGTCATCGCCGACTTCGACGTGACCGAGAAGATGCTCAGGTATTTTCTCGCGCTCATCATCGAGAACCACGTCTTCAAGGTGAAGCCGCGCGTCATTGTCTGCGTTCCGTCGGGCATCACCGAAGTCGAGAAGCGCGCTGTGCGCGACTCAGCATTGGGCGCTGGCGCGAAAGAAGTGTTCATGGTCGCGGAGCCGATGGCAGCTGCGATCGGCGTTGGCTTGCCGGTCGAGACTCCGACGGGCAACATGGTGATCGACATTGGTGGCGGGACGACTGAGATCGCGGTGATCGCGCTGTC
>JBJMOA010000070.1:0-12606 GCA_045803975.1 Gemmatimonadaceae bacterium
ATCGAAGTGGGGAGGGCAGCTCGGCATCACGGTGCGGGACCAGGGTGGCACGACGCGCCGCTTTGCCGAGACCCTCGACCGCTCGAAGGTGCGCTTCTCGACCCGCGACGCCAACGTGATGTTCGGGGGCTCGCATGTCACAGTCTTACCGAACGGCGATTACGAAGTAAGAGCGATCGCGAATGAACAAGGCGGGGCTGCCGCGACCGGCCGCGTGGAGATTTCACTGCGCGTTCACCCCGAGCCTCACGCGTATTTCCCCGGGGTTGCAATGGGCTCCGGCGGGTTCGTCTCGGGCTATACGGTGCCCGCATTGCGCGCGTCTGCCACCGGACGCTTGTGCGTGGATGGCGCGTGCGAGCGGCTCACCGACGCCCAGTCGTATCACGATCACAACTGGGGCGTTTGGCGCGGCGTTACCTGGGATTGGGGTGCGGCGCACGTGGGCCCGTACACCTTTCTCTACGGGCGCGTCTATCCGCCAGACACTGCATCCTCCATCCCTCCGGTTCTAGTGTACCTGGTGGACTCACTCGGGTTCCGCGCCGTCTTTCGGCCGAAGCTGATCTCTTATCAGGATGATCGTATCGTTCGTGTTGGTACTACGACGATCCGTGTTCCGTCCTACGCTCGCTTCGCTGATGTGCGCGGGGCGGACACGCTCAACGTCGAGCTCACGATCGAGGACGCGATCGCCACCGACACGCGTCCGCGCGCCACGCTACGTGAGAACGAGCGCGGCGACCCCCTCGGCAGCGAGAAAGCGCGTCCCTACTTTATTCAGATGAAGGGGACCGCGCGAATCTCGGGCCGGCTGGATGGAACGCCGCTGACTGGAGCTGGTCTCGGTTTCTTCGAGACCTACCGATGAACGACACGCATTCGGTCGTAGTGCTGCTGCTCGTTCTCGCGGCGGTTCTCATTACGACTCGCGGTCTGTCTGTGCTGGCAGTCAAGCTGGGGCAGCCTGCCATTCTCGGTGAGCTCATTGGCGGCGTCATACTCGGCGCGTCGATGCTCGGCGTGCTCGACCCCAGCGATCTGGCAATCAGCACACTCGCCCAGTTGGGTCTCCTCATCCTACTGTTCGAGATCGGACTGGAGACTGACCTGCGTGCCCTTGGTCAGGTTGTGGGCACCGCTGCGGTGATCGCCGTAGTCGGAGTTACGTTACCGTTCGTGTTCGGCTATGTCGCCTTGATTGCCATGGGCGTCGGTAGTCTCGCCGCGATCGTCTGTGCTGCCGCCCTCACCGCCACATCTATTGGCGTGTCGACCCGAGTGCTGTCGGACCTGGGGTTTTTACAGACGGAAGAGGGCCGGGTTGTTCTGGGAACGGCGGTGTTGGACGACATCATCGGGTTGGTGCTGCTCTCGGTGATTGGAAGTTTCGCCGCCGGCACAGCGATTACGGCGGCAGGGATAACACGGACCAGCCTCGTTGCCTTCGGCTTCGTCGCGGTCGCCATCGCTGTCGGCGGATTCGTGATTCCCCCACTCTTTCGCGCACTTCACAAGCTTCGCTCACCGACGACGATCGCGGTGATGGGAGTCGCATTTGCGTTTCTCCTCGCCGCGCTAGCCGGTCTACTCGGCTCGGCGATCATCGTTGGCGCATTCGTCGCCGGGGTTCTACTCAATAGCATCGACCAATCCGATCAGTTACGTCGCTCAGCGGGCGCGGTGGGAAGTCTGCTGACGCCAATCTTTTTCGCCTCGGTCGGCGCATCCGTGGATATCCGGGCGCTGGCGGCGCCGAGGACGTTGCTGATTACGGTGGTGCTCCTGGTGGCGGGAGCGGTGGGAAAGATTCTGGCCGCGTACATCCCGTGGTGGTTCAAGGGAAACAAGGCGCTGATCGGAATGGCGATACTGCCGCGGGGGGAAGTGGAGCTGATCGTCGCGCAGACCGGGCTCGCAATCGGCGCCCTCGATGCGTCTCTATTTGGTGCGATTACTCTGATGGTTTTGCTGACGACGCTTATCTCCCCCCCGCTGATTCAAGCGGTGGCGCGGCGTGATCCGCGAGCACCGCAATTGCTGCCGGGAGCGGCCCCCGCGACGACGGCTTGACATCGGCAGTCCGCGGCGCCCGATTGAACCGCATGGCCGCGGAGATCCATATCGGCACGCAGGGCTGGAACTACGAGGCGTGGGTCGGACCCTTTTATCCGGCTGGCACGCGGCCCTCGGATTTCCTGACCGTCTACTCGCGAGCCTTCGACTCCGTCGAAGTTGATTCGACCTTCTATGCATCCCCGGCCGCGACGACGATCCGGAGCTGGGTCGACCGCACGCCGAAGGGATTCGTCTTCGCGCTGAAGCTGCCGCAGGAGATCACTCACGAGCAGAGGCTGCGCGACGTCACCGGCGCGTCGGAGATTTTTTTCGAGCGAGTGCGCGAGCTCGGCGACAAACTCGGCCCGATACTCGTGCAAACAGGTCCGGACTTCCAACCAGGCGAGCTCCCGGCGCTGGTCGATTTCATTGGCCGCGTGCCGCGCGATCTGCGCTTCGCGATCGAGTTCCGACATCGCGGCTGGATCACCGACGGGGTGCTCGCACTGTTGCAAGAACACAACATCGCGCTTGCGCTCGTCGATGGCAGATGGATACCCCGCAAGTTGATGCTCAACCTCGCGACGCGGCCGACGGCCGATTTCGCGTATATCAGATGGATGGGACCGAATCGGGACCTCGTCGACTACGCGAGAGTGCAGGTCGACCGTTCACCTGAGGTCGACGCGTGGACCGACGCGATCGAGGTGATGGCTGAGAAAGTCTCACACGTCTACGGGTACGTAGCGAATACTTTTTCGGGGCACAGTCCTTCGACGGCACGTGATTTTCAATCCCGGCTCGGACTAACGGCGGTCGATCCCGATTTGCTCGGTGAGCAGATGTCGCTCTTCTAAGGGGAAGGGGAAAGGGAGAGGGGAAGGGGGCAAGCGCGCTAGATTTCGCGGGTGACTCTCCGGAAATCGATTCTTAGCTTCATTGCAATCGTATTCGCGATCCTCTTCATCTCCCTCGGGGTTTGGCAGCTACGCCGACTCGCCGAGCGGAAGCGGACGAATGCGTTTCTGGAAGCGCGACGTAGCGCACCTCCTGTCGAATTGGATTCGCTGCCGGCGGATACCGCCGCGGCGCACTTTCGCCGTGTCCATGTCAAAGGCGATTACGATCACGCGCAGGAAATCATCTATACCCTGCGCGTTCGCAATGGCTCGCCCGGCGTCAACATCCTGACACCGCTGCTGCGCAACGGGAAAGACACCGTGGTGCTGGTCAATCGCGGGTGGGTCTACTCGCCTGACGGCACTACTGTCGATACGCAGCCCTGGCGCGAAGCGGACACGATCGACGGTAACGGCTTCGTCGAGACCTTCCCGACCAAAGGGCCATTTCCTACACCCAATCCGTCTCATCCAAGATCCTTCCGACGACTCGATCGTGCGGCGCTGCAAAAGATTCTTCCGTATCCGATCGCCAACTACTATGTGGTGCTCGTGGATTCATCGACGTCGCCGAGCGCGCCACCACGCGTTGCACCGGCAGCGCTCGACGAGGGACCGCATCTCAACTACGCGATCCAGTGGTTTTCGTTTGCGGCGATCTCTATTATTGGACTGGTGATCTTTCTCAGGCGCACATGAGCGACACGTCGGTCGGAGTAGCGAGTGAAAAGGAAGCGCGTGACGTTGCCGAGTCGGCGCGCGAGACCGAGTGGGCGCATCCGAGCTTCGTGCGCGAGCTCTTTCTGGGACGATTCCGCCTCGATCTGATTCATCCGCACCCTCCGGCGGACGCCGCCGAAGAAGCGCGCGCGAAGCCCTTCATGGATAAGCTGCGCGCGTTCATGGAGCGCGTCGACTCGGAGGAGATCGATCGCACCGGCGAGATCCCCGAGTCGCTCGTGCAGGAGCTGCGCGACATGGGCGCGTTCGGCATCAAGATCCCCACTGAGTACGGCGGACTGGGCTTGTCGCAAATGAGCTACATCCGCGCGATCGAGATGGTGACGTCCAAGGACGGATCACTTACAGCACTTCTATCAGCGCACCAGTCGATTGGCGTTCCGCAGCCGCTCAAACTGTTCGGGACCGATGAACAAAAGCGCAAATTCTTCCCCCGCCTCGCGAAGGGTGCGATTTCGGCTTTTGCACTCACGGAAGTCGACGCGGGTTCGGATCCGGCCAACATGCGCTGCACCGCCACTCCCACGGAAGACGGACGAAGCTTCATCATCAACGGCGAAAAGCTCTGGTGCACCAATGGAACCCGCGCCGAGCTGTTCGTGGTGATGGCGAGGACGCCCGACAAGGTGGTCGGCGGGAAACCCCGAAAGCAGATAACGGCGTTTATCGTCGACGCGTCAATGCCCGGCGTCGAGGTGGTTCATCGTCTTCGCTTCATGGGCCTCAAGGCACTCGAGAACGGCGTCATCCGCTTCACGAACGTCAAGGTTCCACGCGAGAACATCCTCTGGGAAGAAGGCAAAGGTCTCAAGCTCGCGCTCGTCACGCTGAATACCGGACGCCTCACCATTCCCGCCGGGTGCGCTGGAGCTGGAAAGCAAATGGTGTCGATCACCCGGAAATGGTGCAACGAGCGTGTGCAGTGGGGCCAACCGATCGGCAAGCATGAAGCGGTCGCACAAAAACTCGCGCGGATGACCGCTTACACATTTGCGATGGAAGCCGTCGCCGAGCTCTCGGCGGCGTTGTACGAGAGAGGCGGCTACGACATTCGCCTCGAGGCAGCGTTGGCGAAGCTTTACAACACCGAGGCTGGCTGGAAGATCATCGACGACACGATGCAGATACGCGGCGGCCGCGGCTACGAGATGGCGGAGTCGCTGGCGCGGCGTGGCGAAGCGGCGATTCCAATCGAGCGAGCGATGCGGGACTTCCGCATCAATCTGATCTTCGAGGGATCGTCGGAAATCATGCGCCTGTTCATCGCGCGCGAAGCAGTGGATTACCACTTCAAGCTCGCGTTCAACATCGTCAACCCTGAATCCACGCTGCAGGAAAAACTTTCGGCGATGGCGAAGGCGACGCCGTTTTATCTGACCTGGTATCCGTCGCGCTGGCTCAACGCGTCACGGTTGAGACGCTATGGAGAGTTCGGCAGGCTTGCGCACCACGTGCGCTATATCGAGCGAACGACACGTCATCTCGGACGGTCCATATTCCACGCCATGGTCCGGTTCGGCCCCAAGCTGGAGCGGCGTCAGATGGTGTTGTTCCGCGCAGTGGACATCGGCGCCGAACTGTACGCGATGTCGGCCGCGTGCGTGCGAGCTCAAATGCTTGCAAAGCAGGGAAGGCAGGAGGCGGTGACGCTGGCAGATGCATTCTGCCTCGAGGCGCGCGACCGTATCAACGCCCATTTCGACCACCTCTTCGGCGCCAACGATCCCGCGATTTATAAGGTCGCGATGGAAGTTCTGCGTGGAGAGCACGCCTGGCTCGAGCAGGGGATCGTCTCCAGTGTCGCACACCTCGATACGGCAAAACGGCGCTCCACTGGAGGGAGCGCCGTTCCGGGCGCAACCGGTGCGCCACTACAGTCCGATTCGGCTACCGCAAAAGTAGGCGCGACTCAATAGCGCTAGGCGATTGCCGCGGAGCCAGCAGGTTTCGCGGTATAGCCAATCGCCAGCATCACGATCGCGAGCACACAGTGCAGCCCAATGTCAGCTCCGGCGAGCGGAACGAAGCCAAACCCCGTCGGCGACAGGAATCCGATCACGGTTAGCAGCGCGTAGATGATACCGACAACGATGAAGAACTGTCGCGAGGCGCCCCAGTTCCGCGAAGCGGCGAGCCCCCACACCCCGAACAGCAGGTGCACGATGTTGTGCAGCAAGTTCACGGGAAAATAGCCAAGGATTTTTGGAGCCGTCGCTGGATCGGCGGGCTGCATCGCCATTCCACCGGGGAGCATGAACCCGAGGATCGCGACGAGGATGAACACGACGCCGAAAACCGCGGCCAACTTTTGAATCGTGGTATTCATGCTGTGTATCTCCTGGTAAGGTGTTTGAACTCCCGTTTCAGCCGCGTATTTCAAAACAACAGCGTGGCTCCGTCTCCACTTCACAACACACGGTCACGGGCGCAGCAAGAAACTCGGTGAGGAAGCCCTCG
Source organism: Gemmatimonadaceae bacterium (assembly GCA_045803975.1). Classification (GTDB taxonomy): domain Bacteria; phylum Gemmatimonadota; class Gemmatimonadetes; order Gemmatimonadales; family Gemmatimonadaceae; genus UBA4720. The sequence continues at coordinate 6,156 of JBJMOA010000070.1, forward strand.
AGGACATTGCATGCCGCCTTGTGCTGCGCGGTAAGCGCTGCCAACGGACACGCCGCGCTTCGAAGCACCAGGTTTCCATTGCGCGTAGTAACCTGCGACATTCCGCCGAAGCCGGCAAATACTTTCGCTGCCGCGTTGACCCGCTTCGCGATTGCCCCTGACGGTTTGGGGAAGGTGTCAGCGAGAAGCGCGCCGGTCTCGCTCATCAACGTCTCCAGTTGCGCGCCCGCGCATCGCCGCTCCGCCACCTTGAGGAATCGCGTCAATACCGGCAGGTAGAGCGTTGAGAACTGAACCTGACCGTCGAGGGTTATTCCATAAACTGCCGACGGCTTGCTCGCTCCCGGACGACTTCCGACCCGCTCGGCGAACCCCATTTCCAGGAGCTTCCGCAGCTGGTTCCGTATCGCATTGTTGGTGAGTCCCAGTGCGCGCGCGAGCTCCTCCACGGTCATCTGACGGTGACGCAGCTGGTTGAGCACTCGGCCCGCCGGATTTCCAGCGTGAATCGCTGGGGTCGTCATTGTGTGAAAGAATGTTGGCGTTTGTGACGGACATCCCCGCCCATCAAACGTTCAAGATTCAAACCGTGTTGAAAAATCAGAGGGAAGTTCCACAGCGTCGGCCGTCCGGCATCAAATCACTGATCTGGAATGCGTTATGCGAATTTCGCAGCACAAACTGCGTTTTCTTCCTAGCCCAACGCGTTGGGCTCATCACGGAGGTACTCATGCGAGCAGAACCACCCACCGCAACCATGAGCCGCCGCTCGGCAGTAAAGGCAATTGGCGCACTTGGCGCCGCTGCCGCTGTACCCGGGTGTGCGACAGTAGCTGCGACCGCCGCCGCGGCGATGGGAATTTCGGATCCCGACATCTTCAACTTCGCGCTCAATCTCGAGTCGCTGGAGACCGAGTATTACCTGCGAGGAACTACGGGTCAGGGCATGAGCGACGCCGACGCCGGCCCGAACCCCGGAACGGTCAACGGCGGTCACATGGTTCCGTGGCAGAATTCAGATCTGCGTGAGTTCATGGAAGAAGTCGCGCAGAACGAGCTCGCACACGTGCGCTTCTATCGGAAGGTTCTCGGAAGCGCCGCGGTGAGTCGCCCGACGATCGACATCGCCGGCGGTTTCGCCGCCGCGGCCAAGGCGGCCGGCCTTGGCGACAACTTCGATCCGTTTGCGAGCGAGATGAACTTCTTCCTCGGCGGGATGCTGATGGAAGATGTCGGCGTAACGGCGTACCGTGGTGCGGCGCCATTGATCGTCAACAAGGATTTTCTCGCGTCGGCGGCGGGCATCCTTGCGGTGGAAGCGTACCACATGGGAATGGCGCGTTCGACGCTTTACCGAATGGGAACCGCGGCACGCAACGCCGCCAATGCGATCTCCGACGCGCGAGATCGACTTGATGGACCGGAAGATCTGGATCAGGGAATAGTGTTGAACGGCAAAGCGAACATTGTCCCTTCCGATACGGACGGTCGAGCATTCGCGAGGACGCCGCAACAAGTGCTGCGCATCGTTTATCTGACGGACCGAACGGGCGTCAGTGGCGGCGGGATCTTCCCCAACGGAATGAACGGCAAGCTCAGAACAACTTGATCTACCGACAGTGAGCGCGACCGTCGCAATCGCGAGACTGCGATGGGCGCGCTCGGCATCGCGTCATGCGAGGTGATGAATGAATCGATCTGGCAGAGTACCGCTATGGGTTGTTGTTGTCGTCATCGCGATACTCGTGGGCGCAGCGCTCGCCTTCAACAACATTTACCGCTTCCGAAGGTCACACGGCGCGGGCACGGGCTCCGCAGAACTGCCACGCGCGGTCGCGGCGGGGGACATTTCCTTGCCGCCCGGCTATGAGATAGATGCGGTTGCAACCGGCTTGACCTTTCCAACTGCGGTCGCCTTCGACGATGCCGGACGCCTTCACGTCATCGAGGCCGGGTATGTGTACGGCGAAAAATGGACTACTCCACGATTACTGCGTGTCGAACCGGAGGGACGCCTCGTCGAAGTAGCGCGGGGGACGAAACCGCCGTGGACCGGCGTGAGTTTTTCCAATGGCGCATTCCTCATCGCGGAAGGCGGCGCGAGAGATGGCGGACGAATCATCCGCGTTACCCCAGATGGTACGACGACCGTTCTAGTCGACAGTCTGCCGAGCATGGGCGATCATCACGTGAATCGTGCGGTCGCGGGACCGGACGGATCGATCTATTTCTCGATCGGAACAGCGACGAATTCCGGAGTCGTGGGTGAAGACAATGGGGAATTCGGGTGGCTAAAGCGGCATCCGACGTTCCACGACATTCCATGTCGGGACATCACGTTGGCTGGGAAGAACTACGAGACGCGCGACGTCCGCGCCGCGGATTCGGCGCGTCGCGCGACGACGGGCGCATTCGTTCCTTTCGGCACTCCGACTACGCCCGGGCAGGTCATTCGCGGCAGCGTACCTTGCTCAGGGTCCGTGCTGCGCGTTGCATCGAATGGTGGCCCACCGGATCTGGTAGCGTGGGGCTTCCGGAATCCATACGGTTTGTCGTTCGCTCCGGACGGCACGCTCTACATCACCGAGAACGGCTTCGACATCCGCGGTAGTCGCGGAATATTCGGCGGGGCCGACCACTTGTACCGGATTGAAACCGGGAAATGGTACGGGTGGCCCGACTTTGCCGGTGGAATTCCAGTGGCGCAGGAGCGCTTCAAGCCGGAAGGTAAACCGCAGCCATCCGCGCTCCTCGCCGCCTTGCCGAATCCGCCGCCGCAACCCGTAGCACGACTGGCCGTGCATTCTTCGTCGAACGGATTCGACTTTTCGACGAACCAGGCATTCGGTCACGTCGGAGAGGCATTCATCGCGCAATTCGGCGACATGACGCCGAAGACGGGTAAAGTCTGGGCACCGGTCGGCGCTCGCGTGGTGCGAGTCGATCTCAAGACCGGAGACGTGCGCGACTTCATTATCAACAAAGGGAAGACGCACGGTCCTGCGTCGGAAATTGGATCGAAAGGCATCGAGCGGCCGGTGGACGCTCGTTTCGGACCCGGCGGCAGCGAGCTTTACATAACGGACTTCGGCATCATGACCGTTTCCGACAAGGGGCCTGTCGCGCGGGAGAAAACGGGCGTGATCTGGCGAGTCCGGCGTGCTTCAGCGGAGCGTGCAAGATGACATCACTCCGTAGCGCGATCCTCATGGTTCTCGCGCCAGGTTGTTTTGTGGCCTGCGGGTCGGCCAAGCGAGACGAGCCCGAGAAACCGGCATTCGTACCGGCCAACGCGACGATTGCGCGCGGCGAGCAGGTTTTCAAGAAACAGTGTGACTACTGTCACCCGGGTGGCGGAGCTGGCCTTGGTCCACCGCTGAACAACAAGCCCGCTCCAGCGTTTGCGATTCGCTTTCAGATAAGACACGGACTCGGCGCAATGCCGTCGTTCGACAGCACGAAGATTCGCGAGGAAGATGTGCGTGCGATCGCGGAATATCTTTTGGCGCTGAGGCGCAGCGACTAACTGCGGGAGGAACTTTTTACAGCAGCGTGCCGCGAAGGATCAGAAGCGCGACGTAGAAGTAAATCGAGAGACCGGTAACGTCGACGAGCGTCGCGACGAACGGAGCGGACGCGCTCGCGGGATCGAAGCCGAGCCGCTGAAGCACGAACGGCAACATCGAGCCAGCGAGTGAGCCGAACGTAACCACCCCAACAAGCGCGAGGCCGATTGTCGCCGCGAGAAGGTTCGGGTGCGGATACTGTCCGATGCCGAGGTACTGCCACAGCAGAATCCGCGCGATTCCCATGACGCCGAGGATCACGCCGAGCATTAAGCCGGAGGGAAGCTCGCGCAGCATGATGCGCCACCAATCGCGCAGCTTGATCTCACCGAGTGCGAGCGAGCGGATGATGAGCGACGTGGCCTGAGATCCGGAGTTGCCCCCGGAGCTGATGATGAGCGGGACGAAGAGCGCGAGCACTACGGCTTTCTCGAGCTCGCCCTGGAAGTGGCCCATCGCAGTGGTGGTCAACATCTCGCTCAGGAAGAGCGCCGCGAGCCACGGCGCGCGCTTGCCGATCATCGAGAAGAACCCGATCTGGGTGTAGGGCATGTCGAGCGCTTCCATTCCACCGAAACGCTGCACGTCCTCGGTGTGCTCCTCGACGAGCGCGTCGATGACGTCGTCGACGGTAACGACGCCCTGAATGACGCCGTTGTTGTCGACAACAGGCACTGCGACGAGATCGTACTCGCGCGTTACGCGGGCGACTTCTTCGCGGTCGGCGGTGACCGGAACCGTTTGGACTTCCTGCCACGCGATGTCTGAGACCTTCGCACCTTCGGCGGCGGCGAGCAGCTCGCGCAACGCCATCACTCCCTGCACGCGACCCGACGAATCCGTCGTGTAGATAGTGTTCATCGCTTCACGCCGCTCGGATCTGGCGATGCGGCGCACGGCAGCGAGTGCTTCCTCGACCGGCGTGTCCTGCGACACCGACACGAATTCCGTCGTCATCAGTCCGCCAGCGGAGTCCGGATCGTAAGCCAGCAGCTTCTCCGTTTCCGCGCGCTCGGCGGCGGGAATCTCGGAGAGGATCTCCTCGGCGCTTGCTTCCTCGAGTCCCTCGAGGGTATCGGCGCGGTCGTCCGGCGTCATCTCCGTGACGAGCTCGGCGGCCTGGCGCGCGCTCATCGTCTCGAGGACTTCGCTGCGCAGCTCCTCGTTCAGGTACTCGAGGACATCGGCCGCCCGCTCGAGCGGAAGTGCGGAGAGGAATGGCGCAACCATCTCGCGGGGGAGCGCCTGAGCGACGTCCGCCAGATCCTTGGCGTGAAGCTCCTCGGTCTCGGCGGGAATGGCGTCCGGGCCTTCCTCGAGCATGTCGAGGATGTCGGGCGCGAGCAACGCGCCTACCGTCCGCTCCTCGTCGTCTTCGATCGGCGGATTGTAGGCGGGGGTTTTCATGGTGCGAGCGGGAGGGTGCGGCGGTCGGTCTTCGAGTCCGTTACTTCGTAGCCGGCGACGGCGATCGCGTCGCGAATCTGCTCGGGCGTAACGCTTCCGTCGTGCTCGATGACGGCGCGGCCGATCGAGACATCGGCTCGATCGATTCCTTTAACGCCCGAGAGCGCGGTGAATACCGCGCGGACGCAATGCACACAGGACATGCCCGAGATCGAAATGGTCGTCGTCATGGGCATAATATAGTAATCTGGCCCCTCGGAACTCTCGACCTAAAAACAACGGATTGAGTTACTACTCGACTTATGGATAACGCGTTGCGGGTTGCCAGTAGCACGGTTGCCGGTTCCCGGAGACTACCGCACGAACTTCACTACTGGTGTAATTGCAAAAGCAGTTGACTTTGCCTTAAGTCCGCTCCGACAAGTTCGCACCGCAGTTCACCGGCAACCGGGAACGGTGCTACTCGCAACCCGCAACGCGTTATCCCTAGCCGCGCGCCGACACTCGACTGCTTTTATTTCCCGCGTCCCGCTCAAAACTTTACGATGGACTGATAGGCCGTTTTGAAATCCTCGACCTGCGGCAGTATCGAATCCTCGAGTCGCGGCGCGTAGCCAACGAACGTATCCGTCGACGCGATCCGCTTTACTGGCGCGTCGAGCCACGCAAAGCATTCGTCTGCGATCGCGGCTGCGATCTCCGCGCCGTATCCCCACGACAGCGCGTCCTCGTACGCCACGATCACTCGCGAAGTTTTCTTCACTGATTCGAAAACCGCTTCGCGGTCCCAGGGGCTCAGTGTCCGGAGATCAACGACTTCGACCGAGATTCCGTCGTCCGCGACGGCATTCGCCGCCGTCAACGCGCGCTGAACCGTTGCTCCATATGTAACGACTGTTACATCAGTCCCTTCCCGCACGACCTTCGCCTTTCCAAACGGGATCATGAAGTTGGCACCCGGATACGCGGACTTGTTGTAAGTCTGGCGGTAGAGGTGCTTGTGCTCGAGAAACAGCACGGGATCGTCGCACCGGATCGCGGTGCGCAGCAGGCCGTTGGCGTCTAGCGCAGTCGCGGGGCACACGACGCGCAAGCCCGGACAATGCGTAAACAGCGTCGCGCCGGTCTGAGAATGGTAGATCGCGCCGCGGATGTACCCGCCGTATGTCGTTCTCACGACGACCGGCGCCGAGAAGCTGTTGTTGGAGCGCCAGCGCATCGTCGCGAGCTCGTCTCGCAGCTGCATGTAGGCGGTCCAGATGTAGTCGAAGAACTGGACTTCGACTACCGGCTTGAATCCCCGAATCGCCAAGCCGATCGCGCGTCCGACGATGTTCGCCTCGGCCAGCGGCGAGTTGTAGACCCGGGCACTGCCGAATTCCTTTTGCAGGCCCCACGTCACCTTGAACACACCACCCTTGCCCTTGACCTTGCCGAGATACTCTTCACGCGAGACGTCGGCGACATCCTGGCCGAAG
>JBJMOA010000071.1:0-29215 GCA_045803975.1 Gemmatimonadaceae bacterium
TCGTAGTCGTTGAAGTCGCTGTAGAACTCCTGCAGGTCGGTGAAGTCGATGCGATCCCAGCCGTTGTAGTCGTCGTAAACCGCGACGCGCGGGTAGAAGTACGCGAAAAACCAGGTCGTCGAGTCGATCATTCCTTCGCGATTGCTGCTCAGCGAGATGTCGTAGTGCCACTTGAACGAGAGGCGCACGGAATCGTGGGGCAACAGGGGCGTTGGCAGCTTGAACGACGGCGAAGTAAACGTGTTCGGCGTGACCTGCCACGACACTGGCTGGCCGTTCACCCTCACAGAATCGAAGTGCACACCCGATGTCAGGTAGTCCGGCGTCGCACCGAACGCGCGCGGCGCGCCGGGCTTGTGAATGTTGATGAACAGCTTGATGACGGGATTCTCGAGCGTGTCCGGGCTGTTGTTCGCATAGACGATCTGTTCGGTGCCGCGGACTGTGCGGTCAGGAGGCAACGCTGTTATCGCGATCGAATACCGTGCGCGATTCTGCCAGTAGTTTGGTCCCGGTCTGCCATCGGGCGATCTCGTTCCCTTCTGGTACGCCGCCTTTATAGCGCGCGGCATGTAGAGGCCACCCGTGCCGGAGAGCGGGGACGGCGCAACTGTTGGTGTTGGCGCGCAGCCGAGGACAAATACTGCGATGGCGAGAAGCGAGATCGTGCGCATAGCCAGTTGGATTTAGGTAGGATGCGAAAGATTATCTACATCTTCACGTGTAATGGTTCTGCAAAAGCTCCATGTTTTCCCGCTTCCCGCTTCCCTACCTCGGCCATGCATCGTTAGCCCGGTTGATATCCGGGAGCGCGGATCTCGGATCCAACTGCGCCCGCGAGACCCGTTTTTTTTCTGGCACTCGGTAGACGAAGGCTGATCCAAGATTCCACATCTCGACGGGCAGATTCACGGTGGTGCGAGATCCGTCGCTGAATGTGAGCGCGATCTCCGCCGGCATCACCATCGTCCCGCGATTTGAGAGGTAAACATTCGCACCGCCGTCGGCGCGAACGCCCACTGAATCCACTGCTTGATCGAGACGCGCGGTCGAGTAAATCCAACCCCGCCAGAACCAATCGAGATCCATTCCCGATTGATCACGCATAATGCGAAAGAAATCCGCTGGCGTCGGATGCTTGAACGCCCACGCCTTGATGTACTCGCGGAACGCAGCGTCGAACCGGTCTTTGCCGAGCACTTCGTAGCGAAGCATCTGCATCATGAGGGCGGGCTTCTGGTATCCGATCCAGAAGAGATCGCGCACTTGCGTCGGGTTCGTGATCAGCGGCTGTTCGTCGCCCGGCTTCGCGTGCTCGGCGTACAGGTGCAGCGGGTGCACTTCGATCGTGTCACCGTATGGCGTGCCCTGGAAATATTTGGCCGCGTTCGCAAGATCGATGAAGGTGTTGAAGCCTTCGTCCATCCACGGATACAGTCGCTCGTTCGAGCCGACGATCATCGGGAACCATTCGTGCCCGAACTCGTGCGCGATCACCCACTGTTGATCCTCGCGCGAGGGACTGTTGGGCGTGAAGGTCAGCATCGGGTATTCCATTCCTTCGATGGGACCTTCGACGGTCGTCGCATGCGACCACGGGTAAGGATACCACTGCTCGCTGAAGTACTTGATCGCCTCGCGACCCATACGATTGACCTCCGTCCACTTCGTCGCCGATGGGCGGTACAGACTTTCGATGAGGATGCCGTTGTAGCCACTCGCATCCCAGCGGAAGTTCGGTGCGGCGGCAAAGGCGAAATCGCGCACGTTACTGGCGGTGAAATGCCAGATCAGCGAGGGAACCGGGTCGAGCGCGGACAACTCTCCCACGGCGTAAACTCGAGGTCGCGTGCGCTCCATGTCACCGACTTCATTCGCCGTGATGATCGCAACTGGTGTTTCCGAACTTCGAGCAGCGGCGAGGCGTGTGCGTTGCGTCGGCGTTAGAACGTGTTCCGGATTTGCGAGCTCACCGGTAGCAGCGACGATGTACGAGGCGGGAACCGTGAGGGAGACATCGAAATTTCCGTACTCCAGATAGAATTCGCCGGCGCCGATGTACGGCTCGTGGTTCCAGCCGCGAACGTCATCGTACACGACCATTCTCGGGTACCATTGCGCCATCTCGTAGAGCGGCCCGTCGTGTCCCATCCGGCCGCCACCCATCGCCGGAACGTTGAAGCGCCAGACAGTCTCGATGTCGAGCGACTTCCCTGGAGCCAGTGGTGTGCGCAGGTCGACGCGCATTGTCGTGCCGTACGCCGTGCGCTTCGCATCAACTCCGTTCACGCGCAGCGACTCCATGCGGCCACCGCCCTTGAAGCCCTGACACGAGAAATCAAAGGTGGAGCCGAGGAAGACGAGCGGCGGCTGATTGAGCTTGTTGGTGATGCTGTTGGGTGCGCAGAGGTTTTGCTCGACGAACAGCCATAGATACGGCAGCGAGTCGGGCGAACGATTCACATAGTGAATCGTCTCTCGACCGCGCAGCTCGTTCTTCGCGGGGTCGAGTGTCGCCTCGATCTTGTAGTCGACTCGCTGCTGCCAGTACTTCGGGCCGGGCCTTCCGCTGCCGCTGCGAACGTCGTTCGGGGTGGGAAGATCGAGCGGGCGAAACGGCGAGCTGTCGGCGACCTGCTGCAGGGACTGCGCTCCGACCGTACAGGTTGGCGCAAAGAGGGCGAGACTGCAGAGCAACTCCAAGATGAAAACAGGCAGTTTCATCTCATGTCTCGTCGCCCGCCGCCATGCGCGCGCCGATCATGACCGTCGCGAGCAGCGGCACTGCCACCAGAACCCCGAGAAAGCCGAACACGAGAGCCATCAGCGCCTGCATGACAATGGTCAGCGCCGGCGGAATGTTGATTCCCTGCTTCATCAGCATCGGAATCAGCAAATGGTTCTCGAGGAACTGGATGCCCACGTACGCGATCGTGACGGCGACCGCTTTCTCGGGAGAATCGACAAACCCCATCGCGATCGCCGGCAACGCGCTCAAGATCGGGCCAAGTGTGGGGACGAATTCCAACAATCCGGCAAGAATGCCGAGTGGCACTGCTGCGCGTACTCTGAGCCCGAGCAAGACCAGCGTCGTGATCACTCCGATCACCAGCATCGCGATGAGCTGCGTGACGAGCCACTTTCTGAGCGTGACCGCGATCGCCGTCAGCGTTCTGTCCGCGCGTGGTCGCGCAGGCTCCGGAACCAGTCGCAGGATCCCGCGTCGATAGAGCGATGGATCGATCGCGAGATAGATCGAGAGGAATACGACGAGCACCAATCCGGCGACGATCGCGAGCGTGTGGCTGAGGACGGGCAGGAAGAAGCGCGACGCGCCACCGAGCTGCCCAATGATGCGGTCACGAAGCTTGGGTGCCTTGGCGGTTTCGTCGGTAGTCGGAACGACCGCGACGGTGTCGGGAGCCACGCTTCCAGTCGGCGTACTCGATGCTGTAGTCGTTGTGGACGGTTCTTCATCGAGCCCGACGATCGTGGCGATGATTCCGCCCCCTCGCGAATGAACCCAGGTCTCGAGCTTCTCCAGAGCCTCGGGAAGTTTGGTCTTCAGCTCGCGCGTCTGGGTGCGCACGGTCGGACCGATCCACGTTCCGAAACCGGCAAGAATTCCAAGGAATCCCAACACGAGTAGCGGAGCGGCAACCCCTCGTGGCACGCGGTAACGCTGAAGACGATCCGCCCCGGAGCTTACGGCGAGCGCGAACAACACTCCCAGGAAAACGGTGAGCACGAGATTGCGTGTGTGCCAGAGCAGCAGCAGGGCGACAGCGAGCGCCACCACCATCGCCGCGACGCGAAACGCGTCGGTGCGCTGTCCCGTGCGAGTGCCGTTCATCCGGGTCCAAGCTACGCCTGCCCCTTTGGCGCAGCAATACGAACGGACGGGAGCAGTTTGACTTGACGGGGCTGTCGCCCTCACCTATGCTGGACGCCCCCAGGATCGATGCTTCACCGCCCTCCACTCCCACCCGGTACAGAGGAGGCTAGATGATTAGCGCCAGAAGGATCGCGGCGACGCTGCCGCTGGCCGCGATCGCGATCGCCGCGTTTGCCGTTGCCGCGCGTGGCCAACAGAGTGAGGTCAATGCGATACGCGCACTTTCAGACCAATGGCAGCGCGATGTCGCGGCAAAAAACGTTGAGGGAATCGTCGCGCTCCACACGCCGGACGCGATCGTCATGCTGTCGCACCAGCCGCTCGTAAAGGGATCCGCGGCCATTCGCGCGGGATGGACCGAGGCAGTGAACACTCCGGGCCTTGTGATGCACTGGATGCCGACAAAAATCGAGGTCGTGAGTCCAACGGTGGGGATCGAGTACGGCACCTACACCGATTCGTTCGATACGCCTCAGGGCCGCGACTCGGACGAGGGTAACTACGTAACCATTTGGCACAAGATCAACGGCAAGTGGCGAGTAGCGCTCGACGCGCCCAATACGACAAAGCCGTTGCCGACCGCGGCATCATCGGCCACGACCCCGATGGAAATGGGCGATGTGAAGGTTGTTGCCGCCAATGCTCTCACCTGGAGCGACTTCTCACGCCCGGGCTTCGATCCCGGGATGAAGCTCGCGGTCCTGCAGGGTGATCCCGGTGCCAAAGGTCCTTACGTTGTGCGTCTGCAGCTTCCCGCGGGTTACCGAGTTCCGCTGCACTGGCATCCCGGCGTCGAGAATCTATCGGTGGTGTCGGGTACGTTCCGGCTCGGCATGGGCAACACCGCGGATTCGAGTGCGCTAAAGACTTATGGGCCCGGCGATTTCATCCATATCCCGCCACGTCACGCGCACTTCGGCGGCAGCGCCGCGAGTGGCCCGGTGGTGATTCAGCTGCATGGCGAGGGTCCGTTTCAGACGATGCTCGGCGCGCCGAAATAGGCTGTTTCATCCTTCGAAAAATGGTGCTATCGTGCGGCGACCCCTTTTGGACGATGAGCCAATGAAATTCCTCCTATCCAAGCCCATTCTCGTGGTTTGTGCGTGCGGGTTGCTTCTCGCCTGCGGCAATTCGACCGAGCCCCGCACCGCACAAGGCACAGCCTACTTCAAGTTCGATGGGGTATCCTGCCCGTACACAGGAACCAAGGCAATCACGTTCTACGTGGGTGACGAGGAAGTTGGAACCGAGAATATGATTGGTGACGCAACATCAGCGGCCTACCTGACCAAAGCAACCGACGCTTACCCGCCAAGCAAGCGCGGAAACCCGGTCGTCCAGGCGCGAATCGCGAACTACACCGCCTCGGGCGGGGCGCTGTGGACGTACCGCGTAGCGATCAACGTGCCCGTCAACGCATCGGTGACACACATCTTTACGTGCTGACGGTACGTGTCCGTACCACGATTGCATTGTGTTTCGCCGCATTCGCTTGCGGCGGGGGCGGCGCCACCGGGCCAGCTCCGATTGCGACAATTGCGGTCAGTCTCGCGAAATCATCGCTCGTAATCGGCGAGACCACGACTGCCACCGGCACGCCGAAGGACGCGAGCGGCAATCCGCTCACCGGGCGCGCGATAACCTGGTCGACGAGCACTGGTTCTGTGGCGACGGTATCGCCGGCAGGAGTAGTCACCGCTCTCACTGTGGGTACTACCACGATCACGGCGAGCAGTGAGGGGAAAAGCGGCACGGCTACCGTGACAGTCGCACCCCCGCCGGTTGCCACCGTCACTGTCTCGCTTGGTTCTAATTCTCTTGCCTCCGGCGCGACGACTCCGGCAACGGCAACGACCAGAGACCTGGCCGGGAACGTCCTCACGGGCCGAAACATCTTCTGGTCGTCCGGCAACCCACTTGTTGCGACCGTGAATAATGACGGACTGGTAACCGCGGTCGACGCGGGAACCACTACTATCGTCGCAACCAGTGAGGGAAAAAGTGGCGCAGCGGTTCTCAGTGTCGACGCCGCTCCCATCGTCTCCACAACCGTCTCGCTGGCATCACCAACGGCGGTCGGCTCTACCACCCAGGCAACTGTGACGTTCAGGGATGCCGCCGGTAATGTCGTCGCCGGCAAAGGCGTCACGTGGGCGTCCGACAACACTTCCGTTGCGACCGTCAACTCGGGCGGCGTCGTGACCTCGGTCGCACTCGGCACGGCCAACATTTCCGTGACCAGCAACGGTCCGATCGGCTCCGCTCCGATGACGGTCGCTCCTTCAGCCGGTTTCGGCTCCCCAGCCGAAAAGATTCGCATCGTCGACATCGGAACCGTGTTCGCGCCGACACTCTCGGGAGCGAGCGCTGGGTCAACGACATTCACGAGCAGGGCGACCAGTGTCGCAAGGGTGGACGCTCAGGGACGGATCACTGGTGTTGCCGAGGGACAAGCCTGGGTTGCGGCGACGGCAGCTGGATTCGCTCCGGATTCGATCTTCGTGATCGTTCCCCGCAATGCGACCGGTCCTATTCTGCGCAGCGATCTCACTTCCTACAATGCGACGGCAGGGACGACGATCGTCATCAACGTGATTCTCGACACGCGCTCGACGCCGATCGGAGGTGCCGAGCTCAACGTTGGTTACACTACTTCGCCGTTCGTCTTCAGTAGCGTAAGCGTTACGCCAACGGGCACTCCCTCTCCGACGATGGGCAATCTTCAAAGCGGCGTCATCCGACTTTCGTTGGCATCGGCAACCGCTCTCACCGGCCAGTTGTCGATTCTACGATTCACTTTCAACGCTCCAATCACTAGTGGCGTCGAGCTCATCGCAAATCGATCCGGGTACCTCACGCTCACACTGATCGACCTCGTCGATGCGAATGGCGCCGATCTTCTGCCAGTGTCGACATCCACTCGCATTCCGATCATCATCACACAATGACCAAACTTGCGAGTTGCCGGATCAGTCGTGCGATCGCGCTCTTTGCCGGCGCAGCCGCAAGCGCAGCGTGCTCCGAATCCTACCGGTCGTCGGTGGTCGAGAACCCTGCTCCCGCAGTGGAAGCGGTCCTCGTCATTTCCGACGCAGCTCCACCCGTCGGTGCCGCACTCGTTGTGTCGGTACAGGCAAAATCAAATCAGGGCACTGTCGGAAGCTATACGGCGAGGATCAAGTACGATTCCGCGGCGCTTCGCTTCGAGGGTGAGATAGCGATGAGCGACAACGGACTGCGCGCGCTCAATCCTTCGCCTGGCCTCCTTCGATTCGCTGGCGCCACGGCTGGCGGATTTCCTGACGGCCGGCTCGCGAGTTACAAGTTCGTCGTTCTCCAGGCGAACGCTGCGAAGACATTGTCGCTTGCTGTCGACGAGATGCACATGATCACTCGCACGGACGCGAAGAGCGTGCTGACCGTGGCACCTAACCGCGCAGCGTCGCAATGAGACTCAGCAAGGTGATAGCAGCCGCCCCCGCGATGGCGACCATAGTCGTAGCTGCGCGCTGCGCACCGGTTCAATCGCAATCGAAACCGATTGACGCCGAGAAGGTGGTGATGGTCGGTCCGCCGGTCATCGAGTCTGCCCGTCCCGACTCAGTAGTGCTTCCCTACGGCGGAGTAGTCGAGGTCACACTTACCGGCACAGGCTTCGTTCCGGGCCAGCCCGGCAGGAACACGGTGCATTTCGGCGGCGCAATGCTCGCCAGCGTGCCGGCGTCCGCCGACGGACGGCAGATTCTTTTCACCATTCCGGAGGTCATCAGTCTCGGTGGTGGAGCGCCGCCCTCTAATTTGCGCGCGGGAAGTTACAGCGTAAGCGTGGAGACCAGCGCTGGAAAGAGCAACGCGGTAAAGGTCAGGGTTTACCGATGAACGCGCGCGCTCTCTCCTATGTCAGCCTCGCTGTTATCGTCGGTGCTTTTGCCAATTCAATCTCGGCGCAAGTAACCGGGGAGGCGAAAGAGGACGTCAAAGGACGTGAGGAGTATTTCTGGTTCCAGCGCAGCTACCCGTCGACCGAGCGCCCTTACGCCCAGATGGAGCGCGCGCGGATGTCGGTCATGTCTTCGCGTCAGGCACAATTCAACATCGCGTTTTCGGCGGGCGTTGCGGGTGGATGGCGCTCGCTCGGGCCGAACGGCGTCTTCGCCGCCGACAATGGGTTCTTTACCTCCGGGCCGATGCTTGATGTTGGTCGAGTTACCGCGGTCGCGCCAAGCACGGCGGGGTCGTTGTTCGTTGGGACGGCGTCGGGTGGAGTGTGGCGTAGCACCAGCGGTGGATACTGGACTCCACTCACCGACACGCAGTGCAACCTCACGGTTGGCGCGCTCACGATCGACGCTGCCGATCCTAACGTCATCTTTGCGGCGACGGGCGAGTACAACACGAACAGCTGGGGCTGCGGCATTCTTCGCTCCATCGACGGCGGAGCAACCTGGACGCAGCTCGGTGCTACCAGCTTTCGAGTCAAGATAGGGACAACACCAGCGGGGTCGGCGTCATTCGGCAAGCTTCTTGTCATGCGACCGCCGGGCGGCACGGTCGACAACACTGTGCTGATCGGCAGCACCAACGTCGCGATTTACCGATCGCCCGATGGTGGAGCTACATGGAGCATCTCACTGATCGGCGCAACCGCCAGTCTGGCTGCGCATCCTACGAAAGCCGGAACGATCTTCGCCGGCACGACAGACAACTTCGATGCGAGTCGCCGCGGCCTGTATAAATCAATCGACAACGGCGTTACCTGGGCGCTGCTTCCTCCGTTGCCTGGCGTCGCCGCCGACAATATCCAACGAATAGAACTGGCGGTGACGCCCGCCTCACCCGACCTCGTCTACGCCGTTGTTGGTGGTGACGATGCCCTCGATTTTGGGTTGATCGGAATGTTCGTCTGGAACGATGCGGCCGGAACGTGGACGCGCCTCGCCGCGCGTGGCTTGTACACCAACTCGAGCCGCGGCGACATGGGTACGCAAACCTGGTACGATCTCGCCATCGCAGTGGACCCGCGCGACGCAGCGCGGATCTATCTCGCCGGCCAACGCGGATTCAGGTCCGTGGACGGTGGTACGACTTTCAATCCGATGGGAATGGAAGTTCACGTTGACTGGCACTCCATTGCGATCGATCCGAGCAATCCGGACCTTCTCTACATCGGCACTGATGGCGGCATATTCACATCGACAGACGCCGGCAATACGTGGCTTGGTCGCAATGCCGGTCTCACCGTCACGCAGTACTACCCTGGAATCTCGGCCACGCCCAACGGCTCGAGAATCATGGGCGGTTCCCAGGACAATGGAACCCATATCTACACCGGCTCGATGTATTGGAACGGATTCTCCGGCGGAGATGGCGGGTACACCGCGATCAACTACGACAATCCACAAATCTTTTACAGCGAAACCCAGTGGGATCCAATTGGCGGTGCCAACATTTTCCGTCACGATGGGAGCTCTGTCACGCAACGCAAGAATGGCATCAGCGCAAGTGATCGCGGGTCGTTCATACCTCCGCTGGTAATGGACCCGGTAACAGCGACGACGCTTTACTTCGGAACGCATCGCCTGTATAAAACGATCAACGAAGGCACGTCGTGGAGTGCGATCAGTCAGGATCTTACGAAAGGCAGCGGCGTGATAACGACGATCGCCGTGTCGAAGAGCGCCCCGCTGACTATTTACGTCGGGACCAGCGATGGCAATGTATCCGTGACCAAAGACGGTGGAACGACCTTCACGACAAGCATTTCCGGACTGCCGAACCGATACATCACCCGGATCGCCGTCGATCCGTCGGACGCGACGCACGCCCTGCTCACAGTGTCGGGCTTCGCGACCGGACACGTTTTCGAGACGAAGAACGCCGGCGCGCTGTGGAGCGACATCAGCGTCGGACTCGTCGATGCGCCCGCGAATTCCGTCGCTTTTGTAAACGGTGTTGGGATAATGGTCGGGACCGATGTCGGCGTGTTCCAGGCGACGAGTCCGGGCGCGACATGGGTTAGCGGGCCGCCGGGGATCCCGAACGTGATCGTTGAGGATCTGATTTATGTTTCGGGCGCGAACCTCGTTCTCGCTGGCACGTACGGCCGAGGAATGTTCGCCTACGCGATCGGTGGTGAGGTGCCAGTGCTACGAGGCGATGTGAATGCCGATGCACAGGTGAATGCATTCGACGCGCTTCTGATCCAGCAGGCGCTCGTCGGGACTCTGCCAGCGTCGACTGCGATTTACCCGCGGGGTGACGCCGACTGCAACCAGGCGATCCAGTCGGCGGACGCGGTGCACGTTCTGCGCGCGGCGGTTGGTCTCACCTCGCCCGGCGTGTGCGTCAATACCGTTAAATAAGACGGTGACGCGCTGTCACCCAGGAATGCCGCTGCAGCTACTTCCTTCTGAGGTCCATCACCCAGATGTCAGCCTCTTGCCTGCCGAGCGTGAAGTAGATCGTCCTGCCATCCGTTGAAAAGAACGGGTTGAACGGTCGCTTCTCGCGATCATCGAAGCGCACCAGCACCGTTGGGGCGCTTCCATCCAGCGAAGCCTCGACTATGTCTCGATCTCCGTTCGGAGCGATCACGCGAAAGTAAAGTTTTTTGCCGTCGGCGCTCCAATCTTCGATGGCGACCAATTGCCCCAACGATTCTGGAACCGGGATGACCCGCACCGGCCCGCCTTCCGCAGGTATGACGCGCAACGGCGTCGGGAGCGATACCCCAGGCGTGTTGGTCGAGGTGACGGTATACGCGATAAACTTTCCATCCGGCGACCACCGCGGCAGACTGCCACCACCGGTAGTCAGTCGCCGCGCGGTAGCTCCCCCTTCCCCCTTCCCTCGTCCCGCTTCCCCAACGACATAGATCTCAACCTGCCCACTGCGGTCCGATTCAAAGGCAATCTGACTTCCGTCCGGCGACCACCTTCCCGAAAACTCGTGTGCTGGTCCCGACGCAATCACTCGTTCGCTAGCTCCGTCGGCTGACACCGCGTAAGAGTCACGATTGCCGCTGCGCCACGAGTGGAAAGCGATCTCGCGACCGTCCGGCGACCACGAAGGACGAAATTCGTCGGCGGAATTGTGGGTGAGCTGCTGAAGACCCGTCCCGTCGATTCGCATCTTGAAGATGTCCATGTTGCCGGATCGATCGGAATCGAAAGCGAGCCACTGACCATCGGGGCTCAACCTCACGACTTCGATGCTTTCGGTAGTCGACATGATCGGGCGCGCTGTCGAGACGGAGACCGGGCCCGAACGGGGGAACGGCAATGACCAGATTCCGACGTTCGTTGCCCATTCCGAATACGCAATTCGATTTCCGCCGGCTGCTGCGATCCCGTGAATCTTGAGTCCCGACGTCAGTCGCTCTGCCGGGTCGTCCGGCTTCGTGCCGCGCACGCGCTGATAGTAGAGATCCCTGCTGCCGCGAGCGTTCGAGACGTAGAAGACGCCGTCGCCGTCCGCCGACCAGACGGGACTCACGCTCTGGTGCAGCGAGTCCGTCAATGGCGTCGCGTCTCGGCCGTCTCTGCCAATCACCCACACGGCAGACGGCGCGAGGTTGCCAAACTGCACGCCCGAATAGACGTACAGCAGATTTCCCTCGACGAATGTCAATCGATCATCGTTTGGCGACCACGACAGCGCGTACGGCTCCTTGGCATCGCGAATCTTGCGGGGATTGCTGCCGTCCGCGTTTGCAATCCAGATGGAGCCCAGTCCACCGATGGCTACGACCTGAGCATAGGCGAGGAATTTTCCGTCGTGCGACCACACCGGGCTCACCGCGTATTGGTTGTCGGGATTCCGCACGAGACGCTGCGTGGCTCCGCCAAAGACCGGAACGGTCGCGATACCAGCGCTGTCGACGTAAACCAATTTCGACCCGTCGGGTGACCATTGCGGCGCGAGACCGTTGGCGAGACGGATCGCGTCGCCACCACCAACCTGCCTCACCATGATGTTTGTGTGACCAGGCTGTCCCGCCGCGTAGGCGAGCATCTTTCCGTCGGGCGAGAACGCGGGCGTAATCTCGAGGCCGGATTCGTTGGTGATCTTCCTCGTCGCGCCGATCTCGAAGGCGCGTCCGCTGCTGGTCAGGTAACGACTGGCGATCAGACTGGCGACCAGGAGCACGGCGCCAATCCCGACCAAAGCGAAAGTACGCCCGCGATTTGAAGACGCGGGCAGCACCGCTTCCCGCTTCCCGCTTTCCGCTTCCCGCCTCCCGCCTCCCGCCTCCCGCTCTTCCTCCGACACACTCTGCGCCGGTAGACTCTCCGCAACAACAGCCGCCACCGGCGCAGTCCCCGCGCTTGGTGTGCTCGCCGCTTCCAACTCCTCGCGCAATTCTTTGGCGGTCTGGAATCGGTCCGCCTTCTTTTTCTCCAAACAGCGCATGATCACCGCCGCCAGCGCCGGCGGGACATTCGGCCGGTACCGCGAAATCGGAGCGGGCACCGCCATGATGTGCGCCGTCAGGATTTGCTGCGGACTTTGCCCGAAGAATGGGGTCATGCCCGCCAGCAGCTCGTACGCGACGACTCCCAAGGCGTAGATGTCGGCCCGCTGATCGGTCGTCGGATCGCCGCTCGCCTGCTCGGGCGCCATGTAGGCCGGCGTGCCGATCGCAATACCATGCGATGTGACAGTTGAATCACCGACAGATGCCGTCAGCGCTTTCGCGATGCCGAAGTCCGTTACGAGGGCGTGGTAACCGGAAAGAAGGATATTCTCTGGCTTGATATCGCGGTGCACGACACCCTGGTTGTGCGCGTACTCGAGAGCGTCGGCGACGTCGCGCAGAATCCTGATCGTGTCGCTGACCGGCAGCTCGCCCGAGCGCTGCAGTCGGGTGCGAAGCGTCTCGCCCTCGACGCGCGGCATCGCGTAGTAGAGCAGCCCGTCCTTCGAGCCCGCGAAAAGAAGCGGAACGATGTGCGGCTGCTGGAGTCGCGCCGCGACCTGAATCTCGCGACGAAAGCGATCGATGTTGACGCCGGCGCCGAGCTCCGGCGGCAATACCTTGACGACGATGTCGCGACCGAGATGGACTTCGCGCGCGACGAACACGCGCGCCATTCCGCCGCCGAGATCTTCCGTGATCTCGTAGCCGTCGCCAAGCGCGCGTTGAACGCGCTCGGCAAGCTCTCCCAGGGGTTCCGTGCTCAGATGACTCCTTACTTCCGGAGGGCAGGACTGCAGTTACGGGCAGTCAAAAGTAGGTGTGCGCCGACCGGAGGACCAGCGGGAATACGACCGAGAACTATCCCGCTGGCGGTATCTCCTCGTCCGCACTCGGCCCGTAGCTCCACGGCACCGGCGTCTCGAGCAGTCGCAGGTAAACACCGAGCTGTGCGCGGTGGTGGGCGGAATGGGTAAGAAATACCGTGCGCAGAACGGTTGCCCGTGGTGCGGTGAAGAGAGTGCGACCGCCCGCGCGGAGACTCCACGGCGCGTTCAGTCGATCCCACGTTAGCTGCCGAAGTACTCCCCTGAGCTGCGAGCTTAGCTCGTCGAACAGCGCGACCCGGTCAGCGCTCGTCGCGAACCGCGGCTCCTGTCGACCCGCTGGATTGCCTTCGAATACGTCTTGCGTCGCCATCAACATTGCGAAGCCGGGCAGCTGCGCGAGATGAGTAGCAAGGTCGCCGAGCGAGCGCGACTTCGTGTGTGGACGCCAGTCGTTCTGGCCGTTGGGAACGCGCTCGAGCATGCGCCGCGTCGTCGCGAGCTCCGCTTCCAGATCCGGAAACAGCAAGGCGATCGGGCTCTGCGTGCTCGCGCTGACAGTCGACTTTCTTGCGGATTTTCTCGGCGACTTTCTGACCGACTTTGTCTGGGACTTCTTTGCTGACTTGCTGGATTTCATGGCGGGAGGCGGGAGGCGGGAGGCGGGAGGCGGGTAACAGGTAACGGGTAACAGGTAACGGGTAACGGGAAACGGGTCACGGGTAACGGGTAACGGGAAACGGTCGGGCTAAGGGGTGCTTATAAACAATCAGCGATGTACCTCTGCGGATTGCAGTGTGTCGTGCATCAGCTCCATCAGCTTCTCGAATCCTCGTTCCGCGTTTTCCGCATCGTATATCTCACGCCCAGGAATCATCCAGCCGTGTTTCGCGTCGTACATCTCGCTCTCGTAGCTTCCGCCCCACGATCTGAGCGCCCACTCGAGTTTCTCGATCGATTCCTCCGGCATACTTTGATCGTGAGTCGCGTGGCCGAAGTAGAGGCGCGCCTTCACGCGCGGCAGAACGAGATGCGGGCTTGTTGCGGTATCCGTGAACAATCCGCCACCGTGGAATGACGCGACCGCGGCGATCCTGTCTGGCCGAACTGCGGCAACGCTCAGCGCAAACCGGCCGGCGAAGCAGAAACCGACGACTCCCATCGGGCCGCTCGCGACGAATGGCTGTGATGCCAGGAAATCGACGTACGCAGAGCCATCACGCGCCATTGCATCAGGCGTGAGCGGCGCCCTGAGCTCCGCGAAGCGCGCCTTCGTACGCTCATCGGAGAAATCAGGCTCGAACGGAAACACGGGCGGCTTCGACACGCGATAGAAAATGTTCGGCGTCAGCACCACGTACCCGCCCTCCGCGATCCGTTGCGATTGCTCGGCGAACGCCGGTCGCAACCCAATTCCATCGGTGAGGTTGATGATTGCCGGGAGAGGTTCGCCGGAGTCAGGCCGCGCGAGCAGCGCATCAGCGACACCATTTGCAGTACGAATTTCCACACGTTCTTCGATCACATTTTGCATATGGGATGAACCGGTCGAGGTAAGAGGTATTCTCGCAAATTCCCTGCTCAAGACTGGGGTGTATCGCTAAGACGTGCTGCTGATCTCCGCAACGATCTTCCACCGGCCACCGACGTTCTTCCAGACATTCAGGTAGGTACCGCTCCTTTTCACATCCTTTCCATTCGGGCCTGCGGCCGTCTCGCTGACCGTGCCGTAATCCCACGCCATCGAATGATCGTCGGAGAACCTGACCCCGCCGCTCTCGAAGTCCACCGCGCGCGGCGGATTTTTTACGGCTTCCGTGTACGACTTTCGGAGGTTGTCCGCGCCTTTCACGGCGGTTTTCCCGAGCGAAACGACGTCGGGCTCGTAGTAGATCATGAGCGAGTCGACGTTCTTCGACAGAATCGCGCGCACGAATGCGGAGTCGGCGGCGAGGATTTGCGCGCGCGCGGCACTCTCGTCGAACGATCCCGCGGTGCTGCCTGGTGGCGTTGCGGAATCCGCGGTCGCCGGAGTCGGTTTGCTGCAGGCGAACACTAAGATGCTGCCAATCGTGAGTACCGCGATCCCGCCGTTGTATCGCATAACCCTCCATGTGCTGGCCGTTACGAGAATGCGCCCGTAGAACAATGCTGACAAGAAGCGAGGACCCGCAACTGGCACCTCGTGACTGAAAGCTTTCAACTACAACTGAACGGTGCGAGGAACTGGCATCTCGTAACTGAAAGCTTGAACTGCAACAGAACGGGTGCCAGGTGTGAGCAACTACCTGGCGAGTTATGAGTTCACGACGTCGTGACGGCACTACTCGCATTCGAAGCACAAACATGTTACCGCGCTTCGACCGGTCCCGGCGTAGTGAACCCGCCACTCACCAGGGTTCTGCTCACACCTGGCACCCGTTCTGTTGCAGTTCAAAGCTTTCCGTTACGAGATGCCTCAGTTCCGGTTCCCTTGCCGATCTGCGTAAGAATCCAACTAGACCTGCGATTTCGAGAATGCCGGCTCTCCATCGAATTCCTGAAGCTTCTCAATGTGCATCCAGCGATGCTTCGCGCCAAGCGTCGCGACTAGAGAGAGAATTTCGGTATCGCCGAATTTCGAGGCGGAGTCTCGGAGCACGAAGCGGCACCGGTAGTGGTCAACCAATGAGACCCGACGACCACTCGATGGGAATACCATCGCGCCGCGATTGCTGATCATCTCCAGCTTTAGCGGCGACGAGTTCAACAGAGTATCGAGGTCAGAGGCAAGGGCCGCGGGCTCAAGATCGGACTCGATGTACACATCGACTCCCGTAAGGCGCCGGCTCTTTGCGCGAACGACATTTACTCCAAGCTGGGCGGGGGGAAGATCGACTTTTCTGTAGTTCTTGGGCGCGCTCACCTTCGACGTCTTGCCGAGGTTCGAGATCACCGCTTCGGTGAACTCCGTAGTTGTCGCGGCGTCCTCCACTCCGATCATGTCGCTGGTGCGAATTCCACTCTCGAGCGTCACGAGTACCGCCTGCTCGACATCGTTCGCCGCTTTGCCCTCACCGATATGACGGAGCATCATCGCCGCGCTGAGCACGAGTGCGGTGGGGTTTGCCTTGTTCTTGCCCGCGATGTCCGGCGCTGAGCCGTGGACCGCCTCGAAAATCGAAACATCGTTCCCAATGTTCGCCGACGGAGCGAAGCCGAGTCCGCCGGTAAGGCCTGAGGTGAGATCGCTGAGGATGTCGCCGTTCATGTTCGTCGTGACGATGACGTCGAACTGCTCGGGGCGCATCGCGAGCTGGTGAGCGCAGTTATCGATCAAAATGTGCTGCGATTTAATCGATGGATACTTCGGCGCGAATTCCTCGAAAGTATGCTGGAGCAGGCCTTCGGTGAGCTTCATGATGTTCGATTTCGTCGCGCAATGAACCGCCTTCCGTCCCTCGGCTATCGCGAACGCGAAGGCGAGCTTCACGATCTTCTCGCATCCTTCGCGCGAGATCAGCTTGAGCCCTTCGGCGACGCCGGGCGTTTGCATGTACTCGATGCCGGCGTAGAGATCTTCGATGTTCTCGCGTACGATCACGATGTCGAGGTTGCGCCCGGTGAAGGCGGTCTGAACTCCGGGAAGCTCGCGCACGGGGCGAATGTTGCCGTAAGTCTCGAAGAGCGTGCGCAGGGTAACGTTCGCGCTACGGTTGCCATGGCCGATTGGGGTTTCGAGCGGGCCCTTGAGGACTACGCGGGTGCGCTCGATCGAGGCGATCGTTTCCTTCGGAATTCCGGTTACGATTCCTTTTTGGAACGCTCGCGCACCGGCTTCGCACTTTTCGAATTCGACTGCGGCGCCCGTCGCCTCTATGATCGCCAGTGCGGCGTCAACAACCTCCGGTCCGATACCGTCACCGGAAAGTATGGTTATCTTTCGTTTTGCAGGTGTCATCAGAGGAAGTTAATCCCTCTGGGAAGTTGCTAACATCGCGCGCGTAGCTCAGTTGGATAGAGCGTCGGCCTCCGGAGCCGAAGGTCGTGGGTTCGAGTCCCGCCGCGCGCATTGTCTCGTTGACCGACGCAAGAGCGGGGGCCGATTCCGGCCCCCGCTCTTTTTCAGCGCCCCGTTTTTTCTTAGCCGCCGGTGTAGACAATCCTCCAGATACGGCCGCCGCGGTCGTCGGATACGTACAGCGAGCCATCGGGTCCTTCGGCTACTCCAACCGGACGGTGTAACGCCGCCGCTGGGAGTGGAGTACCCGTACCGGCGAAGCCATCCGCAAAAACTTCGGGCGACGCCGAAGGTGAGCCGTTCGCGCCCATCGGGACGAACATGACGTTGAATCCCTCATTCGGAAACGGTGCCCGGTCGAAGCCTCCGTGGAATGCGACGAACGCGCCGCCACGATATTTCTCGGGGAACTGTTTCCCGGAATAGAATGTCAGGCCATTCGGCGCCCAGTGCGCGCCGAAGGTTGCGAGCGGTTGGTTGAAGGATGCGCAGTCAATTCCCGGTCCGCCGCTTACGAGCTGACCGTTTCCACCATATTCCGGCGCGAGCACTTTTCGATGCTCAAAAACGGCGTCGAAGTAGCAGTAGGGCCAACCGTTGTTGATGCCGCGCGAGATGCGGACGAACTCCTCGGCGGGGAGCACCGCGTCCTCTTCCTGAGTGAAGAACTGCGGCCAGTTCTCGAAAAGCATGTCTCTTCCATGTTGAACTCCGTAGAGCTCGCCATTTCTCGGATTCATCGCGAGAGCAACCATATTGCGAAGGCCCGTCCCGTAACGCTGGCCGTTCGACTCGGTCTGGTTCGTCCCCTTTGCATCGAACATCCACACGCCGGCGCGCACTGGCAGATCGGGGCACGGGAATATCCCCGGCGATTGCGCGACTCGATTCTGTACCTGGCAGGCATTACTCGATGAACCGATGTTGACGAACAGCGTTCGCTGATCGGCTAGCACCACCGTCTTGCTGATGTGATCACCAGTGTTCGGCAAACCTGAAACCACGACTTCGGGTCCACCGATTGGCGTGAGGCTACCGGCGGGAAGGCGGAAGCGCAGCACGCGGTCGTTTGCGCCGAAATAAAGGAGGGAAGATCCCCAAGCGAGTCCGCTTCCCCCCAGGCCCGGACTGAACTGCGACTGTTCGTCTGCCTTGCCGTCGCCGTCGGTGTCACGGAGTCCAATAATACCGAACGACGGGTTCTGATTGCGTGGACTGTTGATGGCGACGAAGAGGTCACCATTCGGTGCCACAGCGATGTGACGTGCGAGCGCGGCTTTGCCGTCCATCACGAGGTCAGCGACTACGACGGCGCAGAATCCCGGTGGCAGAGTGATGCCGCCGTTATCGGCATCACATCGGATAGTTGGCGATAAGCGATTGGCGACAGGCGTTATCGAAGCCGTCGTGGGACCGGTCGGCTGATCTGCGCACGCGGCCAACGTCGCCGCGAAAGCGAACATGCAGCATGACCTACGGCTGAGAAGCGGAATGTGCATAGCAAGCTCCTGGTGGATTAGCAAACAGGAGCGGACGGCCGCAACGCTCATTCCGACTGCGGAAATTTCGCCGCGCGATTGCAGTCGTTCGCCGCGCGGAATACAGAGAGTGCCGAGATGGGCCCGAAACTACAAGCTGTGTAGTTTGTGGTTAGGCTGTTTTGAGCGCCTGTCCGACCTGGGTGAGCGACTGGCGCGCGTCGCCGAATAACATGCGGGTCTTCTCATGATAGAAGAGCGCGTTGTCGATTCCGGCGAATCCGTGGCCCATGCTGCGCTTCAATACGATGATGTTGCGCGCGCGGTCGACGTCTAAAATCGGCATACCATAAATCGGGCTCGATGGGTCATCGCGCGCGGCAGGGTTCACCACGTCGTTTGCTCCGACGACGAGCACCACATCGGTCTGTGGGAACTGGCCGTTGACCTGGTCCATCTCGAGCAGCTGATCGTAGGGAACGTTCGCCTCGGCGAGCAATACGTTCATGTGACCAGGCATTCTGCCTGCGACCGGATGAATGGCGTACTTCACGTTTACGCCGCGGTTCTCCAGGTCGGTCGCCAGCTCGCGTACGGTGTGTTGCGCTTCCGCCACCGCGAGACCATAGCCGGGCACAATCACCACGCTCCGTGCGTACGCGAGCGCAATCGCCGTGTCCTCGGGGGTCGTCTGCCGAACGGTGTGCCCTACCGCTGCCGTCGTCGACGCCGCGTCATTGCTCCCCGCGCCGAATGCGCCGAACAAGACGTTCGCGACCGAACGATTCATCGCCGTACTCATGAGCAGCGTCAGCAAGGTGCCGGACGCGCCAACCAATACTCCGGCGACGACCAGCATCTGATTGTGCAGGACGAATCCGGTGAGCGCCGCGGCCAATCCGGTGAGTGAGTTCAGAATCGAGATCACCACAGGCATGTCGCCGCCGCCGATGGGCAGCACGAACATGGCGCCGAGCAACAGGGCGGCGGCGAACAGCATCCACAGTGCCGCCGATGCACGCTGGCTGATCACCATCACACCGAGCCCGAGCACCGCGATGAGTATCACCGCGTTGATAAGACGTTGAAGCGGGAATTGAAGCGGCTTGCCAGGAAGAATCTCCTGGAGCTTTCCGAACGCGATGATGCTGCCAGTGAATGAGATCGCACCGATCGCCGTCCCGAGCACGATCGAAGTTCCCTGCCCGATTCCGATCGTTTCACCAGCCCGCGACAAACGCAGAAACTCGGCGACAGAAACCAGCGCGGCGGTACCACCGCCCATACCATTGAATAGGGCGACCATCTGTGGCATCGCGGTCATCTGTACTGTGCGCGCGAAATACACACCCATCACGCCGCCAATCAAGGTTCCGATCGCGATGGTCCAGAAGGAGATGATCTGCCTGTCGAGCAACGTCGCGCCGAGTGCGAGCGCCATCCCGATCGCGGCAAGACGATTACCGGCGCGAGCGGTTGACGGCGAGCTCAATTGCTTTAGCCCGAAAATGAAGAGAACTGCTGCAACGATGTAACTGACGGCGATCGCGGAGCCGCGTATGTCAAGCACCGTCTTTGTCTCCCGGCGCCGGCTCGCGCTTGCGGAACATTTCGAGCATGCGATCGGTGACGACGAATCCGCCGAATACATTTGCCGCGCCGAAGACGACGGCGATGAACCCGAGCGCGTGAAGCAGCGGAGTGTCCGCCGAGCCGGCGACGAGAAACGCGCCGAGCACAACGATTCCGTGGATGGCGTTAGTGCCTGACATCAGCGGCGTGTGCAGTACGGAAGGGACGCGGCTTATTACCTCGAAGCCGACAAAGATCGCCATCACGAATACGTAAATCCCGAGGACGAGCTCCTGACTCACCGCGCGGCCTCCGCCATTGCCGGCTTCACTGGTTCCATACCGAGGCGCAAACGAGTGGGATTGTGCCGAACTTCTCCATTCGCGGTGATGCAAACGGCATCGATGATGTCGTCGCCAAAGTTCAGAGCGAGCTCACCCTTTGGCGCCAGCAGGGTAACCAATGCGGCGATGTTCTTTGCGTACATCTGGCTGGCGTGATAAGCCAGCTCGCTCGAGATGTGAAGCGGCGCGATGATCGTCACATCGTGCCTGACGACCGTATCGCCCGGCACGCTGAGCTCGCAGTTGCCGCCCTGCTCCCCAGCAAGATCCACTATCACCGATCCCGGTCGCATCGCCCTCACCGTCTCGGCGTCGATAAGTCGCGGAGCTGGTTTGCCTGGGACGAGCGCGGTTGTGATGATCACGTCGGCCTGCATCGCGCGGGTGTGAATCAGCTCTCTCTCGCGGCGGATGTGCCGTTCGCTCAGCTCTTTCGCGTAGCCGCCGGCATCCTGCGCATCCTCGAGATGCACATCGAGCTCGACGAACGTCGCGCCGAGACTCTTCACTTGTTCCTTGACGACGGGGCGTGTGTCGAACGCCTCGACAACAGCACCGATCCGGCGAGCCGTGGCGATCGCCTGCAGACCGGCGACACCTGCACCAATGACCAAAACGCGCGCGGGACGCACAGTGCCCGCAGCCGTCATCAGCATTGGAAAGAATTTCTGAAGCGCGTTGGCCGCCAGTAGCACCGCTTTATAGCCAGCCACGGTGCTTTGCGAAGACAATGCGTCCATCATCTGCGCGCGGGTTGTCCGCGGGACCAGCTCCATGCTGCACGCGATGATGTCGCGCTCGGCGAGCTGCTGAAACAGCGCGGGATCGGAGGCGGGCTGAAGCAGACCGATCAACACCGTTCCCGCCTTGAGCATGTCGAGCTCCGCTTCACCGGTGCTTTCGTCTCGGCCCGGGCGCTGCACCTTCAGGATCATCTGCGCCGTAGAATAGATCACCTCGAAACTATCGACGATATCGCAGCCCGCTGAGCGATACAGGTCATCGGTGAACCCGGCGCGGAGGCCGGCGTCCCGTTCGATGACTACGCGATGGCCGGCGCGTGTTAGCTGGGGCACTACTTCGGGAACGAGCGCGACGCGCCGTTCGCCGCTCGCTATCTCTCGCGGGACGCCGATCAGCATTCCGAAGGGCTAATTGCGGGCATTACCGCAATAAAATAAACAAACTCGGCACTGGCGGCTGAGAACCCAGAGCAATTGGAACCGGCGTAAATTGATAGCGTGACTCAGAAACTTCATTGGAGTGAACTCAAGGGCGGGATCATCGCGGTCCTCGTGATCGTTGCGTTGACGCTTGGCGTCCTGTTGTTCGCGCGTGTCGGCGCGCTTCATGGCCGGAAGGTCACGCTCTATGTCGTCACCAACGAGGCGCAGGACGTGCTCGCAGGCACCGAGGTGTGGCTCGCCGGCGAAAAAACGGGACTCGTCAAGGAGGTGTCGTTCCGACCGCCTACTGTCGACAGCAGCGAACGGCTCCTCATCAAAACCGAGTTTCTGAAAGAGGCGATGCCAAACGTGCGTCGGGATTCGTATGCACAAGTCCGCCCCGGCTACAGCCTCATCGGCACTCCTGTCGTTTACATCTCGACTGGTACGGCATCGTCGCCACCATTGCACGACGGCGATACTATCCGCGCGAAGCCGAAGGCGGCGATCGGCGATCTGACGCACGACATCGCAACCGTCGGCCCCGAGTTCGAGTCCCTCGGCGATGCTACCAAAGAGCTGAACTCCAAGGTCAAGCGGCCTGTTGGGACGATCGGCAATTTTCGAGTGAATGGCCTTCCCGATCTGGAAGATGTCACCGCGGGAGTGGTCAGCTTGAATGCCCGCGCGACGCGCGCTACGGGCACCATTGCGCTCATGAACCGCGGAGAGCTCCGAGCCCGCGCGTCTCACGCGATGGCTGCCGCTGACTCGCTTCGCGCTCTGGTGTCATCGAGTAAAGGAAGTCTTGGACGCTTCCGGCGAGATTCCACGCTCGGCACGAAAGCAGGTCATGTCCTTGCCGAGCTCGATACTCTGCGTGCGCTCCTCACTAGTCCCGTTGGGACAATAGCAGCCGTGCACTCCGATAGTGCGCTCGCGCGACAACTGGAGCGCCAGCGCTCACTCCTGAACGCGCTCATCAAGGACGTGAAGAGCGATCCGAAGCGATACATAAGCTTTTGACTTGACCACATTTTTGGGGCTGATTACTTTCGCTTCAATGAGCCGCAGCCCTTCGCGGCATCTCCCTCCCCCACGTTTTCCGCTTCCTTCCCCGCTCGACTCCCCTGGTTCCCGCACCTTCTGAGCTCGATCGAGTCTCAGTCCGCAAGCTCCCAACTTTTTCTTCTCCCCCACTGTCCCCGCACGCGTGGATATCGCCGAGTTAAAGCGAAAATCCGTGACTGAGCTCCAGGAGATGGCAGACGGCCTCAAGATCGATGGCTCGTCCGGTCTCCGGAAGCAGGATCTCATTTTCCAGATCGAGCAGAATCTCCTCGACACCGACATCATGCTGCACGGTGATGGCGTCCTCGAGATTCTGCCGGAAGGATACGGATTCCTGCGCAGCCAGGACTGGAGCTATCTACCCGGTCCGGACGACATCTACGTGTCGCCGTCGCAGATCAAGCGTTTCGGTTTACGGACGGGCGATGAGGTGCGCGGACAGGTACGACCGCCAAAGCCGTGGGAACGTTATCTCGCGCTGCTGAAGGTCGAGAGCGTCAACAACGACGACCCCGAGAAGGCGAAGGATCGCGTCCCGTTCGACAATCTTCGTCCCCAG
Organism: Gemmatimonadaceae bacterium; assembly: GCA_045803975.1. Lineage (GTDB taxonomy): Bacteria > Gemmatimonadota > Gemmatimonadetes > Gemmatimonadales > Gemmatimonadaceae > UBA4720. The sequence goes on from JBJMOA010000071.1 coordinate 23,329, forward strand.
TACCCGGACGAGCGGCTTCGCCTGGAGACCAAAGACGGGGATCTCAGCATGCGCGTCGTCGACATCATGGCGCCGATCGGCAAGGGCCAGCGTGGCATCATCGTGTCGCCGCCCAGGGCGGGAAAGACGATTCTGTTGCACAAGATGGCGAACGCGATCGCCGAGAATCATCCGGAGGTCACCATCATCGTGCTGCTGATCGACGAGCGGCCCGAGGAAGTGACCGAGATGATCGCCAGTACCATACGCGCGGAGGTAGTCAGCTCGACTTTCGACGAGGGCGCCGCGCGTCACGTCCAGGTCGCGGACATGGTTCTCGAGAAGGCCAAGCGACTGGTCGAGAGTGGCAAGGATGTCGTCATCCTGCTCGATTCGCTGACGAGATTTGCGCGCGCGCACAACACTGTCGCGCCCCAGTCGGGGAAGATTCTCTCGGGCGGTGTTGATGCCAGCGCACTGCACAAGCCGAAGCGATTTTTCGGATCGGCGCGCAACATCGAAGGTGGTGGCTCGCTTACGATCATCGCGACGGCGCTCACGGAGACCGGGTCGCGGATGGACGACGTGATCTTCGAGGAGTTCAAGGGCACTGGAAACATGGAGCTCGTTCTCGATCGCAAGATCGCGGACCGCCGCATCTATCCCGCAATCGACATCTTCCGCTCGGGCACTCGCAAAGAGGAGCTCTTGCTGAGCCAGGCCGAAATCAATCGCGTGATCTTGTTGAGACAATTTCTCGCCGACATGCCGGAGGCCGAAGCGATCGAGTTTCTCCTGCGCCAGATGGCAAAGTCGAAGAACAACAAGGAATTCTTCACGCAGATGGCGCAGGGATAACGCAGCATGAACGCCGCGCTGGGTCGTTTTCTCGCGGTTGACTATGGCCGCAAGAGAATCGGCCTCGCGATCAGCGATCCGCTTGGCATAATTGCGTCGCCGGCTGGGTTCATTGACCGCCGACAAGGCAAAAGGCCCCCAATCACAAAGATTCTCGCACGCGCAACCGAGCTCGGCGCTCAGGGGTACCTAATAGGGCTTCCGCTCGACGGAGAGGGCAACGAGACCGAATGGACGGCCGAAGTGCGTGAATTGGGGGCTGAAATTGCGAAACGTACTGGCATGCCCGTTCGTTTTTATGATGAACGATTCACTACGGCGGCAGCCTTGCGAACAGTCAAAGAACTTGGCGAGTCCACCCGCGGCAGAAAGGGCGACGTTGACGCGCTCGCCGCGGCGATTCTTCTCCAGCATGCGCTCAACGCACAGAGCTGATCTGCGCGTTGCGCTGATTGCGCTGTGCACCGTGGCGATGGCGTGCGGTGGCCAGCCGCACGGCGTGCCGGCGCGGGTGATCATTCCGCGTGGCGCAAGCTTTGGTCAGGCGGCGGACTCACTCGCGCGCGTCGGCATCGTCGGTTCGCCAAAGCTCTTTCGCCTCTACGGGCGCGTCACCGGCGGCGATCGCAACATCAAGCCCGGCACCTACCTGCTCAAGCACGGCACGCCATGGAAAGACATCGTCAGCGCGCTCAACGGCGGCCGCGGACTCGTGAATACGGTCACGATTCCGGAAGGTTACAGCCTCGCGGAGATCACGCCGCGACTGGCGCGCACGCTCCGTGTGCCAGCGGAGTCGGTAAGCGCTGCCGTACGGGACACCGCGCTGCTGGCTCGTCTCGACATTCCGAATCCGACTCTCGAGGGCTACCTGTTTCCCGATACCTACGCATTTCCAGTCGGCACGACGGCGCGACAGGCGGTTCGCGAAATGGTGTACGCGTTCGAGCGCAGGTGGAGGTCGGATTGGGATTCGAGTCTCGTCGACCTCAAGATCAATCGCAACGATCTCGTGACGATGGCATCCATCGTCGAAAAGGAAGCTCGCGTACCTGAAGAGCGACCGGTTATCGCTGCCGTCTACTACAATCGCCTGCGCCGCGGGATGCCGCTGCAGGCGGATCCGACGGTGCAGTACGCGTTGGGACATCATGTCGGTCGAGTGCTGTACAAGGACCTGACAATCCAGTCGCCTTACAACACCTACGTGCACAAGGGATTGCCGCCCGGACCAGTTGCGTCGCCGGGCGTGGCGAGCCTCAACGCGGCGGCGAATCCCGCAAACGTACCGTATCTCTATTTCGTCGCCAGTAGAGATGGTCATCACGAGTTCCGGATGACGCTGGAGCAGCACACGAACGCTGTACGTCAGGTTCGCGCAGCAATGCCGCGCAAGCCGGTTCCGCGTATGCTGGCAATGGCCCCGACCAGCGCAGCCGCGAGAACTGCCGCGCCCACGTCGACCAGAGGTGCGTCGCGCGGCACAACGAAGACTTCCGCGAAGGCGCCAGCGAAATCGACCAGGTCGACGGCGGCGAAATCCACGACTGCCAAGAAGCCTGTTGCAAGCAAGTCCACGGCGACCAAGTCGACAGCGGCCAAGCCGTCGGGAAAGAAGTCGACGACCAAAAAGTCGGCGACTCATCCCACGACAACCAAGACGAGCACGACGCAGACGACAACCACAAGTCGATAGCCGAATGCTCGATCCGAGGATCCTTCGTCTCGTCGCGATCACGGATGACGCCGAGGATCGCCGGGCGACGTTGGTCGATCGGGTCACGGCGGCGGTTCGCGGCGGTGCGACGAGCGTGCAGGTGCGACTCAAGGCAGCGGCACCGCGCGAGGTCGTCGAGCTGACGCGGGCGATCATCGCCAAGGTGTCGGTCCCCGTCATCGTCAACGATCGCGCAGACATAGCGCTCGCGGCGGGCGCGGCGGGCGTACACGTCGGCGAGGCGGACCTGCCTGTCGCGGCCGTGCGGAGGTTCGCACCCGCGGGTTTCATCATTGGCGCTTCGCTCGGCACAGACGCAGAACTGCCCAATGCCAAGGACGCTGACTACGTCGGTATCGGCCCCGTTTACAGCTCGGGCTCGAAGGATGCCGGCGACGCGATTGGCATCGCGGGATTCGAGCGACTCGCGGCTCTGGTGGAGCGTCCAGCCGTGGCGGTCGGCGGAATCACGGCAGATCGTGCCTTGCAGATCACAACGCACGGCGCAACCGGCGTCGCGGTCATCAACGCGATCTTCAAGGCCGATGACCCCGAGAGCGCGACCCGCGCGATTGCGGCCGCCATCGGAAATTGACGTCCGGCGCCGGCTTCGTCTCGCCGCGTCTCCGTTGTCCGCTCTTCCTGCGAGGCATATGCGCCTCGCGCATAGCTTTCCCGACGCGCGAGAGTGTCCGCGGCGCGAGGAAGATGTCGACCAGATCGGGATCGAATTGCGTGCCCTTGCCGTCGGTGATCGCGGCCGCCGCCTCCTTGAAGCTGCGGGCGTGGCTGTAGCGACGGCGATGCGTGATAGCATCGAAACTGTCGGCGATCGCGACGATCCTCGCCTCCAGGGGAATCCGTCTCGCCTTCACGCCGCGGGGATACCCGCTTCCATCCCACCGCTCGTGGTGCGCGGCGACGGACTTGCCTAGCTCCGGATAGAATGCCGAGAGCGGAGCGAGCACCTCCGCGCCGCGCTGGGGATGCGTCTTGATGGCACGACGCTCCTCCGGGGTAAGCTTCGAATCCTCGTGAAAAATGTCGGTCAGCGCACCGTGCAGCTTCCCGATGTCGTGAAAGAGCGCGACACGCTCGACGCTGTGGAGAGTTCGCTCGTCGACGCCAGCTGCTTCGCCGAGGATTAGTGCATATGCCGCGACGCGCCGCACGTGGGCGCCGGTGTCGGCGTCATTGGCATCGATCGCGTTGAGCAGCGTCTCGAGCGTCGCCGCGCTCAATCGCTCGGCCTTGGTCCGGCCGCTGTGCTCGCGAAAAAGAAGTCCGGTCGCGGCGGCGCCAACCGACAGTTCGAGTATGTCTCTCATCGACAGTTAAATTCACGCATGACTGTGGCACGCGTCAACGCGAAAGGAGCGCGCCGCTGGACCGCGGGGCATCCGTGGATCTACCGCTCGGACGTAACAGAGCGGCCGATGGTCGAGGCGGGCGCGGTGCTCGTTCACGACAATCGGAGCAAGCCGATAGGCTGGGCGCTCTGGAGTCCGCAATCGGAGATCTCGCTGCGGCTCCTCGACCACGATCCAAATGCTGTCATCGATCAGGGGTGGTGGGATGAGCGGATCGCTTCGGCGATTGCACGCAGAGTTCCACTCGAGGACCATACGAACGCGCTCCGCCTCGTGCACGGCGAGGCTGACGGATGTCCGTCGTTCATTTGCGATCGCTATGATGAATGGCTCGTCGTGCAATTCATGAGTGCGGGACTGGAACGATTCAGGGAAGAGATCCTCGCGGCGTTGCGCGCGCTCGTCGAGCCGGCCGGAATTCTCGCCCGCAACGACGTGTCGTTGCGGGAAAAGGAGGGACTTTCGCGCGAGACGGTTGTCCTTCACGGTGATGTACCGCGCGAGATCGAGGTGCACGAGTATGGAATAAGATTTCTCGCCGCGCCCTGGACCGGCCAGAAAACGGGCGCGTTTCTCGACCAGCGCGAGAACCGGCACTTCGTCGGCACCGTCGCGCGAGGACGCGCACTCGATTGCTTCAGCTATCACGGATCGTTCGCGCTGCATCTGGCGCGGAAAGCCACGCATGTGACGGCGCTCGACTCGTCAGGGCCCGCGTTGGCGCGAGCCGCAGAGAACGCGGCGCGAAACGCCCTTGAGAACATCTCGTTCGTGGAGGCGAACGCGTTCGACTATCTGCGCGAGAAAGAACGCGAGGGAACGACTTTCGACACGATCGTGCTCGATCCTCCCGCGTTCGCCAAGACTCGCGCGGCATTGCCGGGAGCGATGCGCGGATACAAGGACGTCAATCTTCGCGCGATTCGACTGCTCGCGCCCGGCGGCCTGCTCTATACGGCGAGCTGCAGCTTTCATCTTACGAAGCCGTTGTTCCTGGAGATGCTCCAGTCTGCCGCCGCGGACAGTGGGCGTCGCGTGGCGATCCGCGCGATGACTGGACAGCCGCTGGATCATCCCGAAGTGCTGTCGATTCCGGAGACGGGGTACATCAAGGGGGCGCTGCTGGAGGTGATGGATTGAAGAGCGGGACGAGGGAAGGGGGAAGAGGGAAGGGGACTGTAAAACCGCCACCGATGAACTACCGGCTGGGAGCTTGGACGGAGCGGCGTGAGGCTTCGGGCCAAAGCGTCTTGCGCTTCCCTTCCCCCCTTCCCCCTTCCCCCTTCCCCCTCCCGCCCTTTCACCCCACCTGACAATCCGGACAGTAGTACGTCGAGCGTCCCGCCTGCACGATTCGCAGAATCGTTCCTCCGCAGCGCTTGCACTCTTTGCCCTCGCGATCGTAGACAGCGAAACGGTCTGCACCTCTCACATCGGTATACCGTCCCGGCCGCCGCTTCTTCGGGCTCAGAACGAGTCTGATCCCGCTAAGCAGCTTGTCCAGTTTGTCGCGCGTTACTTTTACTGCCGGAGTTCGCGGATCCATCTCGGCTTCCCACAACGCTTCGGCAGCGTAGATGTTCCCGAGTCCGGCCACGACCGCCTGGTCCATCAAGGCGGCTTTGATCGCGATCTTTTTTTTCTTGAGTGCCTCGATGAGGTAGTCGCTGTCGAGCGTTTTGTCGCTCGCTTCGCGACCGAGCTTTGGCAGCGACGACGCACCCTCGCGGTCGAGTGTTATCGAGGACAGCGCGCGCGGATCGACGAGGGAGATTCTGGTTCCATCGGTGAGCTCGATGACTGCCCGCGCGAACCGGTCGAGCGGTTCCGAGGTCGTACCGATCTCCCAATCACCGTTCATTCGGAAGTGCACGACGAGGGTGTCGCCGCTATCGAGATGGAGCAGTTGGTGTTTGCCGCGGCGCTCGATGCTGTCGATGCGTTTTCCTTTCAGTAGACGCGA
>JBJMOA010000072.1:0-14736 GCA_045803975.1 Gemmatimonadaceae bacterium
CCGAGGGAGATGGTGAGGATCTTGATCATGGCTCGAGTTACCCAGCCGAGAATGATCAGATTGATGGGCAGAGCGAGGTAGAGCGCCCGGAAGCCGCGAAGTACGGCGGCGGGTCGACCGCTGTAGCGAATTTCGGCGAACTCTACATCGGTCATTACGTGAGCGCGTCGCCACAGGCGTGCAAAGAAGAACACCGTGAGCATCCCGCTCATCAGCATGTTCCACCAAATCCAGTTGCCCGCGACGCCGTGGTTGTAGACGAAGCCGGTTACTACCAATGGAGTGTCGGCGGCGAACGTGGTCGCGACCATCGAAGCGCCCGCGAGCCACCACGAGACGTTTCGGCCGGACAGGAAGTACTCGTTCAGGCTTTCCCCGCCGCGTTTGGTGAATGCGAAGCCAATGCCGGTGGAGAGCAGGAAGTACGCGGCGACAATCGCCCAGTCGATCGCAGTTAGCGCCATGGGTTGTGGATTGAGGTGGCCGGGCAAGACGTTTGCGTTTGCATTGCTCGCTCACGTCCGTCAACGTACAAGGACGCGAGAGAGTATCATTTGTTACCACCAACCTGACCAACTTACCGGACAACAATCGATGACGCGATACCACACGTTGCTCGTCATGCTGCTTCCAATCTGTGGCGGGTGTGTCGTCACGAGCAAGCAGATCGACCCGACGTCGGAGCTGGCGGTGGGCAAGGTGCGGCCGGGCATCACGACACTGCTGAGCGACAGCATCCACCTGATTCGCGGCAAACGGATCGGGCTTCTGACGAATCAAACGGGAATCAACGAGCGAGGTACATCGGACATCGACCTCCTGCGGGACAAGAAGGCGCGCGATGCGGGTGTGCGTCTGGTCCAGCTCTTTTCCCCCGAGCACGGGCTGCGCGGAGAAGAAGATCGGCCGAACGTCGCGAACAGCATCGATCAGAAAAGTGGGCTGCCGGTGTACTCTCTCTATGGCCAGCAAACGATGGCACCGCCGGACAGCCTATTGAGCGGGCTGGATGCGCTGGTGTTCGACCTCCAGGACATCGGCACACGGACGTGGACATACGTCGGCGCGATGATTTACTCCATGCGAGCGGCGGCGCGGCTGCACAAGCCAATCATCGTGCTCGATCGACCGAACCCCATCACCGGATACATCATCGAGGGTCCGCTACTCGACAGCTCGCTTGCGAATCCGGAAGATCCCGCGCCGGGACGTCCCGGGCAGGCGTACGCGTTGTGGCCGATGCCGCTCCGCCACGGGATGACGATGGGTGAGCTCGCACTTTACTTCAACGACGTGCTCAGGATTCGCTCTGACCTCCATGTGGTGCCGGCGCAGGGTTGGCGGCGTGACGTGTGGTTCGATCTAACGGGACTCCCGTGGGTGAAGCCGTCTCCGAACATGCCGTCGCTGCAGAGCGCGATGCTTTATCCGGGCCTCGTGGCGTTCGAGGCGACCAATCTTTCAGTCGGCCGCGGGACTCCCGAAGCTTTTCAGCGCGTCGGTGCGCCGTGGCTAAATGCCGCCGCGACGGTGGCAATTCTGCGCGACAGGGAGATTCCCGGCGTTCGATTCTTCGTGGAGAATTTCACGCCGCAAGGCGCGACGGATGGCAAGTATTCGGGACAGAACATTCCGGGGATCAAGATCGTCGTGATCAACCGCAGCGCACTCCAGGCGGCACGGGTGGGAGCGAGTCTGCTCTGGGCGATCAACAAGACCGCAGGTTCAAAACTCACGATCAGAAATCGCGACTTCGATCTGCGATTCGGCTCTCCGCCGGTGCGCGAAGCGCTGTTGCGGGGCGATGATCCTGACGTTCTAATCGATCGCGAGTACAAAGCTGCTTATGCTTTTAGGCAGTCGACGAGGCAGTATTTGATCTATAAGTGATTGCGGGAGGCGGGAGACGGGAAGGGGGATAGGGGATGGGGGATGGGGAACGGCAAGACGAGCCGCATCTATGCGTCGGTTATTGCTCGTTAAACTCGCTCTTCCCCCATCCCCCATCCCCCATCCCCCTTCCCGCTAAGCACATCTCTTGCACGCACTGCATGCGCGAAACTCACTAAATGTGGAGGCACTGCATGCGCGTTCTGATGGTCTCGCTGTCGATGTTGGCCCTTGCGGCGTGCGGACCGCGGCAGGTCGAAGTGCGCACTGGTCCGGAACCGGCGACTGATGTCGCAATTCATCTCTCGAACAATCTGAGTCAAGCGGTGAACGTTTACGTCGTGAGCGGCGCGAACGACATCTTCCTGAAACAGGTAGCGGCGAATAGCGTCGAGCACATTCCGGTCGCCGGCGTTCCGGCGGGCGCAACCGTGAATCTTCGCGCCGTCACCGTGGACGGAACTCGCACCTACACCAAGAACAATGTCACGCTTTCCACCATGTACGACTGGCGGCTGCCGTAAGGACCTTCTATCCGAGCAGCCGAGCCTGCTGGTGGAAATAGACCGTTGGAAGGCTTAGTTTTACGGGGTCGTCGTGCATCACACGCCGGCCCTTTTTTATGCGCCGTCAGCCAGTGAACCGGCACGTCGGCTAGCTCCGCTCACCGCCGGCCAAGCTGAATGCCAACTCCCACTGATTACCTGAAAAAAGGAGCGCTCCGCGTCATCGAGCCCGCCATCAGCTTGCTGGCGCGAAACAGAGTCAGTCCGAACGCAATAACTACAGTCGGAACCATCATCACGATCGTCGCGGGAGTGGTTTACGCGACGGGACACATCATGACCGCAGGGTGGATAATGGCGGTGACGGCATTCTTCGATGTCGTCGACGGCGAAGTAGCACGAAGAACCGGACGTTCGACGGTCTTCGGTGCGTTCTACGACTCCAGCCTCGACCGCGTGGCTGATGGCGCCCTGATGGCCGGCCTCACCGTCTTTTACGCTACCAATCCGATCCACCACAACATTTATATGATGGTGGTCAGCCTGCTCGGCATCGTCGGAACGTTCCTCGTGTCGTACACCCGCGCGCGCGCCGAATCGCTCGGCATCGACGCAAAGGTTGGAGTGATGCAGCGACCGGAGCGAATCGTTCTTTTGTCGGCTCCGCAGGCCCTGTTCGGTCTTTTCTGGAACGGTTGGGTCCTGATGGCGATCATCGTACTCTTGAGCGTCACCGCATGGATCACCGCGGTGCAGCGGATCGCGTTCGTCTATCGCGCGACTCAGCACATGGATGCAAAGCCGATTCGCATGGTCAGCGGCCCGCCGGCGGACGTTACCACCCCCGCGCCTGGCCCGGCAAAAGCAACGAACATCGCGGCCACGCGTCGCGCGCAATCTTAAATACACGGAGATAGAAATTGGCCAGATCACCCTCTGGTGACGCCCCTAAATCCATCGCACCCGCAACCGGCCGCCTCGGGATCCTGACGCCGGGCCTGGGTGCGGTCGCTACAACGTTCATGGCCGGAGTCGAAAGCATCCGGCGCGGACATTCAAAGCCGATCGGGTCACTGACTCAAATGGCGACGATCCGCCTTGGCAAGCGGACCGACAAACGCGCTCCGCTCATCAAGGACTTTGTGCCGCTCGCCAAGCTGGACGATATCGTATTCGGCGCCTGGGATCCGATCCCGGACGACGCGCTCACCGCGGCAAAGAAGGCCGGCGTTCTCGAGGAGCGCGACATCGAGCCGATCGCCGATTTTCTGCGCGCGATCAAGCCGATGGCTGCGGTGTTCGACAACAAGTACGTGACACGCATTCAGGGCACGAACGTAAAAAAGGGCAAAACGAAGCGGGATCTCGCTGAGCAGCTTCGGCAGGACATCCGGGACTTCAAGGCACGCAACAAGTGCGATCGCATTGTGATCGTCTGGTGCGCGTCGACGGAAATCTTCATCAAAGCGGGGCCGCAGCACGCAACGATCGAGCAGTTCGAGAAAGCGATGGAAAAAAATGACGATGCCATCGCCCCGTCGATGCTCTATGCCTATGCGGCGATCATGGAGGGAATTCCGTTTTGCAACGGCGCCCCCAACCTCTGCGTCGATACGCCGGCGCTACTGAAGCTTGCTCAAGACCGCGGCGTCCCGATTTCGGGCAAGGACTTCAAGACTGGTCAGACATGGATGAAGACCGTGGTTGCGCCCGGACTGAAAGCGCGAATGCTTGGACTCGCCGGCTGGTACTCCACGAACATCCTCGGCAACCGTGACGGCGAGGTCCTCGACGATCCACAGTCGTTCAAGACCAAGGAAGAATCGAAGCTGAGCGTGCTGCACACGATCCTGCAGCCGGAGCTTTATCCCGATCTGTACAAGGACTTCTCGCACGTGGTCCGTATCAACTACTATCCGCCGCGTGGCGACAACAAGGAAGGCTGGGACAATATCGACATCGTGGGATGGATGAATTATCCCATGCAGATCAAGATCAACTTCCTCTGCCGAGACTCCATTCTCGCCGCGCCGATCGTGCTCGATCTAGCGCTCTTTTCCGATTTCGCGCATCGAGCCGGAATGAAGGGAATTCAGGAGTGGCTGTCGTTCTATTACAAGAGTCCGATGGCCGCCGCCGGTCTACAGCCGGAGCACGACCTGTTCATTCAGCAGACGAAACTGAAGAACACTCTGCGTCACCTGATGGGTGAAGATCAGATTACCCACCTGGGACTGGAGTACTACGCGTGACGCGCGTCGGACTCGTAGCGGTGCTCATCGGCGCACTCGCTTGCGGCGGGTCCAATCCCAAAGCGACGCAGCTTCGCTTGTGGTCCGACAGTTATGCCTTTCGCGTTACAGTTGATCCGATGCCGCCTTTGGCGCTCGAGCCAGCGGTCTATCGAGTCGTAGTACAAGACAAGAAGACGGGTCAGCCGATCGAAACCGGAGAGGGACGGATCTTTGCGACGAGCGCTGACCGCGCCAACACGAGCGATGGTTTCAAAAAGGAGAAGGAGCTGGGCACTTACTCAGGTCGGCTTTTCTTCGCGACCAGCGGTGACTGGGCGGCTGCCATCCAGTTTCGGCGAGAGGTCAATCCGCGCATGCCGCTGGAGCGCGTCGACTGGATCCAGACTGTGCGTCCGGCCAGTGAGCCCGGCACCTAACTCCCTCTCGCAATGCGTCATTTTTTCCGAACACAACTTGCTCCTGTCGAAGTCCTACGCATCGCCGACGAATTCTTTCCCGAGATTCGGATGGAGCGATCAGGACACACGGCCCGCTCGCGGACGTTCGCGGGCGATCTCGGAACACTCCAACTGAGCGTGCGCAAGGAAGGTGGCCATTACACCTTCGTAGAAATCACTACCGACCAGACTGGAGAGAGCCGACTCGACCGCAACGCGAAGAAGTTCTTCGTCGCACTGCACAAGGCGGGCGATCCGCTCCACCGAATCGAAGCCGCGTACTAGCATGGCGCGGCCAGCTACCGCCTCGTCGGCCGCGGCGAATGCGCGAATGAAACCCTCGCAGTCCGAGTCGGGTGGCGCGCTTTCTCGGGAACAGAAGCTCGAGCTCTACTATTTCATGCGCCTCACACGCTCTCTCGAAGAGCGGCTCGTCAATCTGTACCGCCAGACCAAAGTCGTCGGCGGTCTCTTCAGATCGTTGGGACAGGAAGCCGATGCGGTGGGTAGCGCATACGCACTCGATCGCTCGAAAGGCGATGTGCTGTCGCCGCTCATTCGCAACCTCGGCTCCATGCTCGTGCAGGGAGCCAAGCCAAACGAGATCATCAAACAGTACATGGCGAAGGGTGACTCGCCTACGCGCGGTCGTGAGCTGAACATCCACTACGGTGACCTCGTGCGTGGGTTCATTGGTCAGATCTCGCACCTCGGCGACATGGTGCCCGTGATGGCAGGTGTCACACTCTCGTTCAAGATGCGAAAGGAGAACCGCGTCGGGCTCGTATATGTCGGTGATGGCGCGACTTCCACCGGCGCATTTCACGAGGGCATCAACTTCGCAGCGGTGCAGCGATGCCCGCTCGTCGTGATCGTCGAGAACAACGGCTATGCCTACTCGACACCCTTGAGCAAGCAGACCGCGGCCAAGCAGCTCGTCGACAAGGCAATCGGATACGGAATCGCTGGCGAGCAAGCAGACGGCAACGATGTCATCGCGACTTACGAGGTGACGAAGCGCGCCGTCGATCGCGCGCGCGCGGGCGGCGGTGTAACACTTATCGAGCTCATCACCTACCGCCGGAAAGGCCACGCCGAGCACGACAATCAATCGTACGTGCCGGCCGGCGAGATCGAGCGGTGGGAGGCGGAGAACGACCCGATCGACCGCTATCTCAAGGGACTTGCGAGCGAAGGATTCGAAAACACTGAGCTCGCCGCGATCGATGCGCGTGTGAAGGACGAAATCGATCGCGCGACTGACGAAGCGGAGGCATCGCCAATGCCTGAGCCGACCGATGCGCTCGTCGGGATCTATGCCGATCCTCCGACACTTGCCCCTCTCTGGTTTCGAGAGGGCGTGAAGTCGGCGGTGGAAGTACACGAGCGTCCGTCGAGCTGGGGAACGCACGATGTCTGAGGTCACTTACCTCGAGGCGATTCGACAGGCCCTCTTCGAGGAGATGGATCGCGACGAGAATGTTTTCTGCCTTGGCGAGGACATCGGCGCGTATGGCGGTGCGTTCAAGGTCACCGAGGGCTTGATGGCGAAGTACGGCGAGCAGCGTGTGATCGACGCGCCCATCTCCGAGGCCGCAATCATCGGGGCTGCCGCCGGCGCGGCTCACATGGGCATGCGCCCAGTGTGCGAGATGCAATTCATCGATTTCATCTCGACAGGTTACGACATGTTGACGAACTACGTCGCGACGGCGCGCTACCGCGCGATGCTTCCGTGTCCGATGGTGGTGCGCGGGCCGAGTGGCGGTTACGTGCGCGGTGGGCCGTTTCACTCGCAGAATCCGGAGGCGGCGTTCCTGCACACCCCCGGCTTAAAGATCGTGTATCCAGCCACGGCGAGTGACGCCAAAGGACTGCTCAAAGCAGCAATTCGTGACGACGATTGCGTGCTGTACTTCGAGCACAAGTATCTCTACCGTCGGATCAAGGAGGAGCTACCGACCGGCGATCACGTCACGCCGATCGGCAAAGCGAGGATAGCGAGAGAGGGCAAGGACGTCTCGATTATCACCTACGCTGCAACCGTTTGGAAGGCGCTCGAGGCCGCGGAGCAGCTGGAGAAAGAGGACGGGTTGTCGGTCGAGGTCGTCGACCTGCGAACGTTGTTGCCGATGGATGATGAGGCGATCGTCGCAACAGTCAAGAAAACGAACCGCGTGTTGATCGTGCACGAGGATACTCGCACTGGCGGCGTCGCCGGCGAGATTACCGCACGGATAAATGAAAGCGCGTTCGAGTGGCTGGACGCGCCGATTCTTCGTGTTACGGCCGCGGACGTGCCGCTTCCGTACTCGCCTCCGCTCGAGGACTATGTTCTTCCGCAGACCTCCGATATCGTCGTGGCACTGCGGAAGCTTGCCGCCTACTGATGGCCGCACCGCCGCCCGATCGCAGCGATATCCTCGCGCGAAACATCGGCGTCGGATGCCTCACGACCGTCGCGGGTTTTTTCAGCGGCGGGATGATTGCGGTATTGATCGGAAAGTTTGTTGGGAGCATGCAGGGCTGCAGGCCGCCCGAGGGACTTCCGGCGTGCAATTGGTGGGTGTATGCTGGTATTGGAGCAGCACTCGGAGCGCTTACACTGCCGGTTCTGGCATTGAGGCGGTTGAATCGCAAGCGGTCGATCGAATGAAGCAAACGAAGGAGAGCCGGTGGCGCGTGTAGACATCATCATGCCGCAGATGGGCGAGTCCATCGCCGAAGGCACACTTTCCAAGTGGTTGAAGAAAGTGGGCGACGAGGTGAAGCGTGACGAGCCTATCTTCGAGATATCGACCGACAAGGTCGACGCGGAAATCCCTGCGCCGGCCGGCGGCGTGCTCGCCGAGATCCTCGTGAAGGAGGGCGAGACCGTAGCGGTGCAGACTGTCGTCGCACGGCTCGAGACGGAGAAGGGAGCGACCGTGGGAGGCGGGACGGGGGAAGGGGGAAGGGGGAAGGAGGAAGCGGGCGGAGCGGACGAGCATCGGTCGGCGCGGCCGGCGACGCCCGCGACAGCGATTCCTCAGGCCGCAGCCGCGCCGCCTTCGACACCGTCACGTCAACAGCCAGGTGTCCCCGCAACTGCTGCTTCGCACTCTGGCAATGGGAACTCGTTCGAGGATCGGGTTCGAACGAAGTCCTCGCCGCTCGTACGGAAAATCGCGGCTGAGCACGGCGTGAACATCGCCTCACTCCAGGGGTCCGGTGTCGCCGGTAGAGTAACCAAGCGTGACATCCTCGGCTTCATCGAGTCGGGCGGTCCCTCCAGAACGGCGCCTCCCGCATCCCGCATCCCCCATCCCGCTCTTCCGCTTCCCGAGCCATGGCCCGACGACACCGTCGAGCCGATGTCCAAGATGCGCGCGCTGATCAGCGAGCACATGGTCGCGTCGCGACACACCTCGGCGCACGTCACGTCGTTCATCGAGATCGATTTCACCCGCGTCGCGCGAATTCGCGCGAAGAAGCGTGCGGAGTTCGAGGCGGCAACTGGCCAAAAGCTGACCTACATGCCGTTCATCATCAAAGCGGTAACGCAGGGGCTGCAGGCGTTTCCCGTGATGAACTCGTCCGTCGCCGGTACTAACATCATCTACCGGAAGCAGATCAACATCGGCGTTGCAGTCGCTCTGGACTGGGGGCTCATCGTGCCCGTCATCAAACACGCGGACGATCTTTCGCTGTCAGGGATCACACGCGCTCTGAACGATCTCGCGGCGCGCGCCCGTGCGAAGAAGCTCTCTCCCGAGGAAGTCCAGGAAGGGACTTTCACGATAACAAATCCTGGCGTTTTCGGATCGCTGATGGGGACGCCGATCATCAATCAGCCGCAGGTTGCGATTTTGGGCGTCGGCGCGATCGAGAAGCGGCCAAAAGTTCTTCCCGGCATGGACGGCGAGGATACCATTGCCATCCGGACGTGCGCTTACTTTTCAATCTCCTTCGACCATCGTGTGATTGACGGCGCAATCGCCGACCAGTTCCTCGCGTATCTGAAGAAGACAATCGAAACATTTCCGGAGACCGGACTCTAAATGCCCAAGGCTCTTACGATCCAGCGCTCGACGGTACCGTCAGCCGAGCGTGCGAACTATACGAAGCGGCTCAAGGCGCTGCGGTCGCACTATGCCGCTTCCAATTGTCGATTCTGGGTGTTCGAAGAGTCCTCGCTGCCGGGCGCGTTCATAGAATTCACGGAGGCAGACGACGACAAGACGCTCACTCTGGCACACGCGAGCGCGCCGCACAAGACGCTCGATCCGTCGCGCGTCTATCAGGAGGTCGAGCTCTAGTGCCCGCCCGGTCGCTCGATGTCGATGGTCAGAAGTGGGCAGTCCATCCGTCCGGATACATCACTCAGTACACTCAGGACGAGTACGCGTTAATCTTCTCGCGCGCGGATGGGCAGGAGCGGGAAGTGCGCGTCACACGATATTCGCCGCAGGGTACGCGCTCGCGCGAGCAGGCGTTCGCCGAGTTGTCAGAGGCGCAGCTCAGAGAGTTGTTTGAGCAGTCGCAGCCGAGCTTTACATCGCCTGAGGCCGGTTACGGACGGTGAGCACAGATGCAGGCCGGCTGGAATTCGTCGACCTGCACACCCATTCGACGGCGTCTGACGGCACGCTCGCACCCGAGCGGGTAGTCGAAGCGGCTGCACGCTGCGGCCTCGCGGCGATCGCCCTTACCGACCACGACACGATTGCTGGCGTGGCGGCCGCGCGCACCGCGGGGGAGAGTTTGGGGATTCGCGTAATCACCGGCGTCGAGCTGAGCGCATTCGAAGGCGACCACGAAGTCCACTTGCTGGCCCTGCACCTTTCGCAGCTCGACCAGCTGGAGAAGCGGCTCGGTGAGCTGCGTACGCTCCGCCACACACGCGCGGAGCAAATCGTAGCCAAGCTCAACGAGCTCGGAATCCCTATTACTCTCGACGAGGTGCTCCAGCAATCCGGCGGCGGCGCTGTCGGTCGGCCACACGTTGCGCGCGCGCTGATCGCCCGCGGAGTCGTCCATGACTTTCGCGACGCTTTTGCGCGATACCTCGGCGGTGCAGGCTCGGCGTTTGTCCCGAAGGCGCGTCTTTCACTGGAAGACGCGGTCGCGATCGCGCACGAAGCCGGAGCCTTGGCCATTTGGGCGCATCCGGGGGAGGGCGGTCGACGTGAACGTCTCGAGCCATTGGTTGAAGCCGGACTTGACGGCGTCGAGATCAAGCATCCCAGTCATTCCGCCGAGGATATGAAGCGCCTTCAAGCGCTCGCTGATTTTTTTGGACTCGTTCCGAGCGGCGGATCAGATTGGCACGGTGCCTCAGAGGGACCTCGCCGTCTCGGCAAAATGTGCGTTCCGATCGAATGGCTCGAGCGGCAGGACGCAAAACTTGCTTCGCTTGCTTCCGCGGCGGGCGAAAAGTGAGGTCTAGCTCATGGACGTAGACGGCCAGGTCGCGCTGGTTACAGGCGCCGGTACACGCGTCGGACGCGTCATCGCGCTCGCACTGGGCAAAGCTGGCATGCGCGTCGGAGTTCACTACGCCGGATCGGAGAAGGGAGCGCGCAAAACCGCCGAAGAGATCATCGCCAGCGGTAGCGATGCGAGGACACTGCCGGGCGATCTCACCGATCCAGCAACCGGACCGCGGCTAATTGAGCACACCGCGAAGGTTTTTGGGGGACTCGACGTTTTGGTAAACTCGGCGGCGGTGATGCTGCGCACGCCGGTTGGTGAGGTGCTCGTCGAAGACTGGGATGCGATGTTCGCGCTGAATCTCCGCGCGCCGTTTTTCCTATGTCAGTCGGCGGCGCGGGTGATGCGCGATCGTGGCGGATCGATCGTCAACATCGCCGACCTGGCGGCGTTCGAGACATGGCGGAACTATATCCCGCACTCGATCACGAAGGCGGGTATTGTGCAGATGACGCGCGGTCTTGCTCACGCGCTGGCGCCCAAGATCCGCGTGAATGCGATTGCGCCAGGGCCGGTTCTTTTGCCGGAAGGTTGGACGCAGGAACAGGCGGACAAGCTCATTGCGACGACTCCGCTCGGCAGAATAGGTAATCCCGAGGACGTAGCGCAGGCCGTGTTGTATCTACTCAGCGCCGATTACGTGACCGGCGAGACGATCATCGTCGACGGGGGCCGACACGTACGCAATTGATCTGAGGTAAGGCCACTCGCCGGCGCGGTTATATTTCAATGGTAGTGATTTGCACCCATTGGGAAATCTTTCAGGTAGAAATCTTTGGCCACAGTGCGTGAGTACGATGTCGTCATCGTCGGCGCGGGGCCGGCGGGCATGACCGCAGCGCTCTACACCGGACGAGCGATGTTGAAAACGGCCGTGCTCGAGCGTGGCTTCCCGGGCGGAGAGCTGCTCAATACGGAGTATCTGGACGACGTAATTGGATTTCCGAAGATACTCGGGCACGAGCTTGCCGAAAAATTCGCGTCGCACGCCAAGCAATTCGGTGCGGAGTTTTTCGAGACGACGACCGTAACGTCCGTCACGAAGATGCCGGACAGTTACTTCCACGTCGAAACGGACCACGGAGAAATCTTTCGATCGCCGGCAGTGATAGTGACAGCGGGTGGAACTCCGATCAAGCTGGGAATCCCGGGCGAGCTCGAGTACGCGGGCAGAGGAGTGTCCTACTGCGCAATCTGCGATGCCGCTTTCTTCAAGCAGCAGATCGTGGCAGTAGTCGGCGGCGGGGACGCCGCCTGCGAGGAGGCGGATTTCCTTACGCGCTACGCGAGCAAGGTTTATCTGATCCACCGTCGTCACGAATTCCGCGCGTCCAAGATTTTGCAGCAGCACGTATTCGACAATCCGAAGATCGAAGTCATCTGGGACACGATCGCCGAGAAGGTCGAGGGCGATCCAGACAAAGGGATGAGCGGGCTGCACCTGCACGACCTGGTCACGCAGAAGAGAAGTTTTCTCAAAGCCGACGGCTTGTTCATCTTTATCGGCTTTCGTCCGAATACGGGCGTCATCGCCGGGCACTTCGATCATGACGTGATGGGCTATGTGCTCACCGACAACGCGATGATGTCGTCCATCCCGGGACTTTTTGTTGCCGGCGATCTCAGGGCGCAGCTAACCCGACAGGTGACGACGGCATCGGGCGATGCGACTACCGCCGCCATAGCGGCGGACAAGTACATATCCCGCTTCAAGGAGATGGAGCGCAATGGTTCTCGATCGCCGAGCGACCAGGCAGTCGCGAGCTCTCACGTTAGTGCGGGTGGGTACACCTGACGGCCGTGGACGTCCAGACAATCACCGTTGGCGCGTTTCAGGAGAACTGTTATCTGGTTATCGACGAGCGCTCGAATCGTGCGGTGATCGTAGATCCGGGAAGTGAAGGCGACAGATTAGTCGCCGCCGTCGATCAGTCGGGCGCAAAGCTGGACGCAGTCTGGGTCACGCACGCGCACGTCGATCACGTCGGTGCAATCGCATCGATCAAAAGGAAATGGGACGTTCCGATCTATCTGCACCCGCTCGATCGACGACTCTATGACGCCGCGGCGCGCCAGGCGGAGATGTACGGTGTTCCATTCGAGGAGCCTCCGCCACCGGATCGGGAATTTGCCGATGGACAGCGACTGGAGCTGGGCGACATCGAAATGACCGTGCTGCATGCTCCCGGTCACGCCCCTGGACACGTCGTCATTCACGGCAATGGAATCGCGCTCGTTGGCGACTGTCTCTTCGCCGGATCGATTGGGAGAACAGATCTACCGCTGTCAAATCCACCGCAGCTCGCGGCAACACTCGAAAAAATTTCCGCTCTCCCTGCGGCAACGGTGGTATATCCGGGGCATGGCATGGATACGACCATCGGTCAGGAGCGGTTGACGAATCCGTTCCTGAACGGCACTGCCCGGATCGTGGGACGCTGAACCGGATCTTCACCCGCAATGACCATGAGCGACAAGACTCGCACTGAAAAGGACCCATTGGGAACGCTCGAAGTTCCCGCCGACGCTTTGTACGGCGTACAGACATTGCGCGCCGTCCAGAATTTTCCGATCAGCGGCCAGAAGCCGCTGCCTGCATTTGTCGACGCGACGGTTCGCATCAAGCGCGCGGCCGCTCTCACCCATAAGGAGACAGGCCGGCTCGACGCGAAGCTCGCCGATGCGATCGTGAAGGCGGCGGACGAAGTTTTATCTGGCGCGCATCGCGAGCATTTCGTCGTCGATGTGTATCAGGCGGGCGCGGGCACCTCGCACAACATGAACATCAACGAGGTTCTTGCCAACCGCGCCAACGAGCTGCTCGGCGCCAAGCGCGGTGCCTACTCGCCCATACATCCGAACGATCACGTGAACATGGCGCAGTCGACCAACGACGTGATTCCAACCGCGATCCGCCTGGCCTGTCTTACCGAGCTTCCAGGCCTCGAGAAAGCGTTAGAGTCCCTCGCAACGGAGTTCGAGAAGAAGGCCAAAGAGTTCGACGATGTACTGAAGTCGGGTCGCACCCATTTACAGGACGCGATGCCGATCCGGCTCGGACAGGAGCTCGAAGCTTACGCTGGCTCGTTGCGTCGCGGACTCAGACGAGTAGTGGAGTCGGCCGACTATCTGCGCGATCTCGGAATTGGCGGCAGCGCCGTCGGAACTGGCGTAAATGTCGAGCCGGAATATCCGCGGCTGATGGTGAAGTATCTCCGTGAATCGGCGAAGGTCGATCTGCGGGAGGGAGAGGATCGGATTCAACTGATGCAGAGCCTGGGAGACGTCGCCAGCTTCAGCTCGCAGCTGAAGGTAGTGGCGCTCGACTTAAGCAAAATCGCGAGCGATCTCCGCTTGATGGCCAGCGGACCACGCACCGGCCTCGACGAGATTCGTTTGCCCGCCGTTCAACCTGGTTCGTCGATCATGCCCGGCAAAGTGAATCCGTCGATTCCGGAGATGGTGAACCAGGTCTGCTTCCAGGTTTTCGGCAACGACGCCTGCGTGAGCATCGCGAGCGAGCACGGGCAACTCGAGCTGAACGTGATGATGCCTGTCATCGCGCAAAACGTTCTGCATTCGATGATGATCCTGCGCAATGCAGCGAACGTTCTCGCCGAGAAAACGGTGAGGGGAATCGAGGCGAATGAAGCTCAGTGCGAGTACTGGCTCGAGCGTTCGGCGGCGCTCGCGACCGCGCTTGCACCGCAGATCGGGTACGCCCGGGCTGCCGATATTAGTAAGCAGTCGGTTAAAGAGAATGTCCTGATTCGAGATCTGGTCCGGCGTGAGAAAGTCTTGCCGGATAACGAGATCGACGAGGTGCTCGATCTCAGGAAGATGACCGAGATCGGAGTGCCGGGTGGGAAGCACGGCGGAGTCTCGGGGGGATAGCGGGAGGCGGGAGGCGGGAAGCAGGAAGCGGGAAAGGCTTGGATCAACTGCAACTGAACGAGCCGCTAGCCCTAGCTGGTAGCTATTAGCTGCTAGCCTTAGAACGTCGGGACGCCACTACAGGAGATCATGGTACAATCAACTGCCTGTGCCCTAACACTGCCCAGTGCTGTCCCTCGGTAGTACGGCTAGGAGCTTTTGGCTACCAAGCTACGGCTAACAGCTCGTTCAGTTGCAGTTGCCTCCCGCCTCCCGCTTCCGCCTCCCGCCTCCCGCCTCCCG
>JBJMOA010000073.1:0-22717 GCA_045803975.1 Gemmatimonadaceae bacterium
CCAGTCAACACGTGGCTCTATCGCTTTGTCCCGTACTCATCCCAGAGCGTTGCCATTGCCCGCATGCCGAGCCGGAAATTCTCCTCGCTCATCCATTCGTCCGGTGCGTGCGCATTCTCGCCCGGCAATCCGAACCCGACCAGCAATACGGGAGCGCCGAGTATACGCTCGAAATCGCCGACCACCGGGATTGAGCCGCCTTCACCAGTGATCACTGGTTCTTTGCCGAACGCCGCACGCAGTGCACTCCGCGCCGCGTCGTAAAGCGGTCCAGCGAGCTCCGCGCGCCACGGACGTCCGCCATGGAGGTGCTGTACCGTCGCCTTAACACCCTTCGGCGCGACCTTGGCAACATGCGCCTTCATCAGCTTCTCGATGTCCGCCGGATCCTGATCGGGAACGAGACGACAGCTCACCTTCGCCATCGCTTTCGCGGGAAGAACAGTCTTCGCGCCTTCGCCCGTGTACCCGCTCAACATTCCGTTGACCTCGCACGTCGGACGAATCCACAGCTTCTCGAGCGTCGTATAGCCCTTCTCGCCACCGAGCGTGTCGACGCCCGTTTCGCGCATGAGGGTTTTGTCGTCGAACGGCAGTGACCGCATCTGCGCACGAATCCTGGGATCCCATTCGCGAACCTTGTCGTAAAAACCGGGAATCGCGATGTGGCCGTTCTCGTCGTGGAACGTCGCGAGAATTCGCGCGAGCGCCATTGCAGGGTTCACGACGGCACCGCCGTAGCTTCCAGAGTGTAGATCGCCTTGCGGGCCCTGAACATTGATCTCGAAATACGCGAGGCCGCGCAGCGAGGAAAGTATCGATGGTAACCCGGGCGCGAACATCGCCGAATCGGAGATGACGACCGCGTCGCAGTCGAGGAGGTCTTTCTCTTCCTGGACGAACTGCGCCAAATGCTCGCTGCCGATTTCTTCTTCACCTTCGGCGATAACTACGACATTCACGGGAAGCTTCTTGCGCGCGGCGAGATGCGCCTCGAGCGCCTTTATGTGGAGAAACAGCTGACCCTTATCGTCCACGGAGCCGCGCGCGAAAATTTTTCCGTCGCGCACCGTCGGCTCGAAAGGTGGAGAAGTCCATAGATCGAGAGGCTCCGGCGGCTGCACATCATAGTGGCCATAGATGAGAACCGTCGGTGCGCCAGTCGCTTTCCTCCATTCGCCTACAACGACAGGATGTCCCGCGGTTGGATAGATCTTCGCGGGCACGCCGATCTTGTCGAGCGATGACTTCACCCATTCGGCGGCGCGCTTTGTGTCCGCATTATGGTCGGACTTTGCACTCACGCTCGGGATGCGCAGAAAATCGAACAGCTCTGCCCTGATGCGTGCGTCGTGATCGGTGAGATACTGTTGGAGATCGGCGGGAATCGTTCCGTTCAACCTGGTCGTTGCCACTTTTCTCGTCGTCGCTTTCGCGGCGGCTCTTGTCTTGTCGTCCGCTCTCCGAGCTGGTTTTGTCATCGGATTTGACTCGTTCGAGTTTTCATCTTCATAAAACAGGTGCGACCAGCAAGGAGGATCACCCGGCATGGCGCGTACCCGCAAGGAGCCGAACGGCGGCCATACCCGCGAATGTGGCAACGAGACACAGCCCGACACTCGCAAATACGTACAGGGTCGCGCGTGAGTATTCCCCGCCCTCGATCAGGGCAAGTGTCTCGCCGCTGAAGGTGGAGAACGTGGTGAATCCGCCACAGAATCCAACGATTAGAAAGGCGCGGAGCTCTGGCGATACCTGCATGTTCAAGAATTGCCGCAGCAGAACGCCGATCAAAAAGCATCCGGACACGTTCACGAACAGAGTACCAATCGGAAATCCACTCGCGCTCATTCCCTGCACGGCCCGCCCCAGTACGTAGCGCAAGATTGATCCGGCGGCGCCGCCGAGTGCGATCGACAGGTAGATCATTTACCTTGATTATAGCTGGTAAATGGGAGGAAATATGCGCGGCCTGAACCCAGTCACATAGCAAGCCCTTCGTGCCGAATCGCCTCGCCGACGAAACCAGTCCGTACCTGCTCCAGCACGCCGAGAATCCGGTCGACTGGTACCCGTGGGGGCCTGAGGCGCTGGAAAAGGCGAAGCGTGAAGACAAGCCGATCCTGTTGAGCATTGGCTACGCCGCGTGCCACTGGTGCCACGTGATGGCGCACGAGTCGTTCGAGAACGAGGACACCGCGCGGCTCATGAACGAGCGCTTCGTCAACATCAAAGTAGATCGCGAGGAGCGACCTGACCTCGACGGCATCTACATGCAGGCTGTGCAGGCAATGACGGGTCACGGCGGTTGGCCGATGACGATGTTCCTGATGCCGGACGGGGCGCCGTTTTACGGCGGAACCTACTTCCCACCGGATGATCGCCACGGGATGCCGTCATTCCGGCGAGTGCTCCACGCGGCGAGCGACGCCTATAGAGACCGACGCGATGGCGTGGCACAATCGGCCGCCCAGCTTCGGCGCATCTATGAGGCAAATCTCTCCATGGCCCGCAGTCCTGGAGTGCTCACGCCGCAGATACTGGAGTCTGCCTACGCCGCGCTCGTCCCCCGTTACGATGCGACGAACGGCGGATTCGGCGGAGCGCCAAAGTTTCCCGCCACGATGGTGCTCGATTTTCTGCTTCGATTCTGGAAGCGGAGCGGAACTGGTGAGGCGCTCGACATTGTCGTGACCTCGTTTCGGAAAATGGCGCGCGGCGGGATCTACGATCAAATCGGTGGAGGGTTTGCACGCTACTCAGTCGATGCAAGTTGGCTGGTTCCCCATTTCGAGAAGATGCTCTACGACAACGCGCTACTCGTGAGACTCGGCGCACACTTGTGGCAGGCGACCAGGGACGAAGAGGTGCTGCGCGTCACTACAGAGACGGTCGAGTGGCTGGTTCGTGAGATGACATCTCCGGAAGGCGGATTCTATTCCTCGCTCGATGCGGATAGCGAGGGTCACGAGGGCAAGTTCTACATCTGGAGCGAAGAAGAGCTCGACGCTCTCCTCGGCGCCGACTCGCCGGCATTCAAGATGTACTACGGGGTCGAACGCGGCGGCAATTTCGAGGGCAAGAGTATTTTGTTCGTTCCCGCGGATCGCGATGTCGCGGCGGCACGGGCCGGAATCGACCCCAATGCACTCGACGAGATCCTCGTTCGCGCCCGGAAGATCCTCTACGATGCGCGCGCACGACGCGTCTGGCCCGGCCGCGACGAGAAGATTCTTGCTGCCTGGAACGGACTGATGCTACGCGGCGCTGCCACGGCAGCGAGAGTGTTCGATCGGGTTGATTTTGAAAAGCTCGCCATTCGAAATGCCGAGTTCCTGCTGAGTGAGCTGGTCCGAGATGGGCGAGTGATGCGGTCGCACAAGGAAGGCGTGACGAGGATTGCTGGCTTCCTCGAGGACCACGCTGCTGTCGCCCTAGGATTCCTGGCGGTTTACGAGCTGACCTTCGACGAGCGCTGGGTCGATCGCGCGCGCGAGATCGCCGACGCGATGATCGAGTGGTTCTGGGACGACGAGGTCGGAGCGTTCTTCGACACGGCGCGCGACGCCGAGCCGCTCATAACTCGCCCGCGCGACATTACCGACAACGCCACACCGTCGGGGACATCGCTCGCTGTCGAGCTCTTGCTGCACCTTGCCGAGCTGGAACACGACGGAGAGCATCGCAGGCGCGCCGTGTTCGTGCTCGAGACAGCGGGCGAGCCAATGATGCGTTTTCCAATCGCCTTTGGACACCTGCTTGGCAGCGCGGACATGGAGCTTTACGGCGCGATCGAAGTTGCGCTGGTCGGAGATGTCGGCAGCGAAAGATTCAAAGCACTGGAGCGAGCCGTAGCGGCGCAGTACGTTCCTTCGCTCGTGCTGGCGGGCGGTTCACCCGATTCGGGTGGCAATGTGAAGCTACTGGCGGATCGACCGCTCCTCGACGGACGGCCTACTGCCTATGTCTGTCGCGGTTACACGTGCGATAGACCGGTCACGGAACCGACTGCCCTCGCAGAACAATTGGACAACGCGGCACGGGCCAGCGTAGTAGTCACTTCGTAAGGAGAGCGATGATGGATCGTCTCATTGGTCGCAGCGCGCAGGTCTACGGCTATGCCGTTTGCTTTGTCACGGTGATCGTGATGTTGATGGGAATCAAGCAGGTCGTCGATGCCGCGTTCGATCTCAGTGATCCCATTCGTGCCGAGGGTGGTGGATACGGCCGCATGGGACGAACGCTCACGAACTTCGAGTTGTACAAGATTGACGCGCGCCGCGGCAACGGAGGTCGGGAAACCCCGATGGCCGTTCAACCGAGAAGCAGCGCGGATACCTTGTCGGACGCCGAGCTGCGAAGGCTCTATGATGCGGAACGCGAGCAGGCAATCGGCAGTACTCGTTTTCGCGCGATCCGATCCCTCATCGGTAACATCCTGCTGATTGTGCTTGCCGCGATCCTCTTCGCCGTGCATTGGCGGTGGCTCAAGACGCGCGACGTGTTGGCTGCGACGTGATGCACTACCCCCTTTCATCAGCCCGGCACAACTGAGTGGCTGAGCAACAACCCTCGTTCACCCGCGGAATCTTCGCGGGTGTCGTGCTCGATTCCCTTCTCTTCCCGTACCCGCGTCGGCTCGACGAACGGAACGCGGACGAAACCCGTACCGTCCGCCGCCTGATCAAGAGCCTGCGTGAAATGCAGGCCGATCTAATCGACCCCGAGAAGTTCGATGAAGAGGAGACGATTCCGGAGAACGTGATCAATGCGTTCGCCGAGATCGGGATGTTGGGGCTGACGATTCCCAGGCAGTATGGTGGACTCGAGCTTTCGTCGTCCGCGTACGCCCGCGTGTTCGAGACACTCTCTACCATCGACGCGTCGCTCGCGGTTCTCGTCGGCGTTCACTGCGGTCTCGGCTCCAAGGCGATCGTGCTGCACGGCAACGACCAGCAGAAAGAGCGCTATCTGCCTCCGCTGGCGCGCGGTGATTTTCTTGCCGCGTACGCGCTCACTGAGCCAGACGTCGGCTCGGATGCACAGAACATCAAGACGACCGCGACGCTGAGCAAAGATGGCTCGCATTGGAGGCTCAACGGTCAGAAGATCTGGATTGGAAATGCTCACCGCGCCGGAGTAATCGCGACCTTCGCGCAGGCGTTCGTACAGCGCCGTGGGGAAACTGTGCCGCGAATGACCGCATTTCTGATCAGGCCCGACATGCCGGGCTTTCGCGTAGTCGGCACAGTGAAAAAGCTGGGCATCCGCGGCTCGACGCAGGCAGAGTTGAGCTACGAGGGGCTTCAGGTACCCGCCGATCATTTACTCGGCGTCGTCGGCCGTGGATTTGGCGTCGCGGTGCACGTCCTGAACGCCGGCCGCCTGACTCTCGCCGCTGGATGCACGGGCGGCACCAAGCGGACGCTCGATGAAATGACATCCTACGCGGAGCAGCGCGTGCAGTTCGGCCATCCGCTGGCGGATTTCGAGATCACTCAGCGCAAGCTGTCGCGAATTGCGAGCGAGATTTACGCGTCGGACTCCATGCTCGGCATTCTCGCGTCGCTCGTAGATCGTGACGACATCGACTACTCACTGGAAGCAGCGTGCGCGAAAGTATTCGCGAGCGAGATGGTGTGGCACGCCGCTGACGACATGGTGCAGCTCGCCGGGGGCCGCGGCTATGTCAAGCCGTATCCATACGAGCGCTTTCTCCGCGACTCGCGCATCAATCGCATCTTCGAGGGCGCGAACGAAGTGCTGCGATTGTTCATCGCGCTCAACGGAGTGCAGGCGCCGGCGCAGGCCTTGAAGGAAGTAGGATCGGCGTTGAGACGACCTCTGCGGAATCTCGGCCTGCTCGGCGGGTACGCAACGTCACGTGTGAGGCTCCGGCTCGGGCAGACATCGACGTTGGACATCGATCTCCACGAGCGTCTCAGGAAGCACAAGGATTATTTCGAGAAGCACGTCGCCGAGCTCGGCGGCGGGACCGATCGCGCGGTCTTGCGCCACCGCGAAAAGATCGTGGACAGTCAGCTCGTGCTGGAGCGACTCGCCAACATGGCCATCGATCTGTTCGCGACGGCGGCAGTGATCGCGCGAACGCAGAGTCTGATCGATGAACGGGGCGCCGACGCCTGCGAGCGAGAGATTGCGCTTTGTGATCTGTTCTGCGTCGAGGCGGGGCGGCGATTCCGAGCGAATCGGAACATGCTCGACAACCGGGAGGAGGAGGTCGACGAGACTCGCCGGTCAGTCGCTAGAGCCGTTCGCGAGGGGAAGGGCTATTTCGTAACCGACGCGATTTTGGAAGAATGAGATCGTTAACTGCAACTGAAGTTATTGTCTCGTCTGCGGCGGCTGCCCCGTAATCGACGTTACCGCGGTATCGACCGTCTTGAGCACCTGAATCAGGATCTGCGGATTACGGTCGAGTGTCTGCACCACGCGGTTGACGATCTTTCCGACGTTGTCGAGATCGACGTAGAGGTATGCTTCCGCCAGTACGCCAACGACGCCGAGCTGTACTTTCTTGATACCGACATCGACGCCGGCGGTGACCTGGACGAGGTTCATCGCGTTTGCATCGAGCGCGACGTGGGCTCGCACATCCGAGACAGTCAGACCAATCGAATCGACGGAAAGCTCGGGAATCTCGAGGATCACGTCGCGGTTCGGAGTGAGCGATGTCGTGCCGGTGAAGGTTCGCTGCGCGGTCGGCTGCTGAGCGGACGCCGCGTTCGCTGTGACGACCCCCAGCATGAGTCCGGCAATCAGGATTCCAGCACGCATCGTCACAATCTCCTCGATAGTGGGCTCACCGGCCCGGACCCAGTCGCAGCGCGTCCCTAAGTTCTTTCAGCGAAGCGACAAAATGCACGCGTCCCCTCGCACCACGAAGCGTGAGTGTCGCGCTCGGCATCAAGGCGGTCACGCCCGCGCAAATCGCGTATCGGCCACGCACTTCGTCTGCGAGACCGACACTGAGCGCAGCCGCAAGATTGGTGCGCGTCCACGTTTTCTGTGAGATGTTGAACACGAGCGTCGTGTCGACGGATTCGCCGAGGCCGATCACTCTGTTGACGCCGGCGGAACTGTCACTGGGCGTTCCCGATGTCGCCGAGATATGGATCCCGTTTCCGCCCGGACATCCCGCCGTGGAGGCGACCGTTGTGGAATCAGTAGGCCTGGTCGTGACCGTATTGGGCGTCCGTTGCGCACCGACGGCAGCGCTCCACAGCGCGGAGCTCACGGCCAGTGTCAATACGTGATTCGTCATGGGGTTGGTGGTCTCGGGTTGCCGGCACCAGCGCCTGCGGTGCCACCGAGGAACGCGCAGTTACTTAGCGAGCCCGCTGTTGCTGCAGCGCGGGATGGTTGCGCGTTTGGTTGTCGTGCTGGCTGCCGTGGGGCGCCGACGCCGATTCGATCGGCCAGGCACTCCGCATTGACGCGGCCGATCAGCTCGACAGCGATAAAAACGTTCCGATAGGTAGTTCCAGGCACCACTGGCGAGGGAAGGTTGTCGCGCTGAACGACCCGGAGCGTGTCCCCGCCCCAACAAAGTCGGGCCCGCACATGCGGCTGCGAGCCGAAGCGCACCTGATCGGCGTGAACCCCAACGAGCAACAGGATATCGGCGGCCCCCGTTCGCGCGCCTCCAAGACCAAAGGATGCAGAGTCGGCTCGGGCGCGCCCGGTAGTATCGCGGGCGCGGTTCGCGGAATCCGAAACACCGACACCGATGCGTGTGCCAACACCCGCGTCATTCGCGAGCAGCGCTGCGCAAGTGGTACCGTCGGCGGCAGCCGAGACGTCCTGCGCTGTCGCGAGAGTTGACCCGGCGCCCATGCAAAAAACCGCATACGCGACCGCGGCGTATGTTGTCGACATTTCGCGCATCATTGTCCCGAAGAACCCGGATGCAGGAGTTCAACATCTGTGCCCCGCACGGTATTTCGAGTACGCGAGGCGATCCAGCGCGAAGGGCTAGGTTTTTGCAACTTCGCGGAAAGCGGCACTGTCGCCGCTTTGTAGTGGTGCGTGGCGAAACCCGTCGTCGCTTCGTCTCCGAGGATTGTGTATGCGCAAGTCAACGCAGCGTGTGCTTACGTCGGCGATTTCGATTGCCGCATTGATTCCGTCGATCGCCAGCGCACAGGTCCGCGCGCCCGCGTCCGCACGCGGTCCCGGCTCCGGACAGCCATGGCAGTGCAATCCGAGTGATTCATTGCGCGCAATGAACAGAGCACTGCGCGCTGATAGCCTGGCGCGCCAACGCGCCGCGGGAGGAGCAGCAGGCGGAGCAACGGTTACCGGCGGTACAGCCCGCTCCCACGAATTCCCTGAGTACGACGTCGTGCTCGACATCCCGAACCTGTGCGTCAATCGCATCTTCCTGAAAGTAGACAGCGTTACCGCGAAGCTGAACCTCAACGCGCGGGTCGCGAATCTCGTTCGGATCGATGCCGGCGCTGATGTCCTGATCGGCAATGTCGACCTCACGATCCAGGGAGTGCGCGCCCAGGTCCTACTGCTCGTCGACCTCGATGACGTCGTCTACATCGTCGATCAGACGCTGACCTTCGTCGACAATCATCCGGAAATCGTCCAGCAGCTCGGCAGCACTCTACAGAACACGGTCGGCGCGGTCGGCGGACTGGTCAATCGCCTCCTCCTCGGAACCGTCACCAATGCACTCGGCCAGACGGTGCAGCGGCTGATTGATCCGAGTACCGGATCGATCCTCGAGAAAGCGGTGACGGCGGCAGGACAACAGGCGGCGGAGAGAGTCGTCGGCAACGTCACGCAGCTACCTGTGATAAGTCAGGTGACGGATGCCGCTGGCAATCTCGTCAAGCGGGCGCGCGATGCTGCGACGAATGCCATCGTTCAGTACACTCTGAACAAGGCGGGCAAGCTGCTCACCGCGAGTATCATCCAGGCGGCGACGCGGTAGGGACAGTCGTTAGCGGAGCAAGTGCAATCCTGACTGAGGGCTTAGGACCAAGTGCATTTATGATCGCGGACTAATTGAGGACCTAGGACAAAGGGCGTACGCGCATGACCAAGGACAACCTCAGGGCCAACGGGTTTTCGATCCTGCTCGTACGCCGTTTGTCCTAGGTTCTCACTCAGTCATCAATCAGTAATGCACTTGGTCCTAAGCCCTCGATCAAGAACTGCCAGAAACTTCCAGCCAATAGTTCGTAAGTGGCCGTTCCCACTCACTCCGCGATCGTGGGAAGGAACTGCGGCGGCCTTCTATGCTTTGTCGCCTGCTCGTACGCATACGCGAGCTTGATCAATGTCGGCTCGCTGTAGGCCCGCCCGAAGATCGACAGACCGACAGGTAGTCCGCGCACGTAGCCGGCCGGCACAGTGATGTGCGGATATCCCGCGACCGCCGAAGCCGTCGAGTAGCCGCCCGTGAAATGATCTCCGTTGACCAGATCGGTGACCCACGCAGGCCCGCCGGTCGGAGCAATCACGGCGTCAAGCTTGTGTTTCGCCATCGTCGCGTCGATCCCTTGCTGCCGCGACAGCTTTTGATCTTTCGCTAACGCGGCGAGATACGCTTTCTCGGTGAGCGGCCCCTTCGCTTGCGCCTTGATCATGATGTCCTGACCGAAGTAGGGCATCTCCTGATCCTTGTGCCGGTCGTTGAAATCGATGATGTCCTTGAGGGTTCGCACAGGCGCGTTCGGCCCCAGTCCCGCCAAATACGCATTGAGATCAGCCTTGAACTCGTACAGGAGGACTTCGAATTCGCTGTCATCGAATTTGCCGGCGGTCTCCAGCGCCACTGGATCCACAACGGCCGCCCCCTGACGCTTCAAGACATCGATCGCGCTCGTCATCAATGAATCGACAGAATCATTGAAACCGAAATTTTTGCGCAGCACGCCGATCCTGGCCCCACGCAAGCCGTTCGCATCGAGGAAGCGCGTGTAGTCGCTCTGGCCACGTCCGCGACTCGCCGAGGTCGCGCTGTCGCGCGCGTCGACTCCCGCAATGACACCGAGCAGGATTGCCGCGTCTCGCACAGTGCGTGTCATCGGACCTGCGGTGTCCTGGCTGTGCGCGATGGGAATTATTCCCGCGCGACTCACGAGGCCGAGTGTGGGCTTGATCCCCACGATTCCATTCGCGGACGACGGGCACACGATCGAGCCGTCCGTCTCCGTGCCGATCGCGATTGCCGTGAGATTGGCCGCGACCGCGCCGCCCGATCCCGAGCTGGATCCACACGCGTTTCGGTCGAGCACGTAAGGATTCTTCGCGAGTCCACCGCGTCCACTCCACCCACTCGTAGAGCGCGACGACCTGAAGTTCGCCCACTCGCTGAGATTCGCTTTCCCAAGCAGAATCGCGCCGGCGGATCTGAGCTTCGCGGCGATGAAGCTGTCGCGCGGGGCAATCGAGCCCGCGAGCGCGAGTGATCCCGCAGTCGTCGTCATTCGGTCCGCGGTATCGACGTTGTCCTTGAGCAGCACCGGAATCCCGTGCAATGGTCCGCGCACTCGGCCGGCCTTGCGCTCCTGATCCAAAGAATCGGCGATCGAAAGCGCCTCCGGATTGATTTCGATCACGTGCCGCAGCGTCGGTCCTTTTCGATCGATCTCGGCGATGCGATCCAGGTATTGCTGGGTGATAGAGCGCGCCGTCATCCGACCCGCCGTCATCGCTGACTGAAGATCCGCGATCGTTGCTTCCTCGAGCTCGAACGGCGAGATGACAAAACGATGGCGGTCGATCGTTGTCTCAGCGGCCAATGGTCTGCCACGAACGACAAGGGCGCCGCCAACCGCGCCCAGACGCACAAAATCTCTACGATGCATGTCGATCACTCATGGAAGGGGTGGCTGTCGCCAGATCAGCGCAGGTTCGTAGAATCGTCCCACAATTCCGGCAGATCAGTTTGCACTTGACCTCTGTCACGTCGCTGGAGCCGCAGACGTCGCAGATTTCGCCCGCCATCAATCGAAATCCAGCGCCAGATCGAGCGCCGGCGCGGAATGCGTCAATGCTCCCACCGAGATCCAGTCTACACCCGTCTCGGCGACCTTACGAACGGTGTCGAGAGTGATTCCACCAGACGCTTCTGTCACGGCGCGTCCGTTGACAAGCTTCACGGCCTCGCGGAGATCAGCCAAAGTCATATTGTCGAGCATTATCACGTCGGCTCCTGCCTCGATCGCGGCCTTCACCTGCCGAAGCGTGTCGCACTCGACTTCTACTTTGATTCCAATGGGAGCCACCGCGCGTGCGCGCTGCACCGCCAGGGCGATGTCTCCATCGACCGCCGCGAGATGGTTATCCTTGATCAAAACGGCGGCAGACAGATCCATTCGATGGTTGAGACCACCGCCCGCTCGCACCGCGTATTTCTCGAGCTTCCGCAGTAAGGGAGTCGTTTTGCGGGTATCCAGGATGTGAGCGCCTGTGCCCGCGACAGCCCCGACGTAGCGGGCGGTCATCGTTGCGATTCCCGACAGCCGCTGCACGAAGTTGAGCGCGACGCGTTCCGCGGATAACAACCCACTCGCGTGCCCGGAGAGGAACATCACCGGTGTATCAGGACTCACGCGTGATCCGTCGGGATGCTCGATTCTGATCGTAACGGTCGAGTCCAGCTGCTCGAATGCCTCGCTGGCGAGCGCGAGACCGGCGATGACACCGGTTTGTCGCGCGACCATTCGGCAGCGCGCCCGCCGGTTCGACAACACGGTTCCAGCCGTGGTGATGTCGTGCTTTGCGTCGTCCTCCTCCAGCGCACGCGCGACAAGGGTGGCCGTCTCTTTTTTGGTCAGTGGGAAGGCAAGTCCTTCCTCCCAGAAGAATCCGTGAGCCCCGAGCTCACTCTCCTGCCGCGCGCTCATTCGCCTGGATCGTCCGATGCCTCGGGCACCGGTGACAACGGCGTCCGCCCGCCGATCGACACCATCCGCTCGATCGCGAGCCGGGCACGGCCTGCGATTTCTTCGGGCACAGTGATGCGGTGCTCCATACGCTGCAGCGAGCTCAATACCTTCGGCAGCGTCGTGACTTTCATGAAGGCGCACACCGCAGCCCGATTTGCGGCGTGAAATGTTTTGTTCGGATTCTCCCGCCGCAGCCGATGCAGGATCCCGACTTCGGTCGCGACAATGAACTCGTCGTTGCTGGAAATCTTCGGACGCTTGATCATGCCTTCGGTCGAAAGAATCTGGACACCGACAGGATCTATATCGCCAGCGGAGACCGCTTCGACGACGCTAGTGGCACAGCCGCACTCGGGATGAATCAGAAACTCTGCGCCGGGATGCGCGGCACGCTGGAGTCTGATGTCTTCGGGATCGATGCCCGCGTGCACGTGACACTCTCCCATCCAGACGTGCATGTTCTTGCGGCCCGTGATCCGCCGCACGTGCGCGCCGAGAAACATGTCGGGCAGAAAGAGAATTTCCTGATCGGCGGGGATGGAATTGACGATCTCCACGGCGTTCCCGGACGTACAGCAGTAATCGCTTTCCGCTTTGACCTCGGCGGTCGTGTTCACGTAGGAAACGACTACGGCACCGGGGTGCTCCGACTTCCAGTCCCGTAGCTGATCGGCATCGATCGTCGCGGCGAGCGAGCAACCCGCCGCCAGATCAGGGAGAAGCACGGTCTTCTGCGGCGAGAGCACCGCCGCCGTCTCAGCCATGAAATGGACACCGCAAAACACGATGACGTCGGCTTTTGTCTTCGCCGCCTCACGACTAAGGCCGAGAGAATCGCCGACGAAGTCCGCGACATCCTGCACTTCTGCGCGCTCATAGTTGTGCGCGAGAATTACGGCGTTGCGCACGCGCGCCAAATGCTTGATTTCGTCCTGGAGCTCGACGTATAGCTTGTCGGTCGTTTCTACCATTCGATGTGCCTGCCGGTCCACTTCCGTTTTGCGCGCGGAAAATCACTGCGGTAATGCCCGCCGCGCGATTCTCTTCTCAACAGCGCCGCATCGGCGATGAGACGAGAGGTCTGTACCATGTTTGCTTCCTCGGTCGCTCCTTCGGGCAGTCGCGAGTCGATCTCTTTCAATTTAGCGAGTCCGAGCCGCAAGCCTTTGGCGCTACGATCGATTCCGCAGTAGTCCCACATCACCTGCCTGATGCTATCGGCGGCAACCTGGGCGGCGCCTCGATCGCGCAGCACCGGCACTTCCCAGTTTTTCTTTCGCGGCGGAGTGGGAAGTTTTTTCGTGTCGATCATGTCACGGGCCACGCGTTCGGCGAAAACGAGCCCCTCCAGCAGCGAGTTCGATGCGAGACGATTGGCGCCATGGACGCCGGTTCGTGACACTTCCCCGCAAGCGTAGAGGCGACCCAGGCTCGCCCGTCCACGCAGGTCGGTGACGATTCCACCCATCATGTAGTGCGCGGCGGGCGTCACGGGGATCAAGTCGGCCGATGGATCGACGCCCCGGGCGCGGCAGATCGCGAAGATTCCGGGAAAGCGCTGCTCGAATACGGGGCCGAGCTTGCGCGCGTCGAGCCAGACGTGGCGGCCACCCGATTTCTCGCGGAAGATTTCGCGCGCGACGACATCGCGAGGCGCGAGCTCCGCGAGCCGGTGCCGCTTGAGCATAAATCGATCGCCGTCTTCGTTCAGCAGGATCGCACCTTCGCCACGCACGGCCTCGGAGATCAGCTGCAGCGGATTCTCGGGGGTGTCGAGCGCGGTGGGATGGAACTGAACGAACTCCATATCGGCGAGCTTTGCACCAGCACGGTGCGCGATCGCGAATCCGTCGCCAGTCGCGACCTGCGGGTTGGTGGTGTACCGATAAACCTGTCCGCATCCCCCGGTCGCCAGCACAGTCGCATCGGCGATGATGTCGACCGGCTTGCCGGCAACAGCGGCCCTGACGCCGAAAACGACTCCCTCATGGACGATGAGATCCAGGATACGCGTCTTCTCGAGTACCTCGATGCGCTCGCTCTCCTTCACTTTCTTGATCAACGTGCGCGCGACTTCGGCCCCCGTTTGATCTCCGTGCGCATGCACGATTCTGCGGCGCGAGTGGGCCGCCTCACGGCCAAGCCTGAAATTTCCCCCCGGCTCGAGGTCGAATTGCG
Source organism: Gemmatimonadaceae bacterium (assembly GCA_045803975.1). Classification (GTDB taxonomy): domain Bacteria; phylum Gemmatimonadota; class Gemmatimonadetes; order Gemmatimonadales; family Gemmatimonadaceae; genus UBA4720. Next base: position 14,109 of record JBJMOA010000073.1, read on the forward strand.
CACCGGCGGTCGCCAATTCGCGCACGCGCGTGGGTCCTTCCTCGACGAGGACCTGGACGGCTTTCGCGTCGGCGAGCGCGGCACCGGCCGCTAGCGTGTCCTGTCGGTGCAGCTCGGGCGAATCTCCAGCGCCCAGGGCAGCGGCGATCCCGCCTTGCGCGTAGGCTGTCGCGCTGTCAAAAAGCGAGCGCTTCGTCAGCACCATTACGTCGCCGTCAGCGGAAGCACGCCACGCAGTATGAAGACCAGCAACACCGCTCCCCACTACGAGAAAGCGCGTTCGTATCCGCTCGGCCATGCGGTGAAATCAACCGCTGGCGTGAGCCATTTGAAAGGCCTGTTTTCGCCTTGCAAGGTGCCGTGTTGTGGGCGATTCTTCTGTTCAGATGCGTAAGCTGATCATCGTCACTTCCCTCCTGCTTGCCGTACACATCGCTCTTCTTTTCACCCGGCGCAGCGCAGCGGCCGAAGGAAAGGAGATGTCGTCGGTCCGCGTCGGCATTGTGCTCGATGTGGGTGGCCGCGGCGACAAATCGTTCAACGATGGCGCCTACGCGGGCGCGGACAGCGCCACCAAAATGCTCGGCTCGAACATCCGCTTTATCGAGCCGGGCGAAGGTGCCGATCGCGAAGCAGGACTGAGGCTTCTCGCCGCCGAGGGGATGAACCTCGTGATCGGCGTCGGATTCATCTTCACTGATGATCTGGCCAATCTCGCGAAGGAATATCCGCAGACTGCGTTTGCGGGAATCGACTACGCGCTGGCGACCGATGCCAACGGCAACGTGATTCCTCCGCCGCCGAATGTCGCGGCGCTCAAGTTTCGTGAGGAGGAAGGCTCGTACCTCGTCGGCGCGTTGGCCGCGCTCGTCGGACACTCCAAGAAAGTCGGATTCGTGGGCGGAATGGACATTCCGCTCATTCACAAGTTCGAGGCAGGCTATCGGGCCGGCGTCAAGAAAGTGTGCCCTGACTGTCAGGTCATCGCGCAGTACGCCGGCGTGACGCCCGACGCGTTCAAGAATCCGGGCAAGGGCAAGGAGCTGGCGCTCAGTCAATACAACCAGGGTGTGGAAGTGATTTTTCACGCCGCTGGCTCCACTGGTCAGGGCGTGTTCGAAGCGGCACGTGCGACGAACAAGCTGGCGATTGGCGTCGATTCCGATCAGAACGACGAAGCGCCCGGACACGTGTTGACCTCGATGGTCAAAGGTGTGAATACGGCGACGTTCGATGTGATTCGTCGCGTGCAGGATCACACCTTCAAGGGCGGGATTTATTCGTTTGGATTGAAGGAAGGCGGCGTCGGCTACATCTACGACGACCGTAACAAGGGCCTCATTCCCGACAGCGCCCGTGCGCGTGTCGAAGAGTTGAAGCAGGAGATCATCGCTGGGCGGATTAAGGTGCCTAGTACGAGATGAAAGAGCGGGAAGAGGGAAGGGGGAAGAGGGAAGAAGGGCTCGGAATTCGCAGCGGTTCCGCCCTTCCCCCGTCCCCCGTCCCCCTTCCCCCTTCCCCCTCTCCCGCCATACGGATGGTGGACATACAGAAATCCTTCGGTCCCATAAGAGCCAACCGGCGCGCCTCGCTCGAAGTAATGCCAGGCGAGATCCACGCTCTCGTCGGCGAGAACGGGGCCGGAAAATCGACGCTGATGCGCATCCTCGGCGGACTCATGAAGCCGGATGCCGGGCGAGTCGAGGTGAACGGTCGCGATGTGGCCGGGTGGTCGACCAGTGACGCAATTGCCGCGGGCATCGGGATCGTCCACCAGCATTTCATGCTCGTGCCGACTCTCACGGTGGCTGAGAACCTCGTCCTCGGATGCGAGCCGAAGATGCGCGGCGTCGTGCTCGATTACGCGCGTGCTGACGACGACGTGCGCAAGCTCTCGAGCGAGACAGGCCTCGTAATCGCGCCAGAGCGTCTGATCTCGGAGCTCTCCGTTGGCGAAGCGCAGAGAGTGGAGATTCTAAAAGTGCTGTTCCGCGGCGCGAAGATTCTGGTTCTGGATGAGCCAACCGCGGTACTGTCGCCGCCAGAGGTTCGCGAGCTGTGGGCAGTGCTTCGCCGCCTTCGCGACAAGGGCGATACGATCGTTCTCATCACCCACCGGCTCGACGAAGTAGTTGAGCTATCTGACGCGATCACAGTAATGCGGGCCGGCGAGACCGTCGCGCGGATCAAGACGGCCGACACGACACCAGCGGAGATCGCGCGCCTGATGGTTGGGAGAGAAGTGTCGTTATCAGCAGGGAAGAGAGTTCAACCACTCGGCGAGTCGACCGCGCCGCACCCCGATCGCGGTCTCGACGTCCGAAATCTCAATGTCGTCGGCTCTCGCGGCATTCGCGTCATTGACGGCGTCAGCTTCAACGTCAAGCCGGGCGAGATGCTTGGCATCGCCGGTGTGGAAGGCAATGGCCAGACGGAATTGATAGAGGCACTCGCCGGACTAAGGCCTGCGAGCGAGGGCGAGATTTTCATCGACGGCGTCGACATCACGACTCGCAGCGTCGCGCGACGCCACGACGCGGGGCTTTCGCACATCCCCGAGGACAGACACCGCCGCGGCCTCATTCTCGAGTACTCCGTCGCCGACAACCTTATACTCGGGGTACATCGACATTTCTCGAAGAAGGGGATGCTCGAGCAGGATCGCGTGATGGAAAACTCACTGCGCGAGATCTCGGCGTTCGACATTCGTCCACCTAATCCCGTTCTCGCGGCGCGAGCGCTATCGGGCGGGAATCAGCAGAAGGTTGTCGTCGCACGAGAGATGGGACGGCAATTCTCCGTGCTGCTCGCTTCGCAACCGACACGTGGCGTCGACGTTGGCGCTATCGAGTTCATCCACCAGCAGCTGCTCGACGCCCGCGCGCACGGCAAGGCTATTATGCTCGTTAGCGCGGAGCTCAACGAAGTTCTCGCGCTGTCGGATCGCATCGCGGTGATGTACCGGGGCAAATTCGCCGTCGTCATGCCGGCGCGCGACGCAAGTGAGGAAGCGCTCGGCGAATACATGATCGGCGCGAAGAAAGGCAACGCGGCGTGACCGCGTCATCGCTGGCCGGAGGCACTCAGCCAACGTTTGCGGCGACGCCATGGCGCGAGCGCGCGGAGGAAGCGTTGCTTCCACCGGTTGTCGCCCTTCTTGTCGCACTCATTTGCGGCGACTTGTTGATTCTGAGCTACGGACAGTCGCCGGCCGCAGTGTATCGCCTGCTGCTCGAGGGAACCTGGGGCAACGCCTACGGGTTTGGACAGGTTCTCTACAAGGGAACGACGCTCGCCTTCACCGGACTGGCCGTTTCATTCGGCCTCCGCGCCGGCTTGTTCAACATTGGAGGCGAGAGTCAACTCGCCGCTGGCGGATTTGCGGCTGCTCTAATCGGTCTCGGTCTTCCGGTTGGGACGCCGCTCCTCCTCGCGCTACTGGTATGCATGATCGGCGCTGGACTCGCTGGTGGAGTCGTCGGAGCAGTGCCCGCTTATCTCAAGACCAGATTCGGCGCGCACGAAGTCATCGTCACCATCATGCTCAATTTCATCGTGCTGGCGCTGCTCAACTGGTTCATCGCCGGGCATCTGCACGTTCCTGAGACGCTGCACACGCCCGAGATCCACGCCGGCGTGCTCCCGCGTCTTTCCGATATCGACCCGCGTTTTCACGGATCTGCGGCGAATCTCGCGCTCGTCGTCGCTGTCCTCGTTGCGGTGGCGGTTTGGTTTTACCTCTTTCGCGCGCGCGGCGGTTACGAGCTGCGTGCGGTCGGTCTACAACCTGACGCCGCCGAATACGGTGGCATCAGTGTGCGCCGAGTCTGGATGCGGGCGCTCACCTTCTCCGGTGTCATCGCCGGAATCGGCGGCATCAACTACGTGCTTGGCTACAAGCACTACTACGAGGATGGATTCGCGAGCGGTGCCGGATTCCTCGGCATCGCGGTCGCGCTGGTCGGTCGAAACCACCCATTCGGCGTGCTCGTGGCCGCGTTTTTCTTTGCTACGCTTTCCCAGGGCGGCCTCGCCATTCACGCCTTTGTTCCCAAGCAGATGATGGACGTGCTGCAGGGTGTCGTCATTCTCGCCGTCGCGATGGCGGTCCCGGAGGTTCGACAGGTTTTACGTAGCGCCCGCCGACGGAGCGACGCCTGAGCCCGGTCTCCTTTCTCACGCAGATGATCCGCATCGCGATCCCGTATTTGTTCGCGGCGAGTGGCGGCGTCGTCGCAGAGCGCGCGGGCATAGTGAGCCTGACCCTCGAAGGATTCATGCTGAGCGGGGCGTTCGCGGCGGTTCTTGGGACTAATTACTCGGGTAGCCCGTGGGTTGGCGTGCTTTGCGGGATGATCGGCGGATTGATCTTCTCGCTCATTCACGCCGTAGCAACTATTCGCTATCGCGCCGATCAGGTGGTTGTCGGTGTGGCCATCAATCTTCTCGCAATTGGAGTGACGCGATTCTTTCTCAAGCTGTTCTTCGCGAGCTCGTCGAATTCGCCCCGCGTCGTGGGCTTTGGCGGCAACATTAACGCTGCCGGCTTCGACAATCCTCTCCTCTGGCTCGGCATTCTCGTCGCCCCTGTTGTCGCGTTCGTGATCTATAAGACGCCATTCGGCTTGCGCGTGCGTGCCGCTGGTGAGCATCCCGACGCCGCCGAGAGCGTTGGGGTGAGCGTAAAGCGCGTACGTTACGCCGCGGTGGCAATCTCGGGAATTCTCGCCGCGCTGGGCGGAGTGTACCTTGCCCTCGACCAGCACCAGTTCACAGACCAAATGACAGCCGGACGCGGGTTCATCGCGATATCTGCTGTTATCTTCGGAAGATGGGATCCTGTTCGCGCCGCGCTCGCCTGCCTGCTGTTTGCTGCCGCCGAAACGCTGCAGATCCAGTTGCAGGGAAGCCACGCCGTCGCGTCGCAGTTCATCGAGATGATTCCCTACGCGCTGACGATCATCGCGCTTGCCGGCGTAGTTGGCAGAGCGGTACCCCCTGCCGCGCTAGGTAAGGTCGAAGCCTGATGCCGTCAGCGATACGCGGTCGAGTTTCCCGGGTGGCCAGCGGCAAGCTGTTCGTGCTGATCATCACGAACTTCGTGGACATGGTGGGATTGCTGATGATCATCCCGCTGATGCCCTTTTATGCACGCGAGATGGGCGGTGGCGCGCTCGTCGTCGCAATCCTGATGGGTGCGTTCACAGCGGCCCAGCTAATCAGTGCGCCGCTGTGGGGTCGGTTTTCCGATCGATACGGAAGACGTCCGGCGCTTTTGGTCGGGCTCAGCGCGGCATGCATCGCCTACGTCGTGTTCGCTTACGCGACTTCCATTTGGCTGCTCCTGCTGTCGCGCATCGTCCAGGGCGCTGGTGGTGGAACGGTCGGGGTGATTCAGGCGTACGTCGCCGATTCAGTCGAGCCCGAGAGTCGAGCGAAGGCACTCGGCTGGCTTTCCGCGGCGACGAATGTTGGCGTCGCGATCGGGCCGGCGCTCGGATCCGCTGCGTTGAGGCTTGGGTCGCGCGGTCCGGGTCTCGCCGCCGCCTCGCTTTGCCTGATCAACATCTTCTTCGCCTGGAAGTTCCTGCGCGAATCACGCGACATGACCGAGGCGCACGACAAGAAACCGCGCACATCGCGAACGGTGATCGCACGCGTGATTACCCATCCCGCCGAAGCGGCGCCAAGGTTGATCTGGATTTACGCGATCGCGATGGGCGCGTTCTCCGGGCTGATGGCAATCCTTGCGCTGTTTCTCGCCGACCGGTTTGGCGTCGGCAAGGACAGGATCTGGATCTTCTACACGTACGTCGGCGCAATCTCGGTGATCACGCGCGCCGGAATACTCGGCCGCATGGTGGATCGATACGGCGAAGCGTACCTGTCACGAATCGGCCTCGCGCTGCTGGGGACGGGACTGGCGACGCTGCCTCTCGCGCACGGGTACGTCGCGCTGGGCATCACCGTCGCACTGATCCCCCTCGGCACTGCGTTCACGTTTCCTTGTGTGACGTCGATGCTGTCACGCGTGATCTCGAGTCGGGAACGCGGATTGTACATGGGAGTGCAGCAGACGTTCGGCGGATTGTCGCGGGTGATTATCCCGCTGTGGGCGGGATTCTCGTACGATCATTTCGGTCAGACCGTTCCGCTTTTTACGTCAGCGATCCTCGTGATCGGAACGATCGCGCTCGGGTACGGGATCGACGACGGGCGGAAAGCCGAGCTTCGCGTCGCGAGCTAGACCCTCAGCTACCTCGTAACGCGCCGAGAATCGCGGGCAAGCCTCCGGCAACCCAGACGATGGCCCCCACAATCCCTGCCTGCTGCTTCGGGATTCTTCCGACGACGTGGATCCCGATTGCCAGTAGCACAGTAACCCAGATTGTGAACACGTCGACCCTGCTTGCAACAGCGATCGCGATCGGCGAGGCGCGATCCGGATCCATGAAGCGCGCCAGGTTCAAGCCGACACTGTTGATCGCGTTCAGCTTATCCGGACTCATGAACAGCGCCTGTGCCGCGTTGACGAGACCTTGCACGAGGCGCGGAACCTCGGCGTAGGTAGCGATCATGATCGCGGCGGTAACTGATTCCTTCGCGTCGAATAGCTTGCCGACCAGCCACAGGATGAGGCCCGTGAACAGGATGCTGAAAGTGAGTCCGACAGCCACGAAGAGGGGACCGAGCATCTCAAAGAAATGACGGCCGGTTGCGAGCTGTTCTGCCGTCACGTTCGGATTCTTTCGCATGGCCGCCGCGCTCTGTCGCGCGAACTCCGCGTCCATGATCGGCTGCATTGCATTTCGGGTCAGGAAGAACAAGACCGTCGCGGCGGCGACGAGGAAGAGCAGCGCCAAGCCCGGATTCCCACGACTTCTCCGCGCAAACACCTGCGAGGGAGCGTAAAAGATATCCACGAAATCTTCCCACAAGCCTACCTGCGAGGGTGCCGGTTCCACGTCCTTAATCGCCTGCGCATCGCTCACCATCGATGGATCTCCTGGGATCGGGTACGATCGGACAAACACTATCCTCAAAGTTCCCTTTGCACCAGCAGAGCGCCTGCGGCGAGACGAGCTGTCGACTCGCCGCAGCGGATTGCACAGTCCGCCCGGAGCGGCCAATTTGTATACATCTAACTGCTCGTTTGTATACATTCGGACTTCAACGGGGCCGCAGTCATGCAGCTTGGTGCCAGTGAAACTGTTCCCGCGCGCCCGACGGCACTCGGCGTGTCGGCGGCCTCAGCTTCCGTCCCGTTGCCCAGAGCGGGCAGCCGTGCGGCCCGTGTCGGGTCGGTCGACATCGTTCGTGGCGCCATCATGGTCCTCATGGCGCTGGACCACATCCGCGACTACACCACGAAATTGCGGATACGACCGGAGGACCTTACCCAGTCGTCCGTCGCCCTCTTCGCTACCCGGTGGGTAACGCATTTCTGTGCGCCCGGATTCTCGCTTCTCGCCGGCGTCGGAATTGGACTCGCGATGAACCGCGGGAAATCCGCTCGCGAGATGAGCCGCTTCCTCGTTGTGCGCGGCCTCTGGCTCCTCGTCCTCGAGCTTGTGATCACGCCGATTGGCTGGCAATTCGGATTCGATCTCATCCCCGCATTCGCGCTCGTTCTGTGGGCGTTAGGCTTGTCGATGATCGTAATGGCAGCCGTCGTCCATCTATCGCGAGGGGTGGTCGCCGCCGCATCCATCCTGATGATCGCTGGCCACAACATGTTCGATAGCGTCACTCCTGAGTCGTGGGGGACGCTGGCACCTCTTTGGCAAATCCTCCACGTGCCTGGTTTCGCGATTCCGGGAAAACTTTTTGTCGCCTACCCGCTGATCCCATGGGTGGCGGTGATGGCGTTGGGCTGGGCGCTCGCTGATATCTATCGATGGGATGCAGCGCGGCGCCGGCGATTCCTCATTCTGACGGGGATCGCCACGACGGTTCTGTTCGTCGTCATACGCATGATCAACGCATACGGCGACCCATTGCCATGGACTGTTCAGCGATCAGCCGGGCTTACCGTCGCATCATTCCTGAACGCGAGAAAATATCCACCGTCGCTCGACTTCCTCCTGATGACGCTCGGGCCAATCCTCTTCACTCTCGGCGCCACCGAAGGCAGACGCGGTCGAATAGCTAGCTGGCTCTCGGTGTACGGCCGCGTGCCGATGTTTTACTACGTCGTACACATCTACGTCGTTCACGCTGTTGCCGTCGCCCTCGCGTTCGTCCAGGGCGGGACGTTTCGGCGCATTCCTGTTATCACCGACCCGGCAGGCATCCCGCCGTGGTACGGCGTGTCACTGCCGGGTGTCTATGTTGCGTGGGCGCTTGTGGTAATCACGATGTACCCACTATGCCTCTGGTATGGCCGGCTCAAGCAGCGACGCGACGATTGGTGGCTCGCGTATTTTTGAGCTATGACTCCACAGCGAGCCGCTGCGTCAGAAAGCGTAACCGACCGAGATGCGCGCCGTCGGATACCGGGTAGTGAAGTTGTCGCTCGTGACATCGTTGTCCTTGACGAACACCGCTTTCGCCCCGGCGCCGAGCGCCACCGAGAAATTGCGGCTCGCACCCATCAACCATTGGTATTC
>JBJMOA010000074.1:0-7865 GCA_045803975.1 Gemmatimonadaceae bacterium
CTCGGCGGGATGCCGGTTTGTCTGGCCGTCATGGACTTCGCGTTCATGGGCGGATCCATGGGTTCGGTGGTCGGTGAAAAAATCGCGCGACTCGGCCAGCTCGCGATCGAGCGTAAATATCCGCTGATCATAATTTCAGCCTCCGGGGGCGCGCGCATGCAGGAAGGCGTGCTCTCACTGATGCAGATGGCGAAGGCGGCGGCGATTCTCTCGCAGCTCTCTGAGCGCCGGATTCCCTATGTGTCGATTCTGACCAATCCGACAACCGGTGGCGTCAGCGCCAGTTTCTCCATGCTCGGTGACGCGATTCTCGCCGAGCCGGGGGCGGTGATCGGATTCGCCGGTCCGCGAGTCATCAAGCAGACGATCGGACAGGAGCTGCCCGAGGGGTTTCAGACTGCCGAGTTCCTGCTGGAGCACGGAATCGTCGACTCGGTTGTCCCGCGCTCCGAGTTGAAGCGCATAGTGGGGCAACTCCTTCGGCACATGAGCGGCAAGCCGGCATCGGCAGGGTGGACGACCTCCTGACGTCCTACGGCGCGGCGATCGAGCGTCTCTTCGCCCGCACAACTGGCGGTATCAAACCTGGCCTCGAGCGCACCGAGGCGTTGCTTGCGAAGCTCGGCTCGCCACACCGGCGTTTGGTGGCCATCCACGTCGCCGGCACGAACGGCAAGGGAAGCGTGGTCGCGACGTGCGAGGCGCTGCTGCGTGCGCGCGGCTTCAAAATCGGACGGTACACGTCGCCGCATCTAATCGATTTCCGCGAGCGCATCACCGTCGACGGCAGCCCAATCTCGGAGCAAGAAGTCCTCGAGTTTCTCGAGCGCTGGATCCCGGTGGCCGAGCAAATCGGCGCCACCTTTTTCGAGGTGACGACGGCTCTCGCCTTCGACTGGCTCGCTGGACAAGAGGTCGACATCGCCGTAGTGGAAACCGGCCTCGGTGGTCGTCTCGATTCGACGAACGTTCTTCAGCCACTCGTCGCAACGGTGACTTCGATCGGACTCGATCACACCGATCTCCTTGGCAACACCCTGGAGGAAATCGCGGTCGAGAAGGCAGGCATCTTCAAGCCTGGCATCCCAGCCGTGGTCGGTGAGCCTACCGCGGAAATCCGCGCGCTACTCGCGCTGTGCGCCGAGAAGGCAGCGGCGACACCAGTGATCACCGTCGAAACGGAATACCGCGTAACCGATATCGAAGTTTCCGCGAGAGGCACGAGCTTCGTGATGCACCGCGGCAACCATGGACAGCGCATCATCACTCCGCTGATCGGCCAGCATCAAGCGCGCAACACTGTCACCGCGATTGCAACTCTTGGCGCGATTTCTCGTGATGACAACGACGAATCGGCGTTCGGCGGCAAGTATCTGCCACGACTCGACCAGCTCTCGAGCGCCCTCGGGAGCGTCTTCCTGCCGGGCCGCTTTCAGCGTCGCGGCAAATTCATCTTCGACGTCGCCCACAACCCCGCCGGGGCGCGAACCGTCGCGTCGACGATAGCTGCGCTTAATCCTCCGCGCCCTCGCGCCGCACTACTCGCTGTGCTCGCCGACAAGGACTGGCGAGGAATCATTAGCGAGCTCGCGGCGGTGGTCGACTCCTTTGTGTTTACCGACGCGCCTTCGGCTCCGCCGGAGCGACGCTGGAATTCGTCTGAAGCGGTTGCGTTCGCGAGATCGCAAGGCTTTGACGCGATCGCCGAGCCCGATCTCGATGTTGCGCTCACACGCGGCGAGGAATTCAGCGAAACGGTCCTGGTCGCCGGATCATTTCACACTGTGGGCGACGCGATGTCACGCTTGCAGGTGTCTCCGTTTGCCGCGTAGCTTTCCTGAATGTCACAGGGAGCGTTACCCGGATTTCGCGATTTTTACCCCGAGCAGCTCGCCACCCGCAACTATATCCTCTCGGTCTGGCGCGACGTCGCGCGCCGCTACGGGTTCGTGGAATACGATGGACCGCCCCTCGAGCCGCTCGAGCTGTATACCAAGAAAAGCGGCGACGAGATCGTCGGTCAGCTCTATCACTTCACCGACAAGGGCGGGCGCGAGGTTGCGTTGCGTCCGGAGATGACGCCGACGCTGGCGCGGATGGTCGCCGCAAAAGCCAATGCGTTGCGCAAACCGATTCGGTGGTTTTCCGTCCCGCAACTGTTTCGCTACGAGCGTCAGCAGAAAGGAAGGCTGAGGGAGCACTTTCAGCTCAACGTCGACATCATCGGCGAGCCGTCGGTCGCGGCCGATGCCGAGTTGCTGGCCGTCGCAATCGATGTGATGAGGGCGACCGGCCTCACCTCCGGCGATGTGCGAGCGAGAGTGTCGGATCGTCAGCTGCTCACGACAATCTTGACCGAAGTCGGAGTGAAGAAAGAGGAGACGGCGGCCGTCTTCGCCGCCATCGACAAATCCGGCCGCGAGCCGCGCGACGTTACCCTCGACAAAGTCGACAAGGCGGTCGCGAGCAAGGAGGCCCGGCGTGGCGTCGCCCGCGCGCTCGATCACGCCACCGATTTGAATGCGCTTGCTGCCCAGTACCGCAATTCGCCGGGCGTGATGGAATCGATCACGCATCTGCGCGAATATCTGAATTTCCTCGACGCCCTCGGCGTTGGCGATTGGGTCGATTTCGACCTCTCGATCGTGCGAGGGCTCGCTTACTATACAGGCAAGGTGTTCGAGCTCTTCGATGCGAAAGGCGAGTTACGCGCTATTTGTGGCGGGGGTCGATACGATGATCTCCTCTCCACCATCGGCGGCGTCGACCTTCCCGCACTAGGGTTCGGCATGGGCGACGTGGTGCTGACCGAGTTGCTTCGCTCGCGCAATCTTCTGCCCGCGTCTCAACTGGGCACGGATTACTGGGTCGCTGCGGACGACGAGTCGATGTTGCCCGACGTAATGACTGTCGCGGGGAGGCTGCGTGCGAAGTCACACAGCGTCGAATATGCGCTCAAATCGCAAAGCCTGGCGCGCCAGTTGAAAACCGCATCGAGCGCGGGTGTGAGAAGTGTCGTGCTCCTTCGCCGCGACGATTATGCCAATGGAAACGTGACCGTCAAGACGCTCTCCGATGGTACCGAGCGCAGCGTCGCCCTGGACGCATTCCTGAACTCCTTGTAAGACCAATGGCCGACGATCGAAAACTGACCAAACGTTCCGAAGACTTCAGCGCCTGGTACAACGAAGTAGTACTGCGCGCCGAGCTCGCTGACTATTCGCCCGTCCGCGGCTGCATGGTGATCAGGCCACGCGGCTACGGCATCTGGGAGCGGATGCAACAGCAGCTCGACACGATGTTCAAGGATACTGGTCACGAGAACGCATACTTTCCGCTCTTGATTCCCGAGGGCTTCCTGCACAAGGAGGCGGAGCACGTCGAGGGATTCGCTCCGGAGACCGCCGTCGTTACGCATGGTGGCGGAAAAAAACTTGAGGAGCCGCTGATCATCCGACCCACATCGGAGACGATCATATACGCGATGTACGCGAAGTGGGTGCAGAGTTACCGCGATCTCCCCGTGCTCATCAACCAGTGGGCCAATGTCGTGCGCTGGGAGATGCGCACCCGTCTGTTCCTTCGCACTCTCGAGTTTCTCTGGCAGGAAGGCCACACCGCGCACGCCACCCACGACGAAGCCGAGGAAGAAGCGCGCAAAATGCTCGGCGTCTATCGCGATTTCATGGAGGGCTACATGGCGATGCCGGTTGTCACCGGCATGAAGACCCAAGCCGAGAAATTCGCGGGTGCTCTGCGCACGTACTCATGCGAAGGGATGATGCAGGACAACAAGGCGCTGCAGGCGGGTACATCCCACAATCTGGGTCAGAATTTCTCCAAGGCCTTCGATCTGAAATTTCAAACCGAAGCCGGCGGAATCGAATACGCCTGGAATACGAGCTGGGGTGTGTCGACTCGCATGATCGGCGGACTGGTGATGACGCACGGCGACGACAACGGACTACGCATACCGCCGCTCCTCGCGCCAATAGAAATCGTGATCGTCCCGATCTGGCGTTCCGAGGAAGACAAGGGACGTGTAAAAGCTGCCGCGCATCTAGTCAAAGAGAGCATGCTCGGCTGGGAGCGCCGCGTGCCTGGTAGACTGCGCGTGCATATCGACGATCGCGAAGGAATGAAACCGGGCGCCAAGTACTATGAGTGGGAGCTGCGGGGCATTCCGATCCGGATGGAGCTCGGGCCGCGCGATCTCGACGCGAATCAGGCGATAATGGTGCGACGCGATACGGGCGAGAAAAAACCGGTGTCTCTCAGCTCGGTCGGCGAAGATGCGGCCGATCTATTACACCTCATTCAGGAGACGATGCTGATCGATGCCCGCGAACGGCGCGAGCAAAACAGCATCCGCGGCGGGATTACGTACGATCGCTTCCGTGAAGTGATGGACGGGGAAGGGGCGTTCGTTTACGCCGGCTGGTGTGGTGACGAGAAATGCGAAGCCGCGATCAAGGAGGAGACAAAAGCCACCATTCGTGTCCTCCCCGACGAAGAATTCAGATCCGCGGAGCCTCCAAAGACGTGTCTCAAGTGCGAGCGCTCATCGACCGCCGAGGCCTTGTGGGCAAAGGCGTATTGACGGGGCTGCGTTGTGAAGACGTTTCACTCGATGTCGTTGCGCGCGAAGTAGGCACTCCCTGCTACGTGTACAGCTCCGCCGCGATCCGGGAGCAGTACCATCTGTTGCGAGCGGCGCTCGGCGATCTCGATGCGCGTCTTCACTACAGCGTCAAGGCGAACTCGAGCATCGCGATTCTGGCGCTGCTCCGCGAGCTGGGCGCCGGATTGGATATCGTGTCCGGTGGCGAGCTCTTTCGGGCGCTCGAGGCTGGCTACACGGGAAAGGACATTGTCTTCAGCGGCGTCGGGAAAACCGAGCGCGAGATGGAAGAGGCGCTCCAGGCCGGCGTCCTGTTATTCAATGTGGAGTCGGAGCAGGAGCTCCATGTGCTCGATGCGGTCGCAGGCCGGCTCGGCGTCGTCGCCCCGGTTACGCTGCGGGTGAATCCGGAAGTTCTGGTCGATACTCCGCATCCGTATACGCGAACCGGCGAGAAGGGAATGAAGTTCGGAATCCCCTTCGACGAAGCGCTCGCAGTCGCGAAGGTCGCGGTGTCGCTAACAAACCTTCGCCTACGGGGTTTGGACATGCACGTCGGATCGCAGATCTCGCAGTTTGCGCCGTACGAGGTCGGCCTTCAGCGATTACTCCACCTGCGACGCGAGATCGAGCGCGACACGAAAGTGCGGCTGGAATATCTCGACATCGGCGGAGGTTTGGCTGTCACGTACGACGTCGAGCGCTCGGTCGATGTCCATCACTTTGGCGAGGTGATACGCGCGCTCGTGAGCGGATCGGGACTCAGGATTATCCTGGAGCCCGGACGCTACCTCGTCGGCAACGCGGGCATCCTCCTGACGCGCGTTCTTTACCGGAAGCGCAGTGGTGGAAAGGAGTTCATCATCGCCGACGCCGGAATGACCGATCTCCTGCGACCATCGCACTACAACGCCTTCCATCGGATCGAAGCCGTAAATCCGCGCGGAGCGAGCACGGTAGCGGATGTCGTCGGGCCAATCTGCGAGAGCGGAGATTTTCTCGCCCGCGACCGGCAGATCGATGACGCGCAACCCGGCGATCTTCTTGCTGTTCAGTCCACCGGCGCGTACGGGTTCGTCATGTCCTCCAACTACAACTCTCGTCCACGACCGGCTGAAGTGCTTGTCGACGGAGATAAATTCGCCGTGATAACGGAACGCGAGAGCTACGAGGATCTGATTCGGAAGGAACACAAACCCGAGTGGAGGACTGCGTAGTGCGCATCGGCGTGATGTCGGACACCCACGATCGGGTTCCCGCGATCGCCGAAATCCTCGACCGCTTTGGTGCGAAGGATGTGACGATGGTGATGCACGCCGGAGATTACTGCTCGCCGTTCTCGCTCGCGCCATTCCACCAGCGCGGGGTTGCGCTCCTTGGCGTTTTCGGGCGCAACGACGGCGACCGCGAGACTCTGAGCGCTTACGCCGCGCGGGGTATGGGGACGGAGATATACGAGTCTCCGCACAGCTTCGAGGTTGCGGGGAAGCGCATCCTACTGGTTCACGACATCGGTGAAGTGAGCGCCCGATCTGTCGAGTCCCACGACTTCGTCATCCACGGCTGCTCACACCTGCAGGGACAGAAGAAAATCGGAACCACCCTTGTGGTAAATCCGGGCGAAGCGTGCGGTTGGATCCACGGCAAGTGCACGGCGGCCATTCTCGACACGGACAGCGGAGAAGTAGAAATTATCACGCTATGAGCAGCCGAATCCTCATCATCGACTTCGGCTCACAATTCACCCAACTCATTGCGCGCAGAGTTCGCGAGGCGCGCGTCTATTCCGAGATCCATCCGCCGAGTCGTACCGTCGAATGGATTCGCGACTGGAAGCCGACGGGGATAATCCTGAGCGGCGGACCAAACTCGGTTTACGGCGACAACGTTCCACTTGCCGATACCGCGATCTTCGACATTGCTCCAGTCCTTGGCATCTGCTACGGCATGCAGCTCATCGCACACATCGAGGGCGGCAAAGTCATTCGCACCGATCGACGCGAGTACGGTCGCGCCGAGATGAAGGTGCTGGAGCCAAAGGCACTATTCGCGGGGTTCTCGACGGAAGAGCCAATCACGACCTGGATGAGTCACGGCGATCATATTGACGAGGCGCCCAAAGGCTACCGGGTTACTGCCAAGAGCAACGGTAATCCAATCAGCGCGTTTCGACACGAGAGCCGTCCGATCTTTGGAGTTCAGTTCCATCCCGAAGTCGCGCACACACCGCGTGGTGGGGAAGTGATCTCGAACTTTCTGTTCGGGATCTGTCACGCCGAGCCGACGTGGACTGCGGGCGCTTTTATCGACGAAGAGATCGCGCGGGTGCGCAAGGCTGTCGGAAAATCGCGCGTAATCTGTGGTTTGTCGGGCGGTGTGGATTCATCCGTTGCCGCGGCGCTGGTGCACAGAGCGGTCGGGGATCAGCTCACGTGCATCTTCGTGGACACCGGACTTCTGCGCCTGCACGAGCGTGAGCAGGTGGAGCGAACATTTCGCGCCAACCTCGGCATCGAGCTGATCACGATTGACGCGGAGGAACGATTCCTGAGCGCTTTGGCGGGCGTTGAAGACCCGGAGAAAAAAAGAAGGATCATCGGTCACACATTCATCGATGTGTTCGAGGATGCCGCGGCTAAAGTCGGAGATGACGTCGACTTTCTCGTGCAGGGAACGCTCTACCCCGATGTGATCGAGTCCTTTTCGCCTCGTGGCGGTCCGTCGGTAACGATCAAGACCCACCACAACGTGGGCGGCCTCAAGCCTGAAATGAAGTTCAAATTGATCGAGCCATTGCGCGAGCTGTTCAAGGACGAAGTGCGCAACGTCGGGCGCGAGCTAGGACTTCCCGAGGAGATGGTCGCCCGGCATCCGTTCCCGGGTCCTGGTCTCGCCATTCGGGTGTTGAGCGACGTTACGAAGGAAAAGCTCGATCTCCTCCGCACAGCAGACGCGCTTTACATCGAGGGAATTCGCGAGGCGGGCCTGTACGACGAGATCTGGCAGGCGTTCTCTGTATTGCTCCCTGTTCGAAGCGTAGGAGTAATGGGCGATGAAAGAACCTACGAGAACGTTCTGGGCCTGCGCGCCGTCACAAGCAGAGACGGAATGACCGCCGATTGGTACCCATTCCCCTACGACGTACTCGGTCGAATCTCCAACCGGATCATCAATCAGGTGCCCGGGATCAATCGGGTAGTGTACGACGTCAGCACCAAGCCGCCGGCGACGATCGAATGGGAGT
>JBJMOA010000075.1:0-8310 GCA_045803975.1 Gemmatimonadaceae bacterium
AGTCTGGAGCGATGAATTTGACGGACCCGCGGGTGCACGCATCGATACGACGGTCTGGCACTACGACACGGGCGACGGATGCAGCAGAGGCCTTTGTGGCTGGGGCAACACCGAGAAAGAGTATTACCTCTCCTCCCCCGCGAACATCGCGCTCAACGGAAATGGGCAACTGATGATCGTTGCGCGGCGTGCTCAGGCCGAGCTGCCCTGCTACTATGGTCGTTGTCTCTACACCTCCGCGAAAGTCACGACGCGAGGAACGATGTTGGCCGAACCGGGACGCGTGGAAGCGCGGATCAAACTGCCGAGGGGACAGGGATTGTGGCCCGCATTCTGGATGCTCGGCCAACGCTGCCTCGAGACACGATGGCCCGATTGCGGGGAGATCGACATCATGGAGAACAAGGGCAGTCAGCCGACAACGACGAGCTCGGCGGTGCACGGGCCGGGTTACTCGAACAAGACGCCATTCACGCACGCGCGTGCTATCGCGCGTGGCAATGCGGAGGATTTTCACACCTACGCGGTCGAATGGGATTCGGTCCGCGTTCGATTTTTCATTGATGATGCCGCTCATTACAGCGTCACCCGTGCCGCGGTGGCGAAGTACGGCCGGTATGTCTTCGACCAGCCTTTCTACCTGGTTCTCAATCTCGCTGTCGGCGGCACATTCGATGGCGATCCACAGTCAGACGCAATTTTCCCGGCGACGATGCTAGTCGACTACGTGCGGGTTTATAAGCGACAGTGAGTGGCGAAAAAACATCACGCTGCTCGCGGAAGGCGGAGTTGCCGTCGGCTTCTCAGGACCATAGATCGCAAACATTTCCGGATAAGGATACGGCAGGTGCAGCGTCGGCTGTGTATCCACGTTTGGCTGATCCGAGCATGAACGCTCGACTCTCAAGGTGATAGCGAGACTTAGGGTCAGAAGGGTAGCCGCACCTGGAAGCAGTCGCTGAACGCTCCGAAGATTCTTGAGTCGCATCATGTGCACTCCTCGTTTGGGACCGCGTCGTTTTCGCGGAGGCGAATATCAGCGCGTGTCCTTCCAACAGGTGCACCCTCAGATGTTACTCACGCGTGAAGCGCGCGATCACCGTTCCAACGACTGGCGACGGATTCCTTGGGACGAAGATTGAATCATACTGCGGATTGAACGACGCGAGCTCGATGCGACCACCCTTGATGGAGGCAACGCGCTTCACGACGTGACTCTGATCCGGCAGCCGCGCCACGATCAGGTCGTCGACGCGCGGCGTCGCGTCGAGCTGGATGAGAATCACCTCTCGTGGTCCGAGTACCGGGGCCATGCTGTCACCGCTGACGCGAAGCGCGACGTAACGGCCAGATCCAATGTCGTCCGGAAGCTCCAACCACCGATCGCACGGCTCGTCCCAGATTTCGCGGCCTTCACCAGCGGCAACGGCGAGATCGAGGATCGTCGCGCATCGCTCCCTACTCGCCGCTGGCAATGCCTGCGCGACCGTCGCGCTGATCGGCGCCGAGCGCTCGCGTAGGTGGCGACGCGGCAATGTTTTTTCGGCGCGCCGGATGGCAACGCGGGTCAGGGTACGACGCGCGAATTCGGCGGCGTTGCGCTCGTCCTTCGATCGCTCGTCACGACTGAGTCCGCTGCGCAGATCTCTCGCCAGCCAGAGGAGAAAGCGTTCATCCTGATACGCAAGCTCGTCATCTGCTGACTCGATCTCCCGCCCGACCACTGCCATGAGATCTTCAATCGATTGATCATCGACTCTGATCATTTCTCATTCTCCTTTTTGGTGGCCGAGCGGGGTCCTTCATGCGGCGTTCCGCCTATCACTTCGGCGCGACGGAAGAACCGTTCGATCTCGCGCCTTTCGTCTGCCTTTAGCGTCACCATGTACTGAATCGCGAGCTTCCTGAACCGCTGGCGGAGCCTGTGCAGCCTCACGCGCGCCGCCGCATAGGTGATTCCCAGCTGCTCGGCCAGGTCGCGAAGCGGCAGATGACGGCCGATGCCGACCATCATGATCATCTCGTCCTTCGAGAGCTCCTGTGCCGATTTCTCCGCGAGTTTTGCAATCGCTGAGTTCGCGTGGAGAAATTCGTGAGCACCAGTCGGGGAGCTCGATCGCAAGCCGTACGCTGAATGACATTCGGCGACGATACGCTCGCCAGCGGAACCGAGGTGAGCGTACGCGTTATTGTGAACGACATTCCGCCGAGCGGAGTCGCGATGACGTTTTCGTGCTCGGTTTCGCAGCGCAGCAACCAGGTACCGCGCGAGATGGCGCGGTGCCAGCTCGCTATCCATCAGATGGAGTACGACGTCGTCGAGCAACGTCGTCACGACTTCGTCGCGGTCGTCAGAATCGATACCCATCCTTCGCGCCTGGTCGCGAAGCAGCGGAACGTATAGCAGGAATAATTCGCGGATCGCGGTCTCTTCGCCGCGGTGGATAGCTGCGAGAAGACCGGCCGAAGTCGGGTACCGTGCAGACGCAATCGCGGATCCGTCATCTTCGCTCCAGGCAATGTTCTCGCTGCGCTCCACCGAATGCTTCCTCCGCCGACGTATGTACCTCCGCGCATCGCTCCAATCGATGCACCCCAGAGTGTTACAGCTCGCGCCGTCGGATCCAGGATCGGAGCGTCGTCTCGATTTTTCTCACACGCGCCGGGGCAAGTGCGGAATGCCCGCCCAGGCGACCGCGGATGACTTCTGCGCGGCGGGGTGGAAGCCCTTTCTGCTCGGCTTTCGACACCAATTCAAGTACATCGGCGGCGGCGTTCGCCGCTGAATCGGAGGAGGCGCTCGCGCGGCGCTTCAGATCGCGGAACGTCAAGCTGTTTCTGACACGCGCCACTTTTTCCATCTCTTCGCGGCTGGGACGCTTCGTGCTCGCGGTGAAGCCAAGGTTGGCGAGAGCGCGGCCGACGGCGGAGGTCTCGGTGTTCTCGAGGCACGCGACGGTATTGATGTCGCCGTCACCTTCGCGCTCGGATGCCCAGCCAGTCGCGGCAGGCGGCGTGTCACTGGAATCGCGATAGACGAGCGCTCGGAAGGTGATCTCGCCGTCGGTTCGCGAGACGAGCTCGGTGTTGATCCGCCCTAATGGAAAGCGCGAATAAAAGAGCTCGATGCGCTCCGCAACCGTCGCGTATTGGTCAGGGCTGAAGAAAGAGTCGGTCTTCGACACGGAGCGCTCGGGAGCAAGGGGTCGAGTCCCAAGCTATGCCCGAACAAAGACCGAAACAAGGGCTATTATATGGGTTTTTTCTGCCCCGTCATCGGCGCCACGGACGCAACGATCGCGTTCGCGATTTCGTCCTCGACCGAAAAGAGATCCTTCACGTCGCGGTCGTAGACGTCGGCCCACTGCATCACGTCGTCGTCAGTGCTGCTCAACCGCGCCGTCACGCGCAGCCTGTTGCCAATGCGCTCCACCGTTCCTTCGAGTACGAGCGTCGCCGACACACTCGCGGTGCTGGTCGTGTCACTGCGGCGCTTCACCGAACGGGGCCGGCCCGGCGCCAAAACACGCAGACCCGGAGTCTTCATCAACTTGCCAGCGACCGCATTCGTGACGCCGGTCGCGAGATACGCATTGCTCGAATCGCTTCCTAAATTGACGAACGGAAGAACAGCCACGACGCCCAGCATCGCAGGTTTTGCGGCGACGCCAGTCGATTCCGCGGCGGCAGTATTGGGATGCGTCCGCGTATAGATCCCCGCGCTTACCGCAATCGCGCCGACAAGCGCGAGCGCTCCAATCACCGCCCGCTTAACGCGAGTTCCGTGGCGCGCAATCTTCGCTGCCGATGCGAACGATCCGCTGATCGTCTCCGGATCCTCCAGGGCTTCGACCAAAGCCGCGGCGGTTTGTGGCCGATTGGCAGGATCTATCGCGAGACACCGCGCAATCAATCGCTCGAGCGCCGCCGGTACATCTTTGCGGATCGTCGACAACGGCGGCGGTGGGAGAGTAAGCCTGGCCGTCAACATCTCGCGCGGGCCCAGACTCGCGAATGGAGCCGTGCCGGCGAGCATCTCGTACGCAGTGATACCGAGTGAATAGATATCGGCGCGGCCGTCGATGTCCGGATCACCAGCGGCCTGCTCCGGCGCCATATACAGAATGGTGCCGAGCGACATTCCTGTATTCGTGAGTCCGCCGCCCTTCTCTCCCGAGCGGCGCGCCGAAGACAGCGCTTTCGCGACGCCGAAATCCGTCACGGTCGCCGAGCCAGCGGCGAGAAGTACATTGCCCGGTTTGATGTCGCGGTGGACGACTCCGCGCTCGTGCGCAAACGCGAGCGCGCGCGCCACATCTTTCATAATGCCCACCGTCTCGCGAACGCCGAGTGTCCGGGTGCGACGCAGCCTGATGTCGATCGACTCACCGTCGACGTACGGCATCACGAAGTACGGCAATCCATCGACTTCGCCCGCCTTCAGAATCGGCACGATGTGTGGATGCTGAAGCCGCGCGACCGTCAGGATCTCGCGGCGGAATCTTTCCGCCGACACGCTCGCGGCAAGCTCGGGAGGCAAGATCTTGATGACGACCTTTCGGCCGAGCTCGTGGTCCTCGCCGGCAAAGACGAGCGCCATGCCGCCACCAGTGAGCTCACGCTCAATGGTGTACGACCCGCCAAGGGCGGAGAGCAGGCGTTCGGAGATTGAGGCCATTAGGTCTGAATAGGGTCTTCTAACTTGCCAGCACCTATTAGATAGCGCCAAGGGGCATAAGGTTGGCAGGTTCTTTAAAGGCGGACCGGTTGGGCTTAACGAGGCCGTGAGACGGCGCGTCTACTGTATATGCTGCCCATAAGAACACCTATGCCCATCACAAAGCTGGTCACCATAGCCCTACTCGTGTCGGCAGTTAGCGCATCCGCGCAGCGCTCCGATGTCAGGGATCCGGCGAAAGCGATTACAGCGCGCTCGGACGTCCGCGACCTGCCCGCCGATCAGCAGATCATCCAGGCACTCAACCGGCTCACCTTCGGGCCTAAGCCCGGTGATGCGCTCAAGGTGCGCGCGATCGGTCTGGACAAGTGGATCGACCAGCAGCTGCACCCCGAGAAAGTCAACGACGCAGCCCTCGACCAGTTCGTCGCCGGTTATTCCGCGCTCAATCAGAATCAAAACGATCTGCTACGCGACTACACCGAGCAGCAGCGAGCACGTCGAGCGGCAAAGCGGGAGCGCGGAGACACGACGAAGGCAATGGGTGTCGACGACATCGCCGCGATGCGCCAGCTTCGGCAGCAGGCGAACTCTCGACGCGAGGTAATAACCCAGCTCCAGTCATCGCGAGTCGCCCGCGCAGTGGCGAGCGAACGCCAGCTCCAGGAAGTGATGACCGACTTCTGGGAAAATCATTTCAACATCTACGCGGCCAAGGGCGCTCCCGAGCCGTACTACCTCGTCGATTTCGACCAGAACGTCATTCGACCCAACGCGCTCGGCAAATTCCGCGACCTGCTCGAAGCCGTTGCGAAAAGTCCGGCGATGCTGTTCTACCTCGATAATGCGCGGAGCATGGCGGATAGTAGTCGCCCGACGTTGGCGGGAGGCGGGAGGCGGCAGGCGGGAGACATTAGACGCCGCATGGGCGGGGCGCTTGGTGCAATGCGTGCCGCTCAGCAAATGCAGCGACAGCAGCAACTGCCGCAGCGGCAACGGCAAGGGTTGAACGAGAATTACGGCCGAGAGTTGCTCGAGCTGCACACGCTCGGCGTGGACGGTGGATATACGCAGCAGGATGTGATCAACGTCGCGCGGGCGTTTACCGGCTGGACGATCAAGCCGCCCGCGCAGGGTGGAGGCTTCATCTTCCGCCCACAGGTTCATGATGCGGGTGAGAAGATCGTGCTCGGTCACAAGCTTGCGGCGGACCGAGGGATGGAGGACGCCGAGGATGTGCTGGACATTGTCGCGCGGAGTCCGGCGACGGCGCGGTTTATTTCGCTCAAGCTCGCGCGGCGATTCGTGAGCGATTCGCCGTCGAAGGCGTTGGTAGATCATGCCGCGCAGGTGTATCTCAAAACCGATGGCGACATCAGAGAAGTTTTGCGCGCGATCATTACGTCGCCGGAGTTCTTCTCGCAGCAGGCGTTCCGCAGCAAGGTGAAATCGCCGTTCGAAGTCGTGGTGAGTGCGATGCGTGCGCTCAACGCGGCGCCTGATCGGACTCCGCGCGCCGCGCAGGTAATCGCATACCTCGGCCAGCCGATTTTCGGACATCAGGCGCCGAATGGATGGCCGGAGACGGGCGAGTCGTGGATGAACACGGGCGCAATTCTCAATCGCATCAATTTCGGCATGGCAGTCGCGGCGGGCCGTTTGCCGGGCGCAGATATCAGTGCCCTGCCCGTGCTCGACACGATCGGCGCAGCGCCGCGCGACAAACAGGTCGATGCTGTGGTCGCGACGATTCTCAACGGAATGGTGTCGCCCGACACACGCGCCGTGCTCCTTTCAGGGGAGCATCCGATGTTGGCGGGCAGCGGGAGGCGGGAAGCGGGCGGCGCGCGACCAGACGAAAGCGCAATACAGGCAGACGAACGCGGAATGCAGACAAATGGAAGCACCATGTCCCCGCAGAGGATTCCGCTTCCCGCTTCCCGCGTGCCGCGTCCCGCGTTCGGCAACATCCCGCAGCTCACCGGGCTTCCGCAGATCGTTGGACTCGCGCTGGGATCGCCTGAATTTCAGCGGCGGTAGGAGAACAACATGGAACGTAGAGCATTCGTGAAATCCGGCGCGCTCGCCCTGGTGACAATGGGGTTGAGCCCAAGCTTTCTGCGCCGCACCGCATTCGGCACGGAGCTGTTGAAGGCACCGAAGGGGAAGGTGCTGATCTGTCTCTTCCAGCGTGGTGCCGCCGACGCACTCAACATCGTCGTGCCGCACGGCGAGAAAGCTTATTACGCGATGCGCCCATCGATCGCGATCCCGCAGCCGCTGCGCAACGCCGCCGGCGGCGCGATCGATCTCGACGGTTTCTTTGGATTGCATCCGGCGCTCGCGCCGCTCAAGCCGCTCTACGACCAGAAGTTACTCGCACCCATTCATGCCGTCGGCAGCCCAAGCACCACGCGCTCGCACTTCGATGCGCAGGACTACATGGAGACCGGCACCCCCGACAACAAAGGCACGATAGACGGGTGGCTCAATCGGTATCTCGCGGTGAAAGGAACGTGCGACGAGTGCAATCTCGCGAAGACTCCTTTCCGTGCGGTGGCGTTGACGCCGCAGACGCCGCGCATTCTCGAAGGGCCGGCCGCGACGGTCGCGATGAACAGCCTCGACGAGTTCAGCGTGCGCGCGACGGGAAATTCGGCAGAGCGACTCGAGGCACTTTATCGCACTGGCTCCGCCGACCTCGTGCACGGAACGGGTGCGGAGATGTTCGACGCCGTGAAGATGCTTCGCTCAGCGAATCCGCAGAAATATTTGCCGCAGAACGGTGCGCAGTATCCGCGCTCGCAGTTCGGTACGCGGTTGTTGCAGATCGCGCAGTTGATCAAGGCCAACGTGGGGCTCGAGATCGCGTTCGCCGATGTCGGCGGCTGGGACACTCACGTGAACCAGGGCTCGTCGACCGGTCAGCTCGCGCTGCGTCTCGACGATTTCTCGAGATCCATCGCCGCCCTCGTAACCGACCTCGGCGACCGAATGGACGACGTCGTGATTCTCACGATGTCCGAGTTCGGCCGCATGGCGCGCGAGAACGGTAACCGCGGCACCGATCACGGTCACGCGGGCGCGCTGTTCGTGATCGGCGGGCAAGTGAAGGGTGGCAAGGTCCACGGCAAATGGCCGGGCCTCGAGCAGGAGCAGCTCTATGAGGGCCGCGATCTCGCGCTCACCACCGACTTTCGCTCAGTATTCGCCGAAGTCGTTTCGCATCATCTCGGCGCCCGCGCGCTCGACCGCATCTTCCCGGGCTTTTCCGCTTCTCCCGCCAACTTCTTGGGAGTCGTCTAGTTTCCCTACAGATCTTGGTATGGGTCGAGGCGAGGTATCCTCTTCGGCAGCTAGCGGCCGACGGGAATGCCAAGCCTCGACCCGAACCGAGATCTAAGGGGCCGCGAGCCTCGAAACGAAAACTAGAACTTGAAGATCTTGCCTAGTGCGCGGCCGATTTTCTTTCCGAAATCGTTCGACCAGTCGCGCTGATTCTGCCAGTCGCCGTTTGGCTCGTCTCCCATGTCCGGGCCATGCTCGGGACACGGAATGTTCGGTCGAGGAAGCTCCGGTTTGTAGTACTCGTTGCGGGTTACCGGGCACCATTGAGTCGCTAGATAACCCGT
>JBJMOA010000076.1:0-2572 GCA_045803975.1 Gemmatimonadaceae bacterium
TTTGCGCGGCGGTAACCATTGAAGCGATCAGTCCAGAAAGCCCTGGCGCGGGCGGCGCTGCGATGGCCCCCAGCGTATATACGGTGTTCCGGTTGTCGTACGGCGAATGCCCATGGGTGCGGGCGACAATGTCTCCGATGCCGATGTTCTGGTAAAACAGCGCGGTAATCAGAGACTGCGCCATCGTTTGGACCGCCGGACTCGACTCGATCCCGCCGGTCGTCGGCTCCCAATTCGAAACGTACGCCAGCGGCGTTTGCGCTGTGCTGGCAATTGCGAACATGCCGAAGGCCGCGGTTGGGCTAGCGGAGAGCGCGGCACGCACTCGCGCCGTGATTTCGGGCTGTGTGAGTGGTGTGCTGGGCACCGACGTCACCGTACCGGGAAGCACGCCTGGATAGTAGTGGTCAAAAAGCGCGCGCACATCGCCGACGTACGTCACCTCGAGCGGTGTGCCGCCAACCATACCACACATTGCCAGGACGCCGTCGTACTGGGTCGGGAACCGCTCACCCAGTTCCAGCGCCACGAGTGCACCGAGTGAGTAGCCCACCAGATAGTTTCGCTCGGGCTGATCTTGCAGCTCGGACGCCAGGAGACCTCGGAGCTGGTGCGTGCGTTGCGCACCATCCTTCACCGCCAGGCCGTTCTCTGAGTAGCTCGAGTAGGCGAAAGCATAGCCCTTCGCGCCGAGCGCATCACGAACAGCGAAGAAGTCGTTCTGGTTGTTGTCGAGCGATATCGGCTCGTGCGGGACCGGCAGGCGGATGCCGTGAGCAAAGTAAACCGCCTGCCGATTCCAGTTCTGCGGGATGTACAGGGCGTAAAGAGAGCCCGGTCCGGTCTCGCCCTGCACAATTTTCGCCCACGGTCCAAAGGCGGGAACAGAAACGACGCTCGTTCGCGCCGGAGTAGCGGCCGTAAGCCCGACGGGAGATCCATCAGTGCACGACACTGCAGCCAGTACGCCTCCGGCCAGTAGCGTGAGATTTCTGTATCGCATGTGACACCTCGAGAAGGGGTGGGGTCGATCCGAGGTGCCACGCTACCGCGCGTCGCGATTCGCTACAACGTCCGAATTGACGTATCGCGGCCGGATGTTACGTAGACGTCAAGCGCGGGTGACGTAGTAATTTTTGTCGTCTTGAGACTCGTGGCTACTTCAGAGGAGATCCCAGTGAACTGGAGCTACTGGATTCGGCAGATTCACCGTTGGCTGTCCATTGCCTTCACAGCGACCGTCATCGCCAACTTCGTCGCTCTCTCGCGCGGCGGGACGCCTCCGCCGTGGGTAACGTACTCGCCGCTCGTACCGCTCGCTTTTCTGCTATTCACCGGCCTGTACATGTTCGTCCTGCCTTACGCCAACAAGTGGCGAAGCCGGCGCGACGCCGTATGAAAAAAAACGCGACCAAGGGCGAATCCCCCTCTCGACTGATCGATGCGAGGATCAAGGAACTGGACGACTGGAGGGGCAAGACGCTCTCGCGTGTCCGCGCGCTCATCAAGCAGGCCGACCCGGATGTGATCGAAGAGTGGAAGTGGGGCGGTCCGGTTTGGTCTCACGACGGACTGATCTGCACCGGAGAGAGCTACAAGCGCGCGGTCAAGCTCACTTTCGCCAAGGGTGCTTCACTAAGTGACCCTGCGGGTTTGTTCAACTCAAGCCTCGAGGGCAACACCAGACGCGCCATCGATATCCATGAGAGTGACGAAATAGACGATGCTGCGTTCAAGACGCTCATACGCGCGGCAGTCGCGTTCAATACGTCGTCGCACCGGTAGCACTGTTGTCGATCGTGCAGGACCAAGTTGAGAGCGGGCGACCGGACTCGAACCGGCGACGTCCAGCTTGGGAAGCTGGCATTCTACCACTGAATTACGCCCGCAAGATGCGCCTGCTGCGCGAGGTGAATGTGCCCAGCCCACCTGCCGGTGTCAAGCGCGGTGCGCCTGCACTAGAGCGCGCGTGACGCCTCGAGAAAGCTTCGGAGATCCGGCTCGCTCACGAGCGGCTCGCCCGGCGAGACGTTGTCCAGCCGGCCCTCGCGCATCCAGCGCTCGAGCTGCCCGACGAGCTCGAAGAGGTGATCGAACGAATCGACGATGAACAAGATCGGCTGGTAGTGGTCGATCTCGAAATACTGGTTGATCACCCACTCCAGCTGGATCGGGTAGCGCTGGACCAGCGGGGAGTCGATCGAGTGGGCCAGCTCGCCGTGCGAGCTGAGCAACCCGCTCCCGTACGCCTTGAGCCCATCCGGACCCCGCATCAGGCCGAACTCGATCGTAAACCAGAAGAACCGCGCCATCGCCTTGAAGATGCTCGTCACCCGCCGGATCCGATCCTGCTCATCGGTGATCCCCGCCGCGATCTCCGCCGCCGTGTGCGCGCAGTCGCCGAACCGGACCAGGGTGTCCGCGAACGCGCGATCGGTGTGCATCGGAACGTGGCCGGCGATGTCGTGGAAGATGTCGGGCTCGGGCAGATAGTCGAGCGTCGCGCCATCGCGGATGGTGATCGTCGTGGGGAATTCGCGATTGCGCAGGCAGTCGAAGAACAGGAAGGAGG
>JBJMOA010000077.1:0-10730 GCA_045803975.1 Gemmatimonadaceae bacterium
CAAGGGGATGCGAAAATAGTCGTTCTTGCACTAGAGCTAATACCACGAGGTGCAGAAATGCTCAACCAGACACATCTTCCTGCATCGCTAATGCTCGGGAGACGTATGCGCCGTAGAGATTTCGTCCAACGGACAGCAACATTCGCCGGTAGCGCCGCAATGCTCGGACTGAGACCGGCTGCACTCGCAGGCGACGTCGATGGATCGACGAGTACCTGGCGGTTCCCCCGTCCCTCTTCCCCCTTCCCCCTGCCCGCGCCGCCCGCCCCAATCACCGAATCCGAGCGCCAACAACGCCGCGATAAAGCGCAGCGTCTCATGAAAGAGCTCGGCTACTCCGCGATGCTCGTCGAGCCTGGTGCGAACATGACGTACTTCGCGGGCATCGATTGGGGACGCAGTGAGCGCCTGTTTGCGTTGATTCTGCCGCAATCGGGAAAACCCGTTGTTGTTGCTCCCGCATTCGAGCAGCAGCGCGCCGAAGATCAGGTCGGTGGGCGATTCGAGATGCGGGTTTGGCAGGAAGATCAGAATCCGGAGACGCTGGTCGCGAGTGTACTCCGGGATTGGGGCGTTGCTACGGGTAAGCTCGCTGTCGACGGCAGCGCACGAACTTTCGTATTCAACGAGCTTGCGATTGCCCTTCCGACTTTACAGATGGCGACTGCCGAGGCCATCACGAATGCGTGCCGGGGGATCAAGTCGGCGCACGAGATCGAGATCATGCGATTCGCGAATCAGATCACGCTCGAGGCGTATCGCGCCGGGTTCAAGACGCTGCGCGCCGGAATGACGCAGGCGGAGCTCGCACGGAATTTCGCGAGCGAGATCACGAAGCTCGGATTTCAGGGCGGCGTGTTCGCGTTGTTTGGCGAGTCGTCGGCGTACCCGCACGGACTGCCGAAGCCACGCACGCTCGAGGAGAATCAGGTCGTGCTGGTCGACGGCGGTCTTAGTGTTCTTGGGTACCAGTCGGACATGACGCGCACCGTGGTCTTCGGCCAGCCCTCAGCAGAGGCCCAGAAGGTGTTCGACATCGTGCACGAAGCGCAGCGTCGCGCGTTGGAATTCGCTGGCCCCGGAAAGAAGTGTGGCGACGTCGACGCTGTCGCGCGCAAGGTCGTCACCGATGCGGGCTACGGTCCGGATTATCGCACCTTCACTCACCGACTCGGACACGGCATCGGACTCGAGGGTCACGAGTGGCCATACCTGGTGCGCGGCAGTCAGATCGTGTTGCAGCCAGGAATGACCTTCAGCGACGAGCCCGGCATCTACCAATACGGGAAATTCGGGATTCGGCTGGAGGACATCATGGCGATCACCGAGACGGGGGCGGAGATGATGACTCCGACTCAGAGATCTCTCTCACCGAATTTGGACTAAAACTGCCAGGAGAACCGAACCGCTGGTCGCTCTGAGCCGCTACGCCGTACGCTCAGCGCTTAACTACCGAGGGACACCTCACGGCGGATGAAGCAAAGGCAATACTGAAGTTACTCTCACGCCAAGGCGGAATGTCCCGTCGTCTGCAGCGCCAAGCGCTAAGCGTTCAAGCTGAGAGCGACCAGCGGTGCAGTTCTCTTTCGGCTGGCCGACTTGACACCCCCCGACTCACAGGGATAAAACAGAGCTAAGCTGCGTTTTCCGACCGCCGAGGCTCTATGCGTCGTCCCCCTTTGTCAGCTAAGTCCTTCGTCCTCGTATCTATAGTAGCGAGCTTCTCCGCGCTCTCTCTGGCGGCGCAAGACCTCAAGCCGCCCATAGCCACCGTCAAGCCGAAGATCGACACCCTTCACGGCGACATTCGCACCGACAACTATTTCTGGATCCGCGAGAAGACGAACCCCGATGTGATCTCGTATCTGAACGCCGAGAATGCGTATACGGCCGCGAAGATGAAGCACACGGAGGCGCTCCAGCAGAAGCTCTACGACGAGATGCTCGGCCGCATCAAGGAGACTGACGTCTCCGTCCCCTTCCGCGAGAATGGCTACCTATACTGGACCGCCACCGAGAAGGGCAAATCGTACGTCATCCGCATGCGCAAAAAGGCGGCGCCGGGCGCGAAAGACGAAGTCATTATAGACGAGAACGCGCTCGCCGCCGGCAAGAAGTTTTCATCGCTCGGTGATTGGGCGGTCAGCCCGGGAACCACGAAGTTCGCGTACCTCCACGACACGACCGCGCTGCGCGTCTATACGCTATACGTGAAGGATCTGGGCACCGGAAAACTGCTCGGGGACTCCATTTCACGCGTGGTACCATCGGTCGCCTGGGCGAACGACACCGTTTTGTTCTATCAGAAAGCGGATTCCGCCCGCCGGTCCGATGCAGTCTGGCGCCACGTACTCGGCACTCCGCTGTCGAGCGACGTCGAGGTGTTTCACGAGAACGACGTCCTGAACAACGTCAACGTCGGGAGATCGAAGAGCGGGAAGTTCATCGTCATCTCCGACGACGGCTTCACATCGTCGGAATCACGGGTGATTCCTACGGCGAACCCGTTTGCCGCACCGATCGTCGTCGCCGCGCGCCGGCCGAATGTCGAGTACCAGCTCGACCACATCGACGGCGCGTTCCTCATGACCACGAACGACGGCGCACGCAATTTCAAAGTCATGCGCATCGCCGACGACCAGGTTGGCAGCGGACAATGGACAGAGTTCATACCGACTTCTGATTCTGTCTTCATCGAGTTCCTCGAGCCGTTCAAGAACAATCTCGTCGTCGTGCAGCGCTCGGGCGGATTGCGCCGCCTGCGCGTAATGGACCTCAAAACGAGACGCGCCCCGTTCTACATCACGTTCCCCGAGCCGGCGTACGCAGTCGGCACGACCGGAAACGCCGAGTTCGATACGGATACGCTGCGCTTCGTGTACTCATCGATGCTGACGCCGCCATCGACTTTCGACTACGCAATGTCAACTCGTCAGCGCGAGCTCAGAAAGAAGGTGGAAGTCCCTACCTTCGATCCGTCGAAGTATGAAGTGAAGCGCTTCATGGTCACCGTGCGCGACGGCACGAAGGTGCCGGTCTCGATGATCGTCGGCAAAGGATGGAAGCAGGATGGAACGCATCCACTCCTCGAGTACGCTTACGGATCGTACGGCTCGACGACCGAAGCGGGCTTCAATTCGAGTGTGCTCAGCCTCGTCGATCGCGGATTCGGCTACGCGATCGCGCACATCCGCGGTGGCCAGGAGATGGGACGTGCGTGGTACGACGAAGGCAAGATGATGAAAAAGAAAAATACGTTCAACGACTTCGTGGATGTCGCGCAGTATCTCATCGACAACAAATACACGTCGAAGGATCGACTGATCGCGAACGGCGGTAGCGCGGGCGGGCTGCTCATGGGCGCCGTCGTCAACATGCGCCCGGACCTGTTCAAGGCCGTCGTCGCCGATGTGCCCTTCGTCGACGTCATCAACACGATGATGGATGCGTCGATCCCGCTCACCGCGCAGGAATGGCAGCAATGGGGAGATCCGCACGATTCGACGCAGTACGCGTACATGAAATCGTACTCGCCCTACGACAATGTCGAGCGCAAAGCTTATCCGTGGATGCTCGTCACGACGTCGTTGAACGATTCACAGGTTGCGTATTGGGAGCCGGCGAAGTGGGTTGCCAAACTGCGGGCGATGAAGACGGATTCCAATCCGTTGTACATCAAGATCAACATGGCCGGAGGGCACGGCGGCTCATCCGGGCGCTATGATGTGCTCCGCGAGCGGGCATTTCGGTATGCCTTTATGCTCGATGCGGTGGGAATGGGGGATCGAATAACGCCTTAGGCGCAATGTTCTTGCAGTAAAAAAAAGAGAGTTAGGAGGAAGACTCGTGGCGAATTCTATCAAGGACATCAGGACGATCGCGCTCGTCGGCCAGGCGGGCAGCGGCAAAACCAGTTTGGCCGAAGCGCTGCTCGCGAAAGCGGGAGCGGTTCACACCCCGGGGAGCGTCGAGCGCGGTACTACCGTGTGCGACTACGCCACGGGTGAAAAGCAGCTTCGACATTCGCTCAAGCTTGCGGTCGCGAGCTTCGAAGCGAAGAACGGGGACGACCCGACCCGCATTCATCTACTCGATACGCCGGGCTATCCGGACTTCGCCGGCCACGCGCTTCCCGCCCTCGCGGCTGTCGAGACGGCAGCGATCGTGATCAACGCGCAGAACGGCATCGAGATGATGACCGGGCGCTTCATGCAGTACGCGCAAAAGCGCGGACTCGATCGAATGATCATCGTGAACAAAATCGACGCCGTAAACGTCGATTGTGCGGATCTGCTGAACCGCATTCAGGAAGCGTTCGGCAAGGAATGCCTGCCGCTCAACCTTCCCGCGGGCGGTCGCAGCAAGGTGTCCGACTGCTTCTTCGCACCCTCGGGCGAGGCCGATTTCTCCTCGGTCGAGGAATGTCACCGCAAACTCGTTGAGCAGGTGGTGGAGGTCGACGAAGCGCTGATGGAGAAGTACCTCGAAAAGGGCGAGGTCACGCCCGAAGAATTACACGAGCCCCTCGAGCGAGCACTGCGCGAGGGGCATTTGATTCCTGTGGTCTTCACTTCCGCCAAGACTGGCGCCGGAATCGGTGAGCTGCTTGAAGTCATCGTCAAGTTGTTGGCCAATCCGACTGAGGGAAATCCGCCCGTCTACGTAAGCACGCCGACGGACGACGGGGAGGCAAAACAGCTCAGAGCGTTCCCGAACATCGACGACCACGCGCTCGCACACGTGTTCAAGATCGAGACGGATCCTTACATCGGTCGCGTCGCCGTGTTTCGCGTGCACCAGGGGCGCCTGACGCCGAACATGCAGCTGTACGTAGGCGACGGTCGCAAACCAATCAAGCCAGCGCACCTCTATATGCTGCGCGGAAAAACGCAGACCGAAGTGCAGGAAGCCCTGCCGGGTGACATTTGCGCGATTGCCCGAATCGAGGAGATCCAGTTCGATCAGATACTGCACGACTCCGCTGAGGACGCTCACCTGCACGCGCGGCCACTGGAGCTGCCGACGCCCGTGTTCGGACTGGCCGTGATTCCGAAGAAGCGCCAGGACGAGCAAAAAGTGTCCGACGTGCTGCACAAGATCGCCGCCGAGGATCCGTGCTTCCGCATCGAGCACGATGCGCAGGCGAACGAGACCGTGATGCGCGGCTTGGGCGAGATGCACCTCAAGGTGATCCTCGACAAGATGGCGTCGCAGTACCGGATCGAGCTCGACACGCGTCCGCCGTCGGTGCCGTTCCGTGAGACCATCATCGGTAAAGCCGAGGGTCACTGCCGGCACAAGAAGCAGACTGGCGGGGCGGGACAGTTCGGTGAGGTGTATCTCAGAATCGAGCCTTTGCCCAGAGGAAAGGGCTTCGAGTTCGTCGACGCTGTGAAGGGCGGGACGATCCCCCGCCAGTTTATTCCATCGGTCGAGAAAGGCGTGCGCCACGTTCTGGGGACGGGCGTCGTCGCCGGCTTCCCGCTGCAGGACGTACGCGTCACGGTCTACGACGGCAAAACCCATCCGGTCGACTCGAAGGACGTCGCGTTCATGTCGGCGGGCCGAAAGGCATTTCTCGACGCGCTGGCGAAAGCGCGACCGATCGTGCTCGAGCCGATCGTCAACGTCGATATCACCGCGCCGGAAGAGAAAATGGGCGATATCGCCGGCGAGCTCTCCGCGCACCGCGGGCATATCAATGCGTCCGGCTCCCCGCGAACCGGCGTTGTCCAGATCACGGCGCAGGCTCCGCTTTCCGAGCTCGAGCAGTTTCCCGCTCGGCTCAAATCGCTAACCGCGGGTCGCGGGTCTTATAGTCTCGAGTTCAGCCATTACGAGCCGGCGCCACCGCAGCTGCAGCAGAAGTTGCAGGCGGCGCATCGACCGCAGGCGGAGCTGGAAAGCTGAGTTCAAACTCAGACGTACTAACTACAACTCAGTTCTGAGTTGTAGTTTCGACCGTGGGTGTACACGTGTGAACATTCGGTAAACTTTGTTTAGGGTCAGTGCAATTTCGGCCGACCGATTGTAGATGCATTACATGCAACTGCGCAATGTCGCGCCTGTCGTAGCTCTACTCGCGTCGAACTGCATGCTCTTGAGCGGGCGATGCATCTACGAGATCAGGTCCCTGCAAGCCTCGGGACGCGTCGAGGAGAATGGGGTGGAGCTCGTGACCGCACAGATCACGCAGGCCGAGCGCCGCGATTCCGATCCGGAGAAGTCGACGTACTGGCTCGTCCTCGGCGCCAGTCTGAAGAGCCATGTCACATCGGCGACGCTCAGGAATTCCGCCGATCCGGCGCGCGTAATGTTGACGCTGCCTGTCTTCCCGTCGAACCAGGCACAGATCTCCGAGGGTTACGTTTCCACGAACACCGGTGCGGCGCTCGGCGGATTCTGGGAAGTATTGGGCGCTAATACTGGCGTGATTCAACTGGAAACGGATCTCGCCGCGCAGCCGACAGTCACAATTCCGCTCATCGTAACACAGAAGCAGAATTGGACTCGGCCGTACTGCTCCTAGACAGGTTCCGGTTCAGACCATTGCAGATTCTGCGCTTCATTGGCCTCCTTGGAATTGCGCTACACCTGGCATGCGGAATTCCTGGCATCCGCCCCGAAGGCCGGGACCAATCACTATCCGCGACCGCTCCCGTAAGCGTCGGCATTGTCTTCGACCGCGCGAAACAGTGGTACGCCAGGAATCGGTACGTGCTCAGCGCGGAGGTGCCCGATCAAAGGCTGCGCGGCTATAGCACGATCGGGCGCGAAGGAAATGTCGAGACGCGGGCGGTCGTAGAATTCTCGATCAAACGCAGCAGCGCCGCGGAAACCGCGTACCAGATCGAGAGCCATACCGAAGTGGGCGTGCCGCCGACAATGCGCCAGGCGGAGAGTAATTCTACTGAAGCAGCCCAAGCCGTGAGCTCATTGCAATCCTGGCTGTCATGTCCAGCCGCAAGATGGCCCAGCTGTCCCTGACCATCAACAAATCAGAAAGGCATTCGAGAGTCCTTCACGTCACTTCCCCCCTTCCCGCCTCCCGCCTCCCGCTTACGCAGCGACGTCACCGCGATCAAAATCACCATCAGCACCGCGATCACGAGCGACGACGTGAATCGTCCGAGATTCAATCCTCCTTCTGCGATCGGTTTCGTTAACGTGTCGCCAAGCGTTGCGCCGAGGGGGCGCGTGAGCACGTAAGCGGCCCAGAAGAGAATGCTTGTGGGAATCTTCGTGAAGAAATGCGCTGCCGCAACGATTGCAATCAGTCCCGCGAAGACCAGCGAACCACCTCCGAAGCCGAGTCCGGCCGAGGTCGCGGCGAAATCGCCGAGTGCCGTGCCCAGGGTGTTCGACACGAGGATCGCCACCCAGTAGAAGATTTCGTCTTGGCGATTGATTACGCGATCGACCACGATCCGGCCGGTCGTGAAGTGCCACGCAACCAGTATCGCGATGACCAGCGTGAAGAGGATTATCGACGACGCAACGTAGCCGAGTCCGAGTGTACGGTCGATGTAATCAGAGGTCGTCGTTCCAACGGTCGTAGTTGCAACGACGACCGCCCAGTAAAACACGGGATGGTAGTGCGTCGAACGCACCTGGGCGAATAGCGTAACGAGGAAGAACGCGAGAAAGATCAGCGTGCTGACTGCGTAGCCGAGGTTGAGCGTCATCGACAGCGCGTCACCACCGGTCTCGCCGAGCGTCGTAGCCAGAATCTTCACTGCCCAGAAAGCGGCGGTGACGCGCGGCACCTTGCTTAGAATGTCGGCGTCGGGAGTTTCGGCGTAGGTATTGCCTGTCATTTGTTTGGCATTGATGGATTATGGATTTTGCTTGACGCAGCCCCGAAGCAAGCTAGTTTCCCATAGCAGGACGCCGGCCACAACCAGATCAGCCCATGCAATCACTCGCGCTCAATCGACTTCTTCTTATTCTCGCCTCCATTAAACACGAGGCGACGGGGAGATTTTGCGCGGGCACCAACACAGATTCATAGCAAGTTGACCAGATAACGCGCAAAGGGCCTCTCCCGAGATTCGGAAGAGGCCCTTTTTTTGTGCGAACGCGACACCGACGGGAGCAAACGCTCCGGGAACGAGGATGACTGAGAAGCAGGGCTTGTACGACCCCGCTTACGAGCACGACGCCTGCGGCATCGGCTTCGTCGCCCAGATCCACGGCGTGCGCTCCCGCGACGTCGTTGAGAAGTCGCTGCGACTCCTGGTCAATCTCTCTCACCGCAGCGCGGTCGCCGCTGATTCGTGCACCGGCGACGGCGCGGGCATCCTGCTACAGGTGCCGCACGTGTTTCTCCGCCGTGCCTGCGCACCCATCGGGATTTCTCTTCCCGATGCCGGTAGTTATGGAGTCGGGATGATATTCCTCCCGTCGTCGCGCGGCGCACGTGCCGCGTGCGAGCGGATCGTCGAGGCAGCTGTCGTCGAGGAAGGCTGTACCGTGCTCGGCTGGCGCGATGTTCCTGTCGACGACGCTGTCCTTTCTGCCCCGACGCGCCGAGCGCGTCCGATCATTCGCCAGATTTTCGTGGCGCGAATGGGTGTTGGTCGCGATGTCGACAGCGATCATTCCTTCGAGATCACGCTTTATGTGATTAGGCGGAAGATCGAAGCGGCGCTGCGCGCGACGGCGCAGGCGAACGACTGCTACGTCGCGAGCTTGTCTTCGCGCACGCTCGTGTACAAGGGCATGCTGACGCCGGAACAATTGGCGCGATTCTATTTCGACCTGCGCGATCCGGATCTCGCCAGTGCGATCGCTTTGGTACACTCGCGATTCTCGACAAACACTTTCCCGTCGTGGCGACTCGCGCACCCGTACCGGTTTCTCTGCCACAACGGCGAGATCAACACCCTGCGCGGCAATCTCAACTGGATGCGCGTGCGCGAAAGCGTCATGTCGTCGGCGCGATTCGGCGGACGGCTGGACGGGCTGCTGCCAGTCTGCGGCGAGAATCAAAGCGATTCAGCCTCGGTAGACAACGTACTCGAGCTACTCACGCTCGCCGGCAGACCGCTCGCGCACGCGATGGCGATGATGATTCCGGAAGCGTGGGAAGGCCACGCGACGATGTCGCCCGAGCGACGCGCGTTCTACGAGTACCACGCGTCGCTGATGGAGCCGTGGGACGGTCCAGCGGCGATGGCGTTCACCGACGGGCGGTCGGTCGCGGCGGTTCTCGATCGCAACGGGCTCCGCCCCGCGCGCTACGTCGTCACTGCCGACGATCTCGTCGTGCTCGCGTCGGAGGCGGGTGCGTTGCCGTTTCCGGTCGAGAACATCCGCGCGAAAGGACGGCTCGAGCCGGGCCGGATGCTGGTCGTGAACACGACTCAAGGGCGCATCCTCGACGACGAAGCGATCAAGCTCGAGCTCGCGATGGTGAGACCGTATCGGAGGTGGATTTCTGAGGAGCGGATGGATCTTGAAGCGGGATGGGGGATGGGGGATGGGGGAAGGGCGGACGACAAGCCGCCCTCCACCCAATTTGGAACTGGCATTCCCTCTTCCCTCTTCCCCCTTCCCCCTTCCCGCAGTTCCCCCATCCCCCATCCCCTTCTCCAGCGCGTCTTCGGATACACCGCCGACGAGCTCAAGATGGTGCTCGGGCCAATGGCTGATAATGGTGAAGAGCCAGCGGGCTCTATGGGGAACGACACGCCGTTAGCAGTTCTTTCCCGGCGGCCGCAGCTGCTGTTCTCCTATTTCCGGCAGATGTTCGCGCAGGTCACGAATCCGGCGATCGATCCAATTCGCGAGCAGCTCGTCATGTCGCTCGCGATGAATCTGGGCCCAATGGGCAATCTGCTCGACGAGACGCCGCAGCACGCAAAACAGATTCGGATATCGCAGCCCGTGCTAACGGCAGAATCGATCGCAGCGTTGCGTTCGGTTTCGGAACCGACACTGCGAGCTGTGACGCTCCCCGCAGTGTTCCCTGTGGCGGAAGGCGCTGCCGGGCTCGAGAGGGCGCTCGAAGAACTCTGTCGCGCCGCTATGCACGCGCTCGCTGCGGAGTCTTCCCCCTTCCCCCATCCCCCGTCCCCCGTCCCGCCTCCCGCCAGTCTCCTCCTCAGCGACCATTCCGTAAGCCCCGACTACGCGCCGATTCCCGCGCCGCTCGCCATAGCCTCGGTGCATCATCATCTCCTCCGCGAGGGACTGCGCTGGCGCGTGAGTCTCGTCGCCGAGACGGGTGAAGCCCGCGAAGTGTCGCACGTGGCACTCTTGATTTCGTACGGCGCGAGCGCGGTGTACCCGTACCTCGCGCTCGCGACCGTCGCCGCGCTCGCGCGTCCCGAGGCCGTCGGCGACAAACCACACGGCGCCGTCGCCCAGGAGCACTACGTCAAAGCCGTCGGCAAAGGTCTGCTGAAGATCATGTCGAAGATGGGAATCTCGACGCTCCAGAGCTATTGCGGGGCGCAGCTTTGGGAAGCGGTCGGGGTGAGCGCGTCAGTCATCGATCGCTACTTCACCGGCACGCCGTCGCGCGTCGGCGGAATCGGGTTGGATCTGATTGCCGAGGAGACTCTCACCCGCCACCGCGCGGCCTTCGAAAGCGACTCGACGGCGCCAGGCAGCTCCCCCATCCCCCTTCCCCCATCCCCCGTCCCCCGTCCCGCCTCCCGCCAGTCTCCTCCTCAGCGACCATTCCGTAAGCCCCGACTACGCGCCGATTCCCGCGCCGCTCGCCA
>JBJMOA010000078.1:0-6923 GCA_045803975.1 Gemmatimonadaceae bacterium
GACATCGTCACGGCGAGACTCGGCGTCGTAATGCTGGCACTGAGTCCGTTCCTGATTGGGCTCGCCGGCGCATACATGAATCACATCGCTGCAGCCGGGTTCATATCAATGGCCATTTTTTTTGCGCAGCTCGCGATCGAGAAGAACGGCTTCCTTTGGGCGACGCTCACCGGGTTCGCGCTCGGGCTAGTATTCTCCATCAGGCCGCTCACCGCGATTGTCGCTTCGCTTGTGGTCGCGTT
The DNA here is from genome assembly GCA_045803975.1 of Gemmatimonadaceae bacterium. Lineage (GTDB taxonomy): Bacteria > Gemmatimonadota > Gemmatimonadetes > Gemmatimonadales > Gemmatimonadaceae > UBA4720. The sequence goes on from JBJMOA010000078.1 coordinate 243, forward strand.
TATCTGGCTCGACCGGAGAGAAGGCACTGTCCGCGACCAAGTGCTCGGCTTCGCACGTCGCTCCGTCGCCGCGGCCATCGGCGTCGCCCCGATCCTTGTGGCGTTGGGCGCCTACAACCGGCACTTCTTCGGCAGCGCACTCCGGTTCGGCTACGTGGCATCTACGGGGCCGCTGGTGGGACCCGGCTTTCATCTTGACCCGACAGGCCAGATATACGGCCCCGTCCAGGCGCTGGCGTATACCTCCGCGGATCTCGTTACGCTCAGCCTCTACCTCCTCGAGACACCAATCGCCGCCGTCGTTGTCGTCGGCCTATTCCTACTAGTGGTGCCCCGTCTGTCTCGCGGTGACGCGACTATCGCTCTTTGGGCGCTGCTGCCCGTGGTGGCCAACGCGTTCTATTGGCATCATGGAAACTTCATGGGCCCGCGCATGTTGAACGAAGCCGCGCCCGCCTGGGTGCTCCTTACTGCGGTCGCGGCGGTGGGGCTTGCACGACTAATTCCCAAGGGAAAAACCTTTGGCAACTATCCACCTCGCGCTGCCCTCATCCTGACCCTGCTGGTGGGGTGGCTGGGCGGAGTTCTTTTTCTTGGTCCTCAGCGCCTGGCGAGTTATGGCGGCGCGTGGCAGGAAAGCAGTCGGATGAAGCTTCCAGACCCCGGGGTTCCGTCTCTGGTTTTCGTCCACGGCGCGTGGTCCGGCCGTATCGCCATGAGTCTCCTCGCTCACGGGCTCAGGCTGGATTCGCTCGAGGTGGCGATGCGATACAACACGACCTGCGACGTCGACGCTTTTGCGCAGTGGTACAATCAGTCACCTACCGAACGCACCACTCCAATGCCGCCGATCGATCTCAGCTTCGAACCGCACAGCGAAGTGCCCAAGTTTCGTATCGCCGACGGCGACGACATTCGCGTTCGTGCTGGCGCGCCTATACCGGGTAAATGCCTTAGATCGATAGCGTCGGATACGCTCGGTATCGTCGACATATCGCCATTGGTGTGGCAAGGCGACCTGCCTGGTACGAAAGGACGTGGGCCAATGATCGTCCGGGATATGGGCCCGGAAGCCAACGCCCGGTTGATCGCCCGGTATCCCGAGCGTGTGCCGATGTTCTTCTACCGGGCTAGGAAGGAGGGACCGCCGAAGTTGGTGCCGTACGCGATTGGAATTTCCGCACTCTGGCCAAACGGATAGGCCGCTTCTCGGCTGGCTAACGGCCGGGACTACTTGCCCGCGTATGTCGAGCGGATGCCTCTACGCTGTCGTTGACGAACAAAAGTCGCTGGAAGGCGCCCATCGACTCGCCCGTCGCCAGGCCGGCCCTGATCGCCTTCCGAGCTTCTGAGTAGCGTCCCATGGCGGTCAAACACTGCACGAAGCCCACACGCGCTTCGGCACGTCTCGGCTCCTCGTCCAGCACATGGGCATATAGTCCGACAGCGTGCTGACATCCCTCGACGCCGGAATAGTTTGCGGCGGCATACTGGAGGGCATCCAGATTAGCGGGAACGAGAGCGTGTGCTATCGCGATGTGATCGAACGCTTCTTTTCGCTGCTGTTTCTCGAACAGAAGGCCGGCATAGGCCATGTGAGCTTTGTAGCTGGCCGGCGCGTCGGCGACGGTTTGTGCGAAGAGGGTGTAGTCGTCGTGCCAGACTCGCTGCCGCAGCGCGCTGGCGATTACCCCGAGAAGGAGGATCGTGCCGATCGCTACAGAAACGAAGGTTCGACTCTGTCGTGGAAGCGTCGCCCAACTCCCACTGAAATGCGCAGCGAGCGCGGCCACTGCGAGCATCACCCCACCGCTCGCTACAAAAAGGGTCCGCTCGGCGAGAACAAATCCCGTTGGAACTATGAGATTGCTGGGAATTATGAGCGCGATCGCGGTCCACAGAAACGCGAATGTCGCAACCGGAGCGGTGCGACGCGCGACCCAGGCAAGTCCCGAAAGTCCGACGACGATCGCGGCACTGGCAACCATCTCCGTGGTTGGCCTGGTGACGAGATCGATCACTCGCGGCGAGTAATCCGCCGACAAATGCGCCGGCCAGAAGAACAGGCGGAGCCAGTCCAGTGCGACGACGAGCATCGTCATCGCGCGAAAGTGGAACGGCTGCCCGTAAAACAGCATGTTGGATTCGTCCGGAGCAGCCGCTTGTACGCCGAGTACCTCGATCCTCAGCCAGACAAACGCGACACCAGTCACGGCGAGCAAGAGGATCAGCCGACGAATCTCGAGGATGCGCGCCCGTGGCGACGACTCTCCAAGAAGGACGGTTACCTCAGCGGCAAGGAGCAGCAACGGCAAAACGATCGCGTGCTCCTTGGAAAGGCAGCCCAACGCGTACAGCGCCATGATGAGGCACGTGTCCCGGACGGTTACGTTGCCGCGGCGACGCGACCTGAGAAACACCAGCAGCGCGAGAAACATGAAGAGCGCTGCCCAAAGCTCCGCCTGACCCACAACGTTTCCGACGGCTTCCACGTGTAGCGGATGCACGGCAAAGAGCGCAGCCCCGAGCCACGCAGCGAGAGCTGGAAGGAGCTCGAGGAGGACTCCAAGGAAGGCCGCGCAGACGAGAGCATACAAGCCAATGCTGACGCTGTGAAACACGAGCGGCGAGCCGCCCCCAACCGTCCATTGAAATGCGAAGCCCAGTCTGGTAAGCGGCCGATAGAGGTCGCCGCCAAAGGGCGCGCTCCAATAGCTCTGGCTGAATGCGGTCCACCAATGAGCGAGCGAATGCCCTCGGGGGTCGTTGACGATGACGTGAACATCGTCCATCGCGAACCCATTGGTGATCCCCGAGATGGAAGCAGCGAGGGCAAGACAAATCACAGACGCCCAGAGGGCGAACCGCATCTGTCGGGCGGTCATGGTAATACGTTGTACCTCACGATGTGCAACAGCGCCGCGAAGCCATCCCTCCACGTGATTTTCTTACCCTCGAGATACGTTCGGCCGGAGTAGCTGACCGGCACTTCGAAGATGCGCGCGTTGGCGTGTGCCAGCCTCGCTGTAACCTCCGGCTCGAAACCAAATCGTTCCGAGCGCAAGGGAAGCGAGCGGGCCAACTCCCCGCGGATCGCCTTGTAGCAGCACTCCATGTCCGTGAGGTTGAGATTGCTGAACATGTTGCTGAGCGTGGTCAGCAAGCCGTTTCCGATCGCGTGCCAGTAATAGAGCACGCGGTGCGTACCGCCGAGAAAACGGGAACCGAAAACCGCGTCCGCGCGACCCTGAACGAGCGGCTCGAACAGCGCCGGCCAGTCGGCGGGATTGTATTCCAGATCCGCGTCTTGCACGATGACGACATCGCCGTGGCTTGCCGCAATCGCCGCGCGAACTGCCGCGCCTTTTCCGCGGTTGCGCTCCTGATAGATGGCCTGATGGATTTTTCCATCTTTCAGGAGCTGCGCCAGAATGGCCTTGGTTCCGTCGGTGGAGCAATCGTCGACACAGATGATCTCCGTGTTGTACGGAGCTGCGCGTACGCGCTCCACAATTTCTGCGATCGTATCTTCTTCGTTGTATACGGGCATGAGGACGGAAACGAGCATTTCCATCTTCTTGAGCGGTGTGATCGGAGTTTTCAAGCTTCTTATTTCTCCAGGCCGTAGCGTGAAAGTTTTCTGTAAAGCGTGGAAGCATCGATGCCAAGAACTTCGGCGGTGCGCTGCTTACTGCCGCCCTCGTTCTCCAGCACCCACATGATGTAGGCGCGCTCGATCGTCTCGAGTGTTGGGTTTGCCTGTACCGCATCGCTGACGAGCGGATCAGACTTGGGCTCCACGACTCGCTCCGGGAGTGCCGACAGCGGGATCGTGTCACCCTTGGCGAGAATCGCCGCGCGCTCCAGAGCGTTTTCGAGCTCGCGAACGTTGCCCGGCCAGGTATATCGCTCCATGGCGTCCACCGCTTCGGGCGACAGCGTACGGACGGACTCGCCGCGCTCAGCGGCCGTCCGTTCGAGAAAAGCCTGCGAGAGCAGCGCGATGTCGCCGGGGCGCTCCCTCAGCGGCGGCAGGACGATGGAGATGACGTTCAGCCGATAGAAAAGATCGTTGCGGAAATTCCCCGCCTTGATCTCTTCCTCGAGGTCGCGGTTAGTCGCCGCAATGACTCGCGCATCGACGGGTCTCGCTTCCGTTGCGCCAACGGGAATCACTTCGCGCTGTTGAAGCGCGCGCAACAGCTTGACCTGGGTCGCGGGAGTAGTTTCACCAATCTCGTCGAGGAAGAAAGTCCCGTCTCCCGCCGCGGCGAACAGTCCTTCCTTGTCGCGTGATGCTCCCGTAAAGGAGCCTTTGACGTGGCCGAACAGCTCGCTTTCGAGCAGGCTCTCCGGCAGCGCGCCGCAGTTGATGGAGAGAAACGGTTTCTCCGCGCGCGGCGACAAGTCGTGGATATATCTCGCGACGACTTCCTTACCAGTCCCCGACTCGCCCTGGAGAAGAACCGTCGAATCGGTCGCGGCGACCGACTCAGCAACGTGAAGCGCATCGAGCCACGTTTTGCTCGCGCCGATGGGACGTCCGCCGCGATCGCGCCGCTTCGCCTCCGCCTTCAGCGTCCTGTTTTCCCGACGCAGACTGCGATGCTCCGCCGCGCGACGGAGGATCGTCACCAGCTCTTCGTTCTTGAACGGCTTCTGGATGTAGTAAAACGCGCCGTTGTTTACGGCGCCGATTGCCGACTGAAGGCTCGCCTGCGCCGTCATCAGTATCACGACAGCTTCGGGGTCGTGTGCCCGCACCGAGGCAAGAATGTCGAGCCCCGTAACATCGGGCATCCTAACGTCCGTGAGGATCAGGTCAGGCTTGAGAGCTGCGATCTGCTCGAGCCCTTTCTTGCCACCCAGTGCGGTATGGGGCACGAAGCCTTCGCTCTTGAGCAGGATGCGGATCGTGTCGAGTATCCCCATCTCGTCATCAATGACGAGGACCGTCGGAGGTGAACCTGCGACCGCCGTCATCGAAAATTCCTGGAAGACTTTGGAGTCTTGCGCGGGTCGTCGCCCAGCTTTGGCAGGATTACCGTGAACTTCGTTCCTGGGCTCTTGCCGTTGCCATCGACAAGAATGAAACCGTGGTGCGCTTCCACTGCCCGGTGCACGATCGAGAGGCCGAGCCCGCTGCCGCCCGCCCTGGTCGTGACGAACGGTTCGAAGAGTGTCTCCTTTACTGGTTCGGGTATCCCCCGGCCCTGGTCGGTGATCTGTAGCATCATCGCGCCACGCCTGAATCGATCGGCCGGCGCGGGTAGTTGATGGAATGCCAGCTCCGCTGCCTCGATCCGTACCTCGCCGCCCGGCGGCGATGCCTGCACTGCATTGAGAAGAAGATTGAAGATCGCGCGATGTAGCAGATCGTCATCGCCAACGACGACCAGAGGTGTCGAAGGAAACAGCTCGCGGATCGTCACGTTTTCAGGCTTGTCCGGGTGCGCGGCGACGAGTGCGGCAGCGTGGCGCGCTACATCGATCAGATCCACTCGACGCACGCTCGTGACACCCGTTCGCGCGAAATCCAGGAACTCGGAAAGCAGTCGCGACAGCCTGTCAGATTCGCGCTGAACGAGCTTCGTGAGCGTTCCCGTGTCTTCATCGGCGGCGGGCATCTTTGCGAGCAGCTCCGCAGCACTTCTTATCGAAGCGAGAGGATTCTTGATCTCGTGCGCGAGCGATGCACTCAGCTCCGCGACTGCCTCGAGACGCTCGGCCCTTGTATGCAGGCGCTCGATGTCGGCTTCGCGAAGCCTGAACGCCGCGAGCTCCGCCGCCATCTCTTCGCGCCCGGCGTGCGCCTGGCGCAGGCGAGCTCCGATGTACCCGCAGCCCAATGCAACCGCTCCGAATATTCCAAGCTGCACGAGGATCGGCAGGTCAAATACCGTCTCGCGATCGAGGATCGTGATCCCGAAATAAAGCACGTCGCCGAGCATGGCGATGAGGAGCACGCCTGCGGGCGGAAGCAACAGCGCACTCACGGCAATGACGAGGATGTATAGCGGAGCGAGCTGCGATGGTGTTCCCGACTGCGTGAGGTGGACGACCGTCGTCACCAACAGCAGATCGAAGATCGTTTGCAGGTAGAAGAACGTGTCGCCAAGAACGCCTTCCTTTCGCGACGCGTATAGCATCGATCCACTCGTGAAAAACAGCGCCGAGATAAACGCCAGCGTGGCCACGAGTGTCGCTGTGCTGTCCGCACGACGCCACACGACGATAGCCGCGACGAAGATCGCAGTCGCGAGAGAAAGGCGACCCAGGTAAAGGACTCGGAGAACCCTCTCGCGCCCGCCCGTTGGCACGGGGAGCGCCAGCACGCGCTCGGAAGGAAGCGGCGTCATCGGTAGCGGGAGCGGGATTGAGACGGGGGCAGCAGTAAGCAAGGATTCCGAATTGCGGGGATTGGATGGTGCCACCAATTAGACGCTTCGACAGGCTCCTAAGTCTCGACTACTATATAGATTACACCCATATGGTCCTTGGACTTGTTGCTGCAGAGGCCGCGGGTCCCCCGTCGATGGCCGTAGCGGCGAGCAGCATGGTTGCGGTGCTTGGACTGGTTCTCGTGAACGGTTTTTTCGTCGCGGCGGAGTTCAGCCTGGTCGCTGCGCGTCGCAGCAAGCTGGACGAGATGATCGCCAAGGGCGACCGTGCCGCGCGGAC
>JBJMOA010000079.1:0-15598 GCA_045803975.1 Gemmatimonadaceae bacterium
AATCAGCGGCGAAATATTACGAAACTGTCAGATTTCTTTCATAAAACCGGTACGATCGAGGTCAGGATAGAGTCTCTATAGTAGCGACGACTAGGTGATAACCACTAGGCCGGCTTTAGAGGGATCGCCCAACCGCTTACGACCCGACGATGAAATACGCACAGCCCAAAATCACGACAATGCTTGGCGCGGGGTCCCTGATCCCAGCGGCGATTGCTCTCGCTTGTTTTGTCGCGCTGGTCGGCTGCGGCGAACCGACGGGGCCGAGGACGATCTGTTGCACGCCCCACCCGCAGCAGCCAGAGCAAACGGTCAGCGCCTTGGCCGTGCTGGCTCCTGAACTCCATGACGCCGCTGATGTTTTCGTTCAAGGCGTAGGGGACTCCCCAGTGCAGGTGCAAGCCGAACTGGCGATAAATCGTTTGGCGGACCAGCTCCTGGCGGGAAATGTCTCCCCGTCGCGCGCAGCTCTCGCTCAAGCCCGATCGCTGCTCGCCGGCGTGGACGACGTCTCAGCAATCGAGCTCGCGCCAGTCGCTCTCGCCTTGGATCGCATCGAGCGAAGGATGAACCAAATCTTGAATTCGCTGGCTTAACGATGCATAAGCCGATGCGCCTTTTCTCCTCCGTGTTACCGACGCCCGCGACTTCGTTCGTGTGGTTGGTCTCGTTTGGCCTGATTGCCTCAGCCGCGATGCCGTCCACAATCTGGTCTCAAAGCGTAACGACGCCTGCGGCACTGAGTGCTGCACAGAGTGTTGTGGCGGACTCGGTGATCGAGGCCTGCTACGTTGGCACCACCGGAGCGGTTTACCTGATCAAAGAGCAGGGACTCAAGACCTACTGCGCCACGCAGCGCCACGTACCCCTCAGCTGGCGCGCGTCGGGTGTCGTCGGTCCTGTTGGTCCCATCGGTCCCATCGGTCCCGCCGGTGCCACCGGTCCGGCAGGTGCGACTGGCGCCGCGGGGGCGACTGGCGCCGCGGGGGCGACTGGAGCTGACGGCGCGCAAGGACCTCAAGGTGTCGTGGGGCCGGCAGGCGCGACCGGCGCGACTGGTGCCCAAGGACCGATCGGACCGCAAGGTCCAGCCGGTGCAAGTGGCGCGACAGGGGCGAGTGGGGCTAATGGAGCGACAGGCGCCCAGGGACCCGTGGGGCCACAGGGTCCAGCAGGACCAGCCGGTGCAATGGGAGCGAACGGAGCTGACGGCGCGCAAGGACCTCAAGGTCCGGCCGGACCAGTCGGTGCGACCGGCGCGACCGGCGCAAATGGAGCGGGTGGCGCGACGGGCGCCCAGGGACTGATCGGTCCGCAGGGCCTCGCCGGACCTGCGGGTCCCGCTGGCGCGAACGGCGCTGATGGTGCGATCGGTCCGCAGGGTCCTGTGGGACCCGCCGGTCCTATTGGTCCCGCCGGTGTACCTGGCGCGGATGGCGCGACCGGCCCCCAAGGGCCTATCGGACCGCAGGGACTCACCGGTCTTGCGGGTCCGGCTGGCGCCAATGGAACTGACGGCGCGATCGGACCACAGGGACCAGTTGGACCTGTCGGCCCTATTGGTCCCGCGGGTGCAAACGGTACTGATGGAGCAGTCGGACCCCAAGGTCCAGCGGGACCAGCAGGAGCGAATGGGGCTGACGGCGCGATCGGACCGCAGGGCCCGGCTGGAGCAGTGGGTGCCACCGGCGCTACCGGCGCTACCGGCGCTAGCGGCGCCACCGGCCCTGCCGGACCGAACAACGTGACGACGGCAACAGCGACCAATCTCACCGGTTTCCTGAAGGGCGACGGTGCAAATGTCCTCGCGGCGTCGGCTATCGCTTTGGCCACGGATGTGACGGGTATCCTTCCGTCAACCAGCCATCCAGCGCTGACCGGCGACGTCACCACGCCCTCGGGCAGCGTTGCCAGCACGGTTGCGCGAATCAACGGCGTCGCACTCAGTGGGCTCGCCACCGGGATTCTGAAGAACACGAACGGCACCGGCGTGCCGAGCATTGCGGTCGCGGCGGATTTCCCAACGCTCAATCAGAGCACCACCGGCAACGCAGCGACGGCGACTAACGTCGCGGGGACCGGAATCACCGGTACTACTCTCGCAGCCGGCGTCGTTTCATCGTCGCTCACCAGCGTCGGAACACTTACCGGTCTCACCGTCAACGGTGCCACCAACATCAACGCGAGCAACAACGCGGCGACCTATATCGGAACTGGAACCACTACGAGCCCGGTCGCTGTCGGTGGCGGCTCAAACACAGTCACCCTTGGCGCCGGAACCGCATTCAGCAGCATCACGTACGGAGCCGCAACCACCGGGACGATCCCGAATCTTGCCGCAAATGGCACCGTCACGGCGACGGCAACCGTGACCGGCTGTGCGGTGGCGAACCACCTTCTCATCACCGCGTCATCGTATTCGGTCAACCAGACCGTTGTCGTGAAGTCGGCAACGTGCAGCGCCGCGAACACGGCAACGATCACGTTCCTGAATACGAACAATGGAAATCTGACAGCCGCCGGCACGCTGACATTCAAGTACATGGTGATCAGGCCGTAACGCTGGGTGAGGCCGGTACGCGTGAAGCGATGCGCGGTTAAATTGGATGGGCCGGTGGCATATCGTCACCGGCCCATTCGCATCTAAGGCACCTCGGACCGACATGAAGATCTCGTGGCTACCCACCATTGCCGTGGCAGCGGTGGTTAGCACAGTCATCAGAGCCGCGGCTTTCACGCCGCTGGAAGCAAAGCAAGGGGCAGCGCAAAAGATTTTCTATATTCACGTGCCCGCGGCGTGGGTTGCGTTTCTCGCGTTTTTTCTGGTGGCGGTGGCGAGCGGCATATATCTCTGGCTGCGCGATGCACGCCTCGATCGGTTCGCCGAAAGCTCCGCCGAAGTGGGTGTGGTTTTCACGACGGTAGTGCTGCTAACCGGTCCGCTGTGGGCAAAGCCAATCTGGGGAACCTACTGGGCATGGTGGGACGTGCGACTCGTCTCCACGCTATTTCTGTGGTTCATCTATGTCTCGTACCTGGTTCTGCGCGGCGCCGTCGACTCGCCGCAACTGCGAGCGCGTTATTCGGCCGTGCTCGGAATTTTGGGCGCCTTTCTGATTCCGTTCATCCACTTGAGTGTCTACCTCTTTTCGACGATGCATCCGATGCCGATCGTCGGGAAGCCGAGCAAGCCGTCGCTGCCCAATGAGATGTTGCTGACCCTCATGCTATCGCTGGTTTCGTTCACCCTCCTTTATTTCGCGTTTCTGCGGTCGCGCTATCGCTACGCCGTGGATCGCGATGCGCTCGCCGCTGCAATCGATCACGATGCCTGACACCTCTGGCTACTATCATGTTGCCTACACCGTCGCACTCGGCATCTATGCGCTGTACGCCGTAAGTCTGTACGTCAGGCGCAACAAAGTGAGACGTGGTCGATGACGGACGATGTCGCGCTGATGGCAGCGGTGCCGACCGAGGTGTCGGATCCGGTGAACGCGCGCATTCTCGCAGTATCCGAAGACCGCATTGGCGGCTTCGTGGAAAAACCGTTCACTGCGATCGCGACGGCCGCCGATTTACCAGAGGTCGTAGTACTCGAGCGACTGCGCGCGATGTTGGCGTCGGGCGTGATTCGCCGCATCAGGCAGACTCTGATGGCGACGAATCTCGCGCCGGGTGCGCTCGTCGCGTGGCGCGTGGCGACGCCTGACCTCGACGCCGCGTTCAACTACATGGCGCGTGAGGATCCGTTCAGCGGACACGTCGTCATCCGCTCGACGGACGCGGACACTCCCGGCTCCGTCTACAGGCTTTGGACAACGCTCAAGGTACCGCAGGGGTTTTCGATGGCGCGCCACTGCGAGTTTCTCGCCGCGCAGGTTGGTGCCGATTCTTTTCGAATCATGCCGGCCAAGCGTCTGTTCGCGCTTGGCGTGGGTCATGTACGCCGCCGCGGAATGGAGCCAGGCTCGAGAAGCGAGGAGCCCGGGCGGGTGCTCGACACCAACATCGTCGAGCTTTCCGAGCTGGAATGGCGCGTTCTCACGGCGCTCAAGCGAGAGCTCAACGTCGATGAGATCGCTCCCAACCTGTGGCGACGTCGCGCCGAGGAGGCACGGGTATCGCTCGAAGAATTCGTGCGCGTCGCTCACTCACTGAGCGCGCGCGGAGTCATCGGCAGGTTCTCGACGTTCCTCGAGCACGTAAAGCCGTCAGCTGCCGGAGAACGCGTGACGCGTTACAACGCCCTGTTTCATTGGCGCGTCCCGGTTGGCAGAGAGATCGAGGCCGGGAAGGAAATCGGCCGGCATCACATCCTGACGCATGCCTATTGGCGCGAGGGCGGTCCCGAATTCGCGAACGTGAACCTGATGGCGGTCGCGCACGGTACTGACAAGGAACTGGTTCTCTCACACAAGGCTGCAATCGACACACATCTGGATGAAGCCGGAATTCCGATTCTCTACACGAACGTCTTCTGGGGTGGTCGAAGCGAGATCAAGCCGTCGGAGATCTCGCCGGTCGAGTATGCATCGTGGGCAATGCGCGTGGGTATCTCCCCACCAACGGGCGCGGGGTGATGGAAGGGAAGGTCTATCTCGTTGGCGCCGGTCCCGGTGATCCCGCGCTCATCACGGTGCGCGGAAAGCAGCTAATCGATTCCGCTGACGCCGTCGTTTACGACGCTCTCGCCAATACCGCGTTGCTTCCGCCCGGTGCGCGCGCCACGGGCAGACCGGAGCTTTACTACGTAGGAAAGCGAGGCGGCAGCGACGATACCGTCACGCAAGAGGAGATCAACTCGCTGCTCGTAAAGCTGGCGCGCGACGGCAAGCGCGTCGTGCGTCTGAAAGGTGGTGATCCCTTCGTGTTTGGTCGCGGGAGCGAAGAGGCGCAGGCGCTGAACGACGCGTCCGTCCCGTTCGAAATAGTTCCAGGAATTACAGCTGGCGTCGCTGCGCCAGCCTACGCCGGTATCCCGGTAACACATCGAGGACTATCGACATCGGTGACTTTTGTAACCGGCCACGAAGATCCAGCAAAGGCAAGTACCCAGACGAATTGGGCGGCGCTCGCGAAAGCCGGCGGCACGATCGTGTTATACATGGGCGTCAAGACGCTCGAGAGCATCACCAGCGCATTGATCGAGCACGGAATGCCCGGTGAGATTCCTGCCGCGGCTATCCAGTGGGGCACCCGCGCGAAGCAACGTACCGTCGTCGCAACCCTCGAAACTGTCGCGGCAAAAGTTGTCGAGCAGAACATCGGTGCTCCGGCCATCATCGTAATCGGATGGTCCGTGGTGCTGCGTGACGAGCTCAACTGGTTCGAGCGGCGTCCGCTATTCGGCCAACGCATCGTCGTGACGCGGGCCACCCAACAAGCGCACGCACTCAGCGACAAGCTGCGCGACGCGGGAGCGGAAGTCATCGAGATGCCGGCGACTCAAGTTGCCCGCCTCGATCTTGCGCCCCTTCGCGGTGCCATCGATCGACTGTCACTCTACACGTGGCTCATCTTCACCAGTCAGAACGCCGTCTCGATCTTTTGGGATCAGCTGCTCGGACAGGGCAAGGACACCCGCGCACTTTCAGGTCTCAAGGTCGCCGCGGTTGGTCCGGCCACCGCCGGTGCGTTGCTCGAGCACGGTGTTACCGTCGACGTGATTCCGACACGTTTTGTCGCCGAGGGTTTGCTGGAGATGTTTCAGGCGCGGGATGACATCGCCGGCAACGCGGTGCTCTATGTGACGGCTGAAGGCGCGCGCGACGTACTACCACAGGGACTGCGAGACATTGGCGCTGAAGTCACCGTGATCGAAGCGTACCGGTCGATTCCAGACGGCGACGGGGCCGACAGACTGGCGCGCAAAATCGAAGCAGGCAAGGTCGATCTGGTCACGTTCACATCGGGATCGGCGGTCAGAGGCTACGTCGATACCGTTGGCGACGATCTGGCGCTTCGCGTTCCCGCCGCGTCGATCGGGCCACAAACCTCCGATGCGCTGCGCGAAGCGGGAATCGAAATCAGGGCAGAAGCGAAAGACTCGACGCTCGATAGTCTCGTCGACGCAGTGATCGGTGCCAGGTAAGAAATCGGCCGACCCGGGCGTGGTCAGGATCGGCACCCGGTCGTCGGAGCTGGCGCTCCGACAGGCGCGCCTCGTCGAGAACGCGCTGTTGGCGCGTGGCATCGCCTCCGAGCTGGTGACCTTCAAAACCACTGGCGACAAAAAGCTCGATCAGCCGCTCACGGAAATCGGCGCCAAGGGCTTGTTCACTCACGAGCTCGAAGTCGCGCTCATGAAGAAAAAGATCGACTGCGCCGTACACTCGTTGAAAGATTTGCCGACGGAGTCTCCGGACGGTCTCGAGATCGTCGCCCAGCTCGAGCGCGAGGATCCGCGTGATGTGCTCGTCGTCAACCGTCAGACGGGTGCGGAAAATCTCGACGATTTGCCGGCTGGCTCGCGTGTCGGGACCTCGAGTCTTCGTCGCCGCGCACAGTTGATGGCCCGCCGCCCCGATCTCGAGCCCGTAGAGCTGCGCGGCAACGTCCCTACACGACTGAGCAAGGTCGAATCCGGACGGGTTCACGCCGCGATTCTCGCCGCAGCGGGATTGATTAGGCTCGAAGTGGAGCGACGGATTACAATGTTCCTCGAGCCGCCCGAGTGGCTGCCCGCTCCCGGACAAGGGGCCATCGCGATTCAGGCGCGCATAGACGACGCCCGGATGAAAGACCTGTTGACTCCGCTCGACCACGAAGCGACATCGATTGCGACACGCGCCGAGCGTGCGTTCCTGGCCGCGCTCGACGGTGGGTGCCAGGTTCCGATCGGCGCCCTGGTGAGCGATTCCGGAGGAAGTCCTACATTATATGGTATGCTCTCTGACCTGAGCGGCCGACACATAGTAAGCGGCTCGCGAGCGCTCGATTCGCGATCTCCCGAATCCACCGGCGAGTCCCTGGCAATGGAAATCCGTTCGCGCGGCGGAAGTAGCTTGCTCGTCGAGCTTCGCCAACACGCAAACCTTCCCGCTCCACAACCGGAATAGGCTTGTCAAGTTTTCCGAGCTACCGCGGGCGCCGCCTGCGGCGGACCGCACCGCTTCGCAACCTCGTGCGCGAGACGAGCCTGTCGCCGTCGCAGCTCGTGCTGCCCGTCTTCGTCCGCTCAGGGAAAAGACTGCGGCGGCCCGTGGAGTCGATGCCTGGCGTGAGTCAGACGTCGGTCGACGAGATGCTGCGCGATGCCGACGCGGCGGCCAAGGCGAATGTCGGCGGAATTATTCTCTTCGGTGTTCCTGACACCAAAGACGCTACCGGTTCCTCGGCGTGGGACGAAAGCGGCGCGGTACAAACCGCGGTGCGTGCACTCAAGAAGGAGATTCCAGATCTCGTCGTCATCACGGATGTGTGCATGTGCGAGTACACCGATCACGGTCATTGCGGTGTGCTCAGGAACGGAGAAGTCGATAACGACGCGACCCTCGAGCTGCTCTCGCGTGCCGCGCTCTCGCATGCTTGTGCCGGCGCCGACATCGTTGCGCCGAGCGACATGATGGACGGGCGCGTCGCCGCGATCAGGTCCGCGCTCGACGAGTCTGACTTTTCCGGCGTCTCTATTCTGAGTTACGCCGCCAAGTACGCATCGGCCTACTACGGGCCATTTCGTGAGGCGGCCGAATCTGCTCCGCAAACGGGCGATAGGCGCGGATACCAGATGGATCCTGGGAACGCGCAGGAAGCAATGCGCGAAGTGCTTGCCGACATCGACGAAGGCGCGGACGCGGTGATGGTGAAACCCGCGGGCCCTTATCTAGACATCGTGGCGCGCGTGAAAGCTGAAACGGGATATCCAGTGGCCGCGTATCAGGTGAGCGGAGAATACGCGATGATCTGTGCGGCGGGCGAGCGCGGGTGGATCGACAGGGAGCGCGTGATGATGGAATCGCTGCTTGGCATTCGTCGCGCCGGGGCGGATTTCATCGTGACATACTTCGCGACAGACGCCGCCAGAAAGCTCTGATCGCCACATAGAACAAGCTCATTGCAAAAAATGATCAAGCGCACGATATTTAGATACTTGGCTAATTAACTAACTACCATGAACGACGTATTCCGAGCCCTTTCCGATCCCACTCGGCGCGAGATCCTCGAGATGCTCCGCACAGGCCCCCGCACTTCTGGCGAGATCGCCGACAAGTTCACCACTAGCTGGGCGACTGTCTCGCGTCACCTGAGCGTGCTAAAGGATGCCGAGCTGATCCTGGCTGAGCGCAACGGCCAGCACGTCGTGTACGAGCTGAACACAACGGTATTCCAAGAGGTTGTCGAGCACCTCGTCAAATGGCTTAGGCCGCGGAGATCAAATGCGTAAATGGATACCTTTGCTCATCGTCGTCGTTGCGGTCGGCGCATCGGCTGCTGTGTACTCGAGATTGCCGGAAACGCTAGCCACGCATTGGGACTCGTCGGGTCATCCGAATGGGTGGAGCGGGCGGTTCTTTGGAGCGTGGCTGCTGCCGCTGTTCATGCTCGCGATGTGGGGATTGATTCGCGTGTTACCGGCAGTCGATCCACGCGGCAGTAATTACGCCAAGTTCGGCGGCGCGTTTGAGACGATAATCGTCACGATCATGCTTTTCATGCTCGCCCTGCACGTCGTCGTCCTTCTCGCCGCGCTCGGATATCCGGTGGCAATGAATCGCGTCCTCCCCTTCGGCGTCGGGATTCTCCTCGTCGTAATTGGAAATCTCTTGCCGCGGGCACGACCGAACTGGTTCATCGGCATCAGAACGCCGTGGACACTGTCGAGTGACCGCGTTTGGGAGAAAACGCATCGATTCGGCGGCCGTCTGTTCGTTGCGAGCGGTCTCCTCACTCTGATCGCCGCGCTGGTTGTTCCTCACTGGGCCATCAAGGTTCTCTTCGCCAGCATAACAGCGACCGCGGCAGGTGCGTTGATCTATTCGTACATGGAATGGCGACGGGAGCAAGCGCCGACGAACTCCGTTTAGCCCCGCGCACAGGGCGCCGCGCGCTTCGCGAGATTAAGTTGTAAGCTCGACATGACGCCACGAAAAAATGCGCTATAGAACTTTCCCGGGCACCGCCATCAAGGTGAGCGAAGTCGGCTTCGGAACGTGGACGCTTTCCACCGGCTGGTGGGGAGAGAAGACCGACGACGAAGCGGTGGAGCTACTGCGAACCGCGAGGTCCACACACGGCGTCAACTTCTTCGACACTGCGGACACCTACGGCAACGGCCGTGGCGAGCGACAGCTGGCGCAGGCATTTCGCGGCAAGCGCGACGACGTGGTATACGCAACGAAGATCGGTTACGACATCTACGACTCTGCTGCCCAATCATCGCGACGCGGCCAGAGCGAGCTGCCGCAGAAATTCGATCGCGACTACATGCGCTTTGCGCTGGAGAAGTGCCTCGAGCGTCTCGAGACCGACCACATCGACGTGCTACAGCTCCACAACATCAAGATGGAGCACGTGCGCGACCCCGCGATCTGGGAAGCGTTGCGGGAGATGAAGGACGAGGGATTGATCGGTGTATGGGGCGCCGCATTCGGTCCGGCCATTGGCTGGCTCTATGAGGCTGTCGAGCTGTGTGAGCGCGAGAGCGACATCGGGACCATTCAAATGATCTGGAACATCCTCGAGCAGCATCCCGGAACGGCGATGATCGAGGCGGCCCGGGAATCTGCCCCGAACTGTTGCTTCAACATTCGCGTCACCCACGCTTCCGGAATGCTCGAGGGTAACTACACCGAGGACACGGTCTTTCCGGCGAACGACCATCGTCGTCATCGACCGCGATCGTGGCTTACGAACGGACTCAGGAAGATTCGCACGCTTGATTTTCTCACCACGCGGATGACCCTCGGCCAGGCGGCGCTCAAATGGCTGCTCGCGGAGCCCGCGGTGGTCACGACGCTACCCAACATCTACGACGTGGACCAGCTCGCGGAATTTGCCGAAGCATCTGAGAAACCGGATCTGACTGCGGAGGAATTGGAGCGAGTGGCTGAGCTCGCCGCGCACAATTTTGGCGTGGAAGAGGAGCCAATGAGCTACAAGGGGACCATGGACCGCGTCACCACGTGATCAACCCGTGGCACGACCTGCCGGCGGGAATTCATCCGCCCGACAATGTCACGGCGGTGATCGAG
Organism: Gemmatimonadaceae bacterium; assembly: GCA_045803975.1. GTDB lineage: Bacteria > Gemmatimonadota > Gemmatimonadetes > Gemmatimonadales > Gemmatimonadaceae > UBA4720. Next base: position 10,194 of record JBJMOA010000079.1, read on the forward strand.
ATCCCGCGCGGCAGCCGCAATAAATACGAGCTCGACAAATCAACCGGCATGATTCGCCTCGATCGCGTCCTGTACTCGGCGGTGCACTACCCAGGCGATTACGGCCTGATTCCACGTACGCTGCACGAGGATGGCGATCCGCTCGACGTGCTGGTGCACATCAATGAGCCGACGTTTCCCGGCTGTCAAATCGATTGTCGCCCGCTCGGCGTGCTGAAGATGCTCGATCGTGGCGAGCCCGACGACAAGATCCTTGCCGTGCCGTGTCACGATCCCTACTACCACGAATACTTCGACATTGCCGATCTTTCACAGCATTACCTGAAGGAAGTGGAGCATTTCTTCCATATCTACAAGGACCTCGAGGGAAGGCGCGTCGAAATCGTCGGCTGGGAGAAGAGCGAAGTGGCGGCTCGGGTCATCAACGAATCGATCGACCGCTACCAGGAAAGATTCCATCAGGTTGGTACCTAATCATTAGGCGCTCCGGCAATGGCGCCGGCGGCGGAGGACGATAATGAACAGGCAGCGGTCGATACTGGTCTCGTTCGTGGTCATGATGGTCGTCGTGGTGCTCGCGTCAGGCTGTGACAAGAGCGATGAAAGGGCAGTGAAGGGCCGGCCTGGTCCCAATGGCGCGGCCGGCGACACCGTCAGCGACATGGCGCTCAATGAAGACGGGCTCGGTCCGATTCAAATTGGGATGACGCTCGACGACGCCGTCAACATGGGCCTCCTCAACGAGAACCCGAACATGAAGGCGGAATGTGACTTCGTGTTTCCTGCCGTTGGATCAGGCATTCCCGACGGCGTGGGCGTGATGGTCGTAAGAGGGAAAATCGCGCGGATCGATGTTGATACTGGCGCGGTCACTACTGAAGATGGGGCCAAAATCGGCGACACCGAAGATCGACTTCGCAGCATCTATGGCGACGAGCTGGCCGTCGAGCCGCACAAATTCTTCAAGAACGGGCACTATCTGACCGTGATGGGCGACAGCGCGAGCGCCGGTAAGGCAATCGTATTCGAGACCGACGACAATCGCGTGACGATGTTCCGCGCCGGCCGCCTTCCCGAGGTAAAGTGGGTGGAAGGCTGTACCAGTGCGTCCCGACCTACCTAGCCTTCGGACTCTGTTCACCCTGCACGGCAGGGTGAGCCGTCGCGTCTACGTCGCGACGGGTCTCACTCTGATGTTCGTCAAATACGTCGTGGATGCGACGGCGATCTACGTCGTCGCACACGTCGTGTGGACACCATGGGACTACCTCGTCCCGCTCTTCACCATCAAGTCCACGAAGGTCGCCGCGATCCCTGCATGGCTCGCGTTTGCGATGATCATCTGGACGCTTCCGTTCATCTGGATCGGCGTCACAATGATGATGCGGCGAGCCATGGACGCGGGACGATCGCCAGCGTGGTGCGCCGCCTTCTTCGTGCCGTTTCTCAATTACGCCGTCATGCTATGGCTCGGCGTGCTGCCCACCGTTGCGCTGCCCGAGAACGAAATCGCGCGCAGCACGAGTATCATGAGCGATAGATATCGGAGCGCTTTGATTGGCGCAGTTGGAGCCGCAGCCGTCGCACTTGCCGCTATGCTGGTCAGCGTCTTCGCCCTCGGGTCTTACGGCATCACGCTTTTTCTCGGCGCTCCCTTCATTCAGGGCATGGTTGTCGGCTGGGCCTTCAACAGAAACGCCGCAAGGCGCAAGGGTGAAACTCCGGGCGTCGTGATGTTGAGCCTTCTCATTGTCGCGGGCGCGCTGACCCTTTTTGCGCTGGAAGGCGCGCTTTGCATCGCAATGGCGTTCCCGATCGCGACTGTTCTCGCGCTGATGGGTGGCGCAATCGGCCAATGGATGGCGGCGCGCGGACGAACGGCCGGTGCCGGACTTGCGGCGGCGCTGTTCGTGTTGCCTACCGGAGCAGCCGTCGAAAGGGTTTCGGCAACCGCACCAACGTATGAGGTCGTAACAGTAGTCGACGTAGCCGCACCCACGGACGTTGTTTGGAAACACGTCGTGGAGTTCAAGGACATCGAGGCGCCGCTCGCGTGGTACTTCCGGGCGGGCGTCGCATACCCGGTTCGCGCATCGATCGTCGGCAACGGAGTTGGAGCGATTCGCCGCTGTGAATTTTCGACCGGTGCCTTCGTGGAGCCCATCACCACCTGGGACGAACCGCGACGCCTCGCGTTCGACGTCATCGACGCGCCTCCGGCACTTCGGGAGCTTAGTCCCTACTCGAAAGTGTATGCTCCACACCTCGATGGATACTTTCATTCGTCACGCGGGGAGTTTCGCCTCGTCGGGGCCGCCGGCGGCAAGACTCGTCTCGAGGGTCACACCTGGTACAGCGTCGCGATCTATCCGCAGGGATACTGGCGGGTAGGAAGTGAATGGATGCTTCATCGCATCCATCGCCGCGTTCTCGATCAGGTGAAACGCGACGCGGAGGCCGCGGCGCGCGCGAATGTTACGGCTACTGCCGAAGTGGCGACACGAGGTTAGCACGTGCCCGCGAAATTTTTGACAGCCCGGTGGCGACACCTTGCGATGCTGAATTTCGAGGTGGATCCCGTTGTTCTTGCTCCCCATTTGCCACGAGGAACCGAGCTGGACGATCGCGACGGCCAGCACTTCGTGAGTCTCGTCGGATTTCTCTTTCTCGATACCCACATTTTCGGCGTCCCGGCGTTCTTCCACGAGAAATTCGAGGAGGTGAATCTCCGTTTCTACGTGCGGCGAAAAGTGGCTGAGGACACCCACCACGGCGTCGTGTTCATCCGCGAGCTTGTTCCGCTCCCATTGGTCACCGAGGCTGCCAAGCTCACCTACAACGAGCCCTATCGGACCGTTCCAATGCGCCATTCCATCGTCGAGACGAGCGCAGGCTTGAAGAGCGTCGAGTACAAGTTCGGCGATCCGGTAAATCAGTGCCGAGTCTCGGTGCGAACCGCCGGCACGGCGAAGGATATGGCGCGCGCATCGCTGGAGGAATTTCTCTCCGAGCGGCCGTGGGGGTACACGCGTCAGCGCGATGGCGGGACGATCGAGTATCACGTCGATCACCCTAGGTGGAAAATCTGGTCAGACACGCAATGGGAGCTCGAAGGGAGGCTCGCGGAATTTTACGACGAGCCGTTTGCCGCTATCCTCGGCACGCACCCGGCGTCAGTGTTCATTGCCGACGGCTCCGCGATCGCGATCCATTTGCCGGAGCGCATCGCCTGACCAAGACAGGCGATATTACTTTCGGATAACTCATGCATCATCGCTGTCCAGGAGGTGACAATGACTTCGACAGTTCAGGCGACCGATCTTCGCTATCCAATCGGCAAATTCAGTTTCGATTCTCCAGTCACCGAGGCTGAGTACCCGGGCTTCATCGCCGCGATTGCGGAAGCTCCCGGCGCATTACGATCGTCGGTCGCCGGGCTCGCGCGCGATCAACTCGAGACACCGTACCGGCCGGGCGGCTGGACCGTGAAGCAGGTCGTCCACCACGTGCCAGACAGTCACTTGAATGCGTACACGCGGTTCAAGCTCGCCCTCACGGAAGACGAACCGACGATCAAACCCTACGATGAGGCTGCATGGGCCAACCTCGCCGATTCGCAGCGGGTGCCAATCGACGTGTCGCTGGATCTTCTCGACGCGTTGCATCTGCGCTGGCTCGCCCTGTTGCGCTCGATGGACGAGGCTGACTTCCGGCGTGGGTTGCGGCATCCGGAACACGGGAGAGTACTTACTCTCGCGCAGATGCTCGCCCTCTACGCGTGGCACGGCCGGCACCATGTCGCGCACATCACGTCGCTGAGAAAACGGGAAGGCTGGTAAACGCACGACGACCGTTTGCAGTTTTGGATTCTTGATATGCCGCATGAGTTCTCGGCACCGCGCTTGCTTCATTCGTGGATCCAACTCGGTGGTGACACAATGAAACAGCGGCAACTGAAACGGAGAATGAACCCGCGCAAGGCGACCTGGCTCTTCGTTGGAGCCGGCGCGGCAATGGTCGCAGGACGGCTTGTCGAGCGTGGACTCGAGAGCGGATGGCGCGCCTGGAAGGGCGACGATCCACCCGAGAAACCGTGGCGGGAAGATGAGAGCTGGCCGCAAGCACTGGCATGGACAGCGCTCTCCGCAGCCGCCGTCGCCACTGTCCAATTGGTCGCGCGTCGCAGTGCGCATCTTGGCCTTCGCGAACTGACCGGCAAAAGAGTACCAGCGGGTCTGTGAAGCATTCACCCGGCTTTCTCAAGCTCGTCGACGACGCCAAGTCGCGGGTTCGTGAAGTCGATGTCGATACGACGCGCCGAAAGCTCGAGAGCGGGGAAGCCACCGTCATTGATGTCCGCGAGGAGAGCGAGTGGGCGGTGGGCCACGCTCGCGGCGCGCAGCACCTCGGCAAGGGTGTGATCGAGCGAGACATCGAGCAGCGCGTCCCGGACAAAAACGCGGAGCTGATTCTCTACTGCGGCGGCGGATTCCGATCGGCGTTATCGGCGGACAATCTGCAGCGAATGGGCTACACCAACGTCGCCTCGATGGCCGGTGGCTGGCGGGCGTGGCAGGCAGCGGGAGCGCCGATCGAACGTGGCGGATGACCGCTGCACGAACTGCCCGGCTCGGATATTACAAAGTACTTGACAGTATAAAGTGAGGCGATATCTTCACTGTAATTCGTGCTCTGAAGGGGCTTGCCGTGGTGCGTCTTTCTCTTGTCCTCGCTTCCCTGGTTAACATTGCCGCGGGTATTGGCCTCGGATTCCTGTGGTTCAACTTCCGACACGACGAGGGAATGCCGATCATCGTTCTCCTCGTCGCGTTGTCGCTGTTCGTGCAGGGCGGATTTACCATCGGTCACCTGAACGGCTTGTGGCAGCGATCAGGGCTTCCATCCTTCCCGCTTTTCTTGACGGGCGAAGCTGCCGCCGCTCTCATCGGAGGAATCGCGATCTTGCAGGGAGTGCTATACAATCTGCAGCCAGTCAATGGCGACTACGAATTCGGACCGCTCCTCGCCGCGACGTTGATGAGTACCCAGGCGACAATCGGCCTCGTCTACGCCGCGCGAAATCCTCGATTTGGCGTCCGCAGAAAAGCGTAGCCCGCCGCCTATTCTCGCTTCAGTTGCCTAGGGCCGGAGCTCTCCATGATCAACCGGCTCGCGTCCCCGCCGCATAAACAGGAACTCGTAGAGTAACGCCGCTGCGAGCCCACCGATGATGGGCGCGAACCAGTAAAGCAGCTGCGCCTCGTACACTCCGCTCGCGACTGCCGGCCCGAATGAGCGCGCCGGATTCATCGATGCGCCCGTGAGTGGCCCGATTGCGAGGATGTCGGCCGCGATTACGAATCCGATCGCCAGCCCGCCGATCTTCGGGCCACGCAAATCAACGG
>JBJMOA010000080.1:0-8528 GCA_045803975.1 Gemmatimonadaceae bacterium
GGTGCTCCTCGTCGACGACGATCAGACCGAGCTGCGCGAAGGCTACGTCGCTGCTGAGAATGCGGTGCGTGCCGCTAACGACGTCGACCTTGCCGGCCCTGAGATCTTCGAGCACGACCTGCTGTTCCTTGGGCGTCTGGAAGCGGCTGAGGGTTTGTACGTTCACTGGGAAATCAGCCAGCCGCTCGCCGAAGGTGCGCGCATGTTGGTCGGCGAGAATCGTGGTGGGCACCAGAACCACCACCTGGCGGCCGGATTGCACGGCCTTGAACGCAGCGCGCACCGCAATCTCAGTCTTTCCGTATCCTACGTCGCCGACCAGAAGCCGATCCATCGGTCGCGGACGCTCCATGTCACCTTTCACGTCCGTCGTCGCAGTGCGCTGGTCCGGGGTGTCCTCGAACAGGAATGACGACTCCAGCTGCCGCTGCCACACGGTGTCGGGCAGGTGTGGCGGCCGAGTCGCGACCTTGCGGCGGGCGTAGAGGTCGAGGAGCTCCACCGTCATTTCCTGGATGGCGGCGCGAGTCTTGTCGCGTTGCGACGCCCACCGCTTCCCACCCAACGCGTGCAGTCTCGGTGGCGGAGCTTCGGTGCTTATGTCCGCGGCGGAACGGTACCGCTCGATCTGGTCGATGCGATAAAGGGGAACGTTGAGTCGGTCCCCACCCTCATACTCGATGACTGCGACTTCGACCGTGCTCTCGCGGACGAACATCTTCTCGATGCCGCGATAGATGCCGACGCCGTGCTCGAGATGCACTACATAGTCGCCGGGCTTGAGCGCGGTGAGACTCTCGAGTGCGCTACCCGTCGCGTAGCGCCGCGCGCGCCGAAAGCGGCGCTCCCGGCGAAAAATCTCGTGGTCGGTGAGGATGCGATAGCCAGCGAAATCACCGCGCGGCGGAACGACGAACCCGCCGTCGAGCACGCCGATCGCCAGGCTCGCCGGGGAAACCCGATCGTCGTTGAGCAGCTCATCGAGCCGTTCGGCCTGGCCGGCGTTGTCGCAGAGGATGATCGTCGGGATTCCATCGGCGACGACTTGCTTCAGTCGCTTGATATCGCGCTGAATTTCTTCCGGCTCGCGGAACGGGAAGACAACCTGCGCGTTCTCGCCCGACAAGCTGACAGCCCCGAACGCGCTCAAAGCGCGGGCACTGACGTCCGGCGACTCGAAGAGCTCATCTCGATTCGGAGCGTCTTCACCGCGCCGACGCGCCAGATCGATGTGGTGCTGTGCTTCCGTCCATGTGCGCTCGAGCTCCGGCACGAAGTGCGTGCCGCGAGGAATCACGACGATCGTGTCTGGCGGGAAGAGCGCGCGAATCGAAGAGCGCTCACGCTCGACGTCGCCGATCTTGATCTGCCCGTCGACGGGCAGCACCAAGGCCAGCTCGGCGTCACGGGTGGATCTCTGGGTGAGGAGATCGAAGTGACGAAGCTCGCTGACCTCGTCGCCCCAGAATTCCAGACGGACGGGCTCCGCCATACCAAAACTGTAGACATCGAATATTCCGCCCCGAACGCTGAACTGGGCGACATCTTCTACCATTGGAACACGCTCGAAACCGATCGCCTCGAGGTGCGCGGCCAGGTCTTCGGGTCGACGAGTGTCGCCCTTTCGCAGCTCGAGGCGCGCCGCCGCGAGAGCGCGCGGAAGCTGAGTCCGCTCGAGCAGCGCACGGCTGGTAGTGATCAGGATCCGTAGATTGCCGCGACCGATGCGCTCCAGCGTCTCGACCCGCTCTCCAGCGATTTCGGCGTGCGCCTCGGCCTCGCCGAAGCTCTCGCGCGGCGGATAAAAAGCGACGGCGTCCTGCTCGACTAGCGTCGTGAGGTCAGCGAGCCAGCGTTCGGCGCCTGAGACATCATCGCTAACGACAACAAAGAACCGCTGCCGGACGTATTCTGAGAGCCCGGCAATTACCACTGCGTCGGCAGAGCCGGCCAGGCCGCCGACTTCGCATCGCGTTCCAGGAGCGGGCAACCCTCGTTGAAGCTCTCCGAATTCGGGGAGAGATTCGACGATCGACAGCAGTTGTGGGAGCGGCATGGCGCAAGGTAAAACACCCCTCAACGAGCAGGTAGCCGCGACGAATTGATCACCGGGTCACTTCAGGCTTGACCCTTGCTGACATATGTAGCAGGATTGTATACAAACGAGGGAGGTCGGATATGCGTGGGGCGAAATGGATTTCAGGGCTCGGGAGCTCCGCGGTGCTGCTGTGCGTGCTGGCCTCGTCTTCGGGTGGACAAGCGAGCTCCCGGCGGGCCCCGTCGATCAGGGTTTACTCACTGAGCGGCGGAGATGTCATCGGGACTTCCGCTTACATCGAGCCCGCGATCGATGTCTCAGAAAACGCGTACGTTTTCGCGGTCGCCATAGACCTCGATGGCCAGATACGCGTGCTGCACCCCGACTTTCCCGGGATCTCCGTGCGAATGGTCGCGCATAAGCAACTTCACCTGCCGAACTTTTTTGCCGGTTTCGGTCAGGCCACGACTGGCACGGGCATCTACTCGTCGGCCTCTTATTCCCGGTACCAGTACGGCCGGCTGGATTCGCGAGGGACCGTCATCGCGCTCGCCTCGCGGGAACCGTTTGAGCTGGAGCGCATCGAGGTCGGCGGCGACTGGAACATCAGCGAAATCAGGCGAGTGGTGGAAAACCGCAGTCCAATGCTGGCCGCACAGGCCCTTGCCGCGTATCTGGGTCGGAAAGGAGAGCCAATTGGTCGGGACGTTATGCGATTCGCAGGTGGGCAGAGCTACTACGCATACAATGATTACTACTCCCCCTGTGATCTCTACGGTTACGGGCTCTCGTCCTCGTACGCGTTCCGTACTCTGAAGTCGTCGCGCTTGAACACGGACGGTAGAACCAAGGGCGCAAGGATAATCGGATACGATCTCTGCGGCTTCCCCATCATCGTGTTCCAGAACGGCTCGGGCGCGCCAAGCACTCGACCGCCAGCGACCGGCGGCGGACCAACGGGTGTCCCGAAAGGAAGAATTGCAAAGGAGCAAGGTCCGAGGCGGCCTCCGTCGGCGGGTTTGACGGAGTCACCGGAAGGCCGCTCACGCGTGCCACAAATGGGCGACGTCACGATCGTCGCGCCGTCGAGTCGTCGCCGTGAACCCGGCAGTTTCCTCGAAGAATTCCGCTCGCAATCGGGAATCAGAGTGCCGATGGGACGGATACCCGTGGAGCGCAGTGTCCCCGAGCGCGCTCAACCCATAACAACCGGAAGCAGCGGTGCCACCGGAGCACACCCGGTGCGCGAGTATCATCCCGAGCCGCGCGTAATCGCACCACCACCGTCGCGCATTCCCGACACTCCGCGCGAGGCGTCACCACCGTCGTCGCGTACGAAACCCGAACCGCCTCCGACGCCGCCACCGCGGCAGTAACCGCAACTGCAACAAAAGGTGCCGGGGGCCAGGTACTGGGTGCTGGGTGCGAGTAAAGCTTTTACCACTCACCTATTACCTAGCACCCGGCACCCGGCACCTTTCGTTAGCAGTTGTAGTTGTTGTCTGACGGAGCTATGAGGCTCGGGTTAGGGTGACCGGAGCGCGGTTATATTTGACTGTCCCCCCGCAGCCAGCGCCCCGCAAAACAAAGAGTCCCCTTGAAGCTCGAGCACATCCGCAACTTCTGCATTGTCGCGCACATCGACCACGGTAAATCGACGCTCGCCGATAGGTTGATCGAGGCGACCGGCATGCTCCAGAAGCGCGAGATGAAGGCTCAGGTCCTCGACACCCTCGACCTCGAGCGCGAGCGCGGCATCACGATCAAGCTCAACGCTGTCCGCATGAGCTACACCGCGAAGAGCGGACAGGAGTTCGAGCTCAATCTCATCGACACTCCGGGCCACGTCGACTTTACGTACGAAGTGTCGCGATCCCTCGCTGCGTGTGAGGGCGCGATCCTCGTCGTCGACGCATCCCAGGGAATCGAGGCGCAGACTCTGTCGAATCTTTTTCTGGCGATGGACGCCGGCCTCGAGATCATCCCGATCCTCAACAAGATCGATCTCCCCGGTGCGGAGCCGGAGCGGCGCCGCAAGGAAGTTGCCGACCTCCTTGGCATCGAGGAGGGCCAGATTCTGCTCGTGAGCGCCAAGGAAGGAATCGGGATCGGTGAGCTGCTCGAAGAGGTCGTTCGCAAGGTCCCGCCGCCCGAAGGGGACGAGAATGCGCCGCTGCGCGCGCTGATCTACGATTCTTATTACGATCGTTACCGCGGTGCGATTCCGAGCGTGCGCGTCGTTGATGGGATCATCAGGAAGGGCACTCACATCACGTTCGGCGCCAGCGAATCGGTCTACGAAGTCGACGAAGTCGGGTACAATCAGCTGCGCCAGGTTCCCACCGAGCAGTTGGGACCGGGCGAGGTCGGTTACGTAGTCGCAAGCGTTCGTTCCGTCAGCGAGACACGCGCGGGTGACACGATCTTCGACGCGGATAACCACGCCAGTGAGCCACTCCCGGGCTATCAGGCCGTGCGAAGCTTCGTGTTCGCGGGTCTGTACCCAACCGATACGACGCAGTACGAGACTCTCCGTGACGCGCTCGAGAAGCTCAAGCTGAACGATGCGTCGCTCAACTACGAGCCCGAGACATCGACCGCGCTAGGCTTCGGGTTCCGCGCCGGATTCCTCGGTCTGCTCCACATGGAGATCGTGCAGGAGCGGCTCAATCGCGAGTTCGATCTCGAGCTTGTCACGACGGTACCGTCAGTCGAGTACAAGGTTTACCTCACCGACGGAACGATGAAGCTGATCGAGAATCCGTCGCTGATGCCGAACGCGCAGGTTGTCCACTACGTCGAAGAGCCGTACGTAAAAGCGCGCATAATGGTCCCGGCCGAATACATCGGGCCAATCATGACGCTCGGTACGGAGCGCCGCGGCGTCTACAAGAACATGACTTATCTCGATACCCAGCGCGTCGAGCTCGATTGGGAATTTCCCCTCGGCGAGATCATCCTCGATTTTTTCGACAAGCTTAAAACGGTGAGTCGAGGCTACGCCTCGCTGGACTACGAGATGCTGGAATACCGTCAGAGCGACCTCGTCAAGCTCGACATGCTCATCAACGGCGACCCGGTGGATGCATTCAGTGTCATCATCCACCGCGACAAGGCCTACGAATGGGGCCGCAAGATCGCCGACAAGCTGAAGGATCTCATCCCGCGTCAGCTCTTCGAGGTCGCGATCCAGGCGGCAATCGGATCGAAGATCATCGCTCGCACGAGCGTAAAGCCGCTCCGCAAGGACGTGCTCGCGAAATGCTACGGCGGCGACATCACGCGTAAGCGGAAACTCCTCGAGAAGCAGAAAGAGGGCAAGAAAAGAATGAAGCAGGTCGGCTCCGTCGAAATTCCGCAGGAAGCCTTCCTCGCGGTCCTGCAGGTGGATTAGGCGGTGACAGTCAGTCCGGCGGTGATTGCTTGAGCGCGGCACTCGTCATTCAGACGAGCTTTCTCGGCGACGTCGTTTTGACGACCCCGCTCATCGCCGAGCTCGCGAAGCGTGGCCCGGTCGATGTGCTTGTCACGCCGATCGGTGCCACGGTTCTGGCAAACAATCGCGATGTGCGAACGATCATCCGCTACGACAAACGGTCGACCTACGGCTCGGCGCTCGGATTGTGGCGAATCGTGAAGCAGTTGCGTACGCAACGTCCTTACGACGTCGCGTATCTCGCCCAGGGATCATTTCGCAGCGGACTCCTTGCCATGCTCACGGGCGTCAGGGAAAGAGTAGGATTCACGAGCTCCACCGGCCGGGTGCTGTACACGAAGCAAATGCCCTATCGCCCGGATCGTCATCACGCGGAACGCTTATGGTCGCTGGCGATGACGGAATGCGCCGATCCTCCCCTTCCCACGCAGATTCGGCCAAGGCTCTATCCTTCCGATGAAGACCGGCACGCGATCGATCTTCTTCTCCGCCGTCACGGCGCCGGCGACGAACCGTTTGTCGCGCTCGCACCAGGAAGTGCGTGGGGCACAAAGCGATGGCCGTACTATGTTGAATTGGCGAAAAAGCTTGCTGACGATTTCAGAATCGCCATCATTGGCTCAAACGCTGATTCCGCGGTTGCGAGAAACATTTCGTCGGCGCTCCCGCCGAATTGCGTGATCGATGGAACTGCCTCGCTGTCGCTTCTCGCCTCCGCCGAGCTCATTGGACGCGCGCAGGCGATAGTGACGAACGACTCGGCACCGCAGCATCTTGCATCGGCGATGGGAACGCCGACACTTACGATCTTCGGCCCCACGGTGCCGGAGTTCGGGTTCGGTCCGCTCGCCGAGCGACACGTGGTCGCGGGACATGCAACGTTGTCGTGCCGACCGTGCGATAGACATGGACCGCAGCGGTGTCCGCTCGGACACTGGCGTTGTATGCGTGAGCTGACGACTGACTACATCGCGAGCTTGTTGACAGAAGTCCTCAACCCACCGGTACCCGTATGAGCGTCAAGGAGCGTTACATAGTCGGAGTCGATCTGGGCGGCACCAACATTGTCGCCGGCGCGATGCCGCTCGACGGAAGCCGAGAGATCGCAATGCACACGACCCAGACTCTTGCCGAAGGCGGCGCAGTCTCGGTGGTCGATCGCATCGCGGCAATGATCGAGCAAGTAATCGCGCAAACGATGAAGGAGACTCGGGCTGAGCGTTCGGCTTTCGTGGGCGTGGGCATTGGATCACCGGGTCCTCTCAATCGTGCCAAAGGTCTCGTAATCGTTACGCCGAATCTCGGTTGGAAGAATTTTCCGCTGCGCGACGAAATCTCGAGCCGCGTAGGGCTGGAGTGCACCCTCGACAACGACGCGAATTGCGCGACGCTCGGCGAGTTCTGGTGCGGCGCCGCCGTCGGCGGACGCAACGTGATCGGGATGACACTCGGGACCGGCATCGGCGGTGGATTGATTCTCGAGGGCAAGCTTTACCACGGTTCGTCAGATGTGGCGGGAGAAATCGGGCATACATCGATCGATTCGACCGGCAGACGCTGCAAATGCGGAAACTACGGCTGCCTCGAGGCCTACGCCTCCGGTCCGGCGATCGCCGAGCGTGCACGCGAAGCACTGCGTGGCGATGAGGGCGAGTCGATTCTGGTCGCCATGGTCGATGGCGACGTACGCAAGATTACCGCGCAGACGGTCTACGAGGCGTCGAAGCGGGGCGATGCCACGGCGAGGGAGGTCGTTCGTGAGACGGCCGGCTTTCTCGGCACCGGCGTAGCGAACCTCCTCAACATCTTCAATCCCGACATCGTGGTACTCGCCGGCGGAGTCACGCAGGCAGGCGATGCGTTGTTTCAACCCCTGCGTGCCGAGGTACGCCGACGCGCGTTCAAGCCGGCCGTCCAAGCGTGTCGAATCGTTCCCGGCGCTCTGCCACTCTCCGCCGGAGTCGTCGGCGCCATCGCCACATTCAAGATGCAGAAGTTTGGCGAACTGTAAGCGTTGCGGATTGCGGGCCAACGGCATTGCGGACTGCTGACTAATTACGAATTGGGAGACTCACTGCGGACTACGGATCATTCGGTAAGCCTATGACACGAAAAAAGCGAGTTGGCGTCATGGGCAGTTTTGTGTGGGACGTAATCCATGGTCGCGACCCACGCGACGCCCCGGTCGAGGAGTGGGGTGGAATTACCTACGCATTGAGTGCTCTCGACGCGGCACTTCAACCCGACTGGGAATTTGTCCCGGTTCTAAAGGTTGGGAGCGACCTCGCGGATTCAGCGCGGAACTTCGTCGGTCACCTCGATCGAGTGGCTCCCGGAACGGCGCCCATTGAGGTGCCGCATCCGAACAATCGCGTAGCCCTCTACTACCTGAGCGACGAGCGGCGGTGCGAGAGACTCAGCGGCGGAGTTCCGAAGTGGCACTGGCTCGGCCTCAAGCCGCTGCTCGCGGATCTGGACGCACTTTACATCAATCTCATCAGCGGGTTCGAGCTCGATCTCGAGACTGCGCAACTCATTCGACAACATTTTCGCGGGCCGATTTACTGCGATCTCCACTCGTTGCTGCTCGCCGTGCAACCCGACGGAATGCGAACCCTGCAACCACTACCGAATGCGGCGGCCTGGATGCGCTGCTTCGATTTCGTGCAGGTGAACGAAGACGAGATGAGCATGATGGCTAGCGACCCGATGGCCTTGGCTGCTATCGCCTTGGCAGAGGGCGTTTCCTCGATAGCCATTACGCTTGGTAGCCGCGGTGTGGTCTATTTTGCGGCCCCGGGGTTTAACGGCATTTCTGACCTCCGTCGGTCTTCGATCGGGAGCGCACAAGGTGCGATTAGAACGGCGCGCGTTCCGGCAAAGCAGCCGAGACATGGTCCCGGCGATCCGACTGGGTGTGGTGATGTATGGGGCGCGACCTATTTCTCGCGACTCCTCGCGGGTGATAAGTTAGACGCGGCAATCGACCGCGCTATGGACGCGGCTACCCGGAATGTGGACCATCGTGGTGCAACGGGCCTTGCCGATTACCTG
>JBJMOA010000081.1:0-41043 GCA_045803975.1 Gemmatimonadaceae bacterium
GGGGGGGGGGGGTGGGGGGGTGGGGGCAGGGGGGAACTGCAACTGCCACTACGAACTACCGGCTCGGGGCTTTGGGCGGAGCGGCGTGGAGCTTCGGACTAGAACATCTCTGCTCCCGCATCCCCCATCCCCCATCCCCCATCCCGCATCCCTACATCCCCCGTACCGCCGCCTCGACTTCCGCGACATGCCCAGGGATCTGCACCTTCGGAAAGATTCTCGCGACACGACCTTTTCTGTCGATGATCACCGTCGTTCGCTCGACGCCCATGTACTTGCGACCGTACATCGATTTTTCTTTCCAGATGCCGAACGCTTCGGCTAGGGCGTGCCCTTCGTCAGCCAAAAGCCTGTAAGGCAGCTCGTACTTTTTCTTGAATTTGCGGTGTGATTCAACGCTGTCCGGACTCACGCCCATCACCACCGCATCGATTTCCCCGAACCGGGGAAAGGCGTCGCGAAAATCGCACGCCTCCTGGGTTCAGCCAGCGGTGTTGTCTTTGGGATAGAAAAAAAGTACGACGTTCTTTCCGGCCAGCGATTCAAGCGTGACCGTTGTACCGTCGTCGGCAGGCAGTGAAAAATCCGGTGCCTTGTCGCCCTCAGTAATCACGCTTTCGCTCCACCGGCAGACACCTGATCGTCGAGAAGTTTCGTGCAGAGCGCCGCCAGTTCACTCGTGTCGTATTCAGCGTTATCTGGCGCGCGCCACACCCATTTCCCCGACGAGCTCTCGAGCGGGTGCAATACCATCTCGCGCACTACCGTCGCACCTTCACGCCTCTTCGGAGAGCCGCGGCGTGACACGATGCCCTGCCACACGACTACGTGCAGCTCGCCCAATCCCGGATCGTTCCCGCCTGCTGAAAACCAGGAGACGCTCACTGCCGCAGTCGCAGCCTGCAGCACGCAGCCATTCGGCGTCCGATGCTGCTCGACGGGGACGCTGAGATGCTCACCACGCTTTAGAACGCGCTCCGGAGCGAGAGCGTCCAGCAACGCGGTGACCGAGCGCTGAACCGCGTTCTTGGCCTTCGAGCTCGGTGGAGCGCTCCATCGGGAAATCGCGGGATCGTTGGGATCGGTCATCGGAAAGGGGAGGGATGCACAAAAATGGCGCTTTTAGAATTTTTTGCGGCGCATTCGTACAAGAAGCCTAACCTATCCCCCACGATCTCACGACCATCGACCGATTCCATTTACAGTCACCCGACTCGTGGCAGGGAGTCGTGACCGGGAAATCCAGCCTCGGAAAACCGGAGGGATTCGGCGTCCGATAATCGAAGCACCGCGAACGCTTCGTGCGAAAGGACGCCCAGCAAAAGCTGCCCATCCCGGTAGATCACAGGGTCTTCGAACGAGCCCTCGTCCCGGGGATCGTAGCCGAGGAGACCGCCGGTCAGCGCTTGTTTCAGTGCACCGAGAGTTGTGTCATTCAGCTCCCAAAGCTCTGTCAGGCGAGTCAAGTCGCTCGTGGTGCGCCCACTCATGCGCTCACGGATCTTTTTTTCGCGCGTAAACGGATTCACCAACGTCCCAAATGTGCGCCACCTGGGGGCAACCGTACCGGCATCGGTCCCGAGACAATCGATGGTGAATTCGTCGGCGCCGAGCCCCCGACACCACTCGACCAATCGCCAGGTTTCTTCGGGGGAGTAGTCGCTCGGAGCGAGATACTTTTGAACTAGAGACAAATCTTATCGGAATGATCGTTGTGTCGCGGCGACGGTCCCTGCGTCACGATGCGCGGTCGGCTAACGCAGTCTCGAGCGCGTTCCACGCAAGCAATGCGCACTTCACTCGCGCTGGGAATCGCGCGACTCCCGACAGGGCGCGCAGTGGACCAAGCTGTTTGTCATCGGCAGCGGCAGTGTCGCCAAGCATCAGATCGCGGAAGCGTTTCCGGACCGAATCGATCTCTTCAGCGCTTTTTCCCTTCACGAGCTGGGTCATCATCGAGGCCGACGCCTGCGAGATCGAGCAGCCGCGACCGGAAAACCGGACGTCGGAGATGTTGTCACCGTCGAATACGACCTGAACCCCGATCTCGTCACCACAAAGCGGATTCTTCATTTCCACACTCGCATCCGCATTGGCGAGCGTGCCCTTGTTCCTGGGCCGCCGATAGTGATCGAGGATCAGTTCCTGGTACAACGCCGACAACTCGGCGGAGCTGTCAGGACGGGACATGAGCAAAGATCTCGCGCGCCTTGAGGATCCCGACGACGAGTGCTTCGATATCGCTCTCGTCATTGTAGACGTAAAACGAAGCCCGGGCCGTTGCGGGAACATCGAGGCGGCGCATCAGCGGCTGGGCGCAATGATGTCCGGCGCGAATGCACACGCCGTCACCGTCGAGAATCGTCGCAAGGTCGTGCGGATGGACGTCCTCCATCGTGAAGCTCAGGACGCCACTCCGTTCCGCTGCTGGCGGTCCGTAAATGTGAAGCCCCTCGATTTCGGCGAGTCGCTTCTGCGCGGTCGACATCAGCGCACGCTCGTGCGCCAATACGCGATCCATTCCGATCCGGTCGAGGTACTCGACTGCGGCGGCGAGCCCGACGGCGTTCGCGGCATTCGGCGTTCCCGCCTCGAATTTGTGCGGCAGCACATTCCACGTCGTGCGATCATCATGGACGAACTCGATCATGTCACCGCCAGTCTGGTAGGGCGGCATCTCTTCCAGCATCGGACGCCTCCCGATCAGTCCGCCGATTCCCATGGGTCCGAGCATCTTGTGACCGCTGAATGCGTAGAAGTCGATGTCCAACGAGTCGAATGAAACCGGGAAATGCGGCGCACTCTGCGCGCCGTCGCACACCAGGATTGCGTTGGTCCGCTCGCGCACCAGTCGCACGATGTCGGCTACGGGGTTGATGGTGCCAAGCGCATTAGACACGTGGCTGAAGGCGACGATCTTCGTGCGCTTGTTCAGCGAGGACGCCAGGAAATCCAGATCGATTCTTCCGTCTGGAGTGAGCTCGCAAACCGTGAATTTCGCGCCCTTTCTCATCGCCAGCACCTGCCACGGGACGAAGTTGGCGTGATGATCCATCGCCGTGGCGACGATTTCGTCGCCGGCCCCGATGTTCGCGAGGCCCCATGATCCGGCGACCAGATTCAGTCCCTCGGTCGTTCCCCGTGTGAAGATGAGACAATCCGGATCGCTAACGCCCAGGAATTGGGCAATGCGCGCGCGCGACTGGTGATATCGCTCCGTTGCCTGCACGGAGAGCGAATACGCGCCGCGATGCGGGTTGGCGTTAGCGGTCTCGTAGAAATCGCGCAGTGCGTCGAGGACGATTCTGGGCTTCTGCGACGTCGCGGCGGAATCCAGGTAGTGCAGTCCCGGGTTGTTCGCGAGCAGCGGAAAATCACCGCGAAGGGCTATCACGGCACCCTCGCGGTCGACGGTTCGTACCTGCCGTCGATGCGCTTGCAGCGCGGCCCGACCAAAATCCTGTCGCCATCCACCCGAACCTGGAAAACCGGCAGTGGCGCGGTCGCCGGGACCTGTTTCACCTCGCCGGTCCGGCAATCGTACCGCGCTCCGTGCCAGGCGCATTGCAACGTTCCATCCGCGAGGAGATCACCAAGCGACATCGAAAAGTGCTGATGGGTGCAGATATCACTCAACGCGGAAATCTCACCGTTATGGCGAACCAGACACACGGCGTCACCACTCGAGCGCACGCGTTGCAGAACCGTCCCTTCCGCCAAATCGCCGATAGACGCGACGGGCTCGAACTCGGGGGCGTCCAACGTCCCGGAAATGGCGTCGGAAACGCCAGTCATTCGGGTCCTCCAAGGTCTCGACGCCAATCCCCGTTGCACATTTTCCAGCCGCGTAAGTGCTGACAACACAATGGGATAGCAATACAGGTGTTCGCTTGACTATCCCGACAGAATTGCTTTAGATTGAATCTACGAAGGGAAGTGTAGAAACGCCAAGGAGTTGCAATGAGCTCGGGAATCGAGGCGCTGGTCAACCGCGAGTACGCATACGGGTTCGTCACCGATGTCGAGACGGACACTGTGCCGGCCGGGCTCAACGAGGACATCATCCGCACGATCTCCGCGAAAAAGAACGAGCCGGAGTTCATGCTGGAGTGGCGTCTTAAGGCGTACCGCCGGTGGCTCACAATGAAGGAGCCGCACTGGGGTAACGTCCGCTACCCCGCGATCGATTACAACTCCCTTGTCTACTACTCGGCACCCAAGAGCGTTAAGCCGCTCCAGAGTCTCGACGAAGTCGATCCCGAGCTTCTTCGCACATACGAGAAACTCGGCATCTCGCTCAACGAGCAGAAGATGCTGGCCGGCGTCGCCGTCGACGCAATCTTCGACAGCGTCTCGGTCGGTACGACGATGCGGGAAGAGCTCGGGAAGCACGGAATCATTTTCTGCTCCTTTGGCGAAGCCGTGCAGAATCATCCCGAGCTCGTCGAGAAATACCTTGGCACCGTCGTCCCGCACAGCGACAACTTCTTCGCGGCACTGAATGCAGCGGTATTCAGCGACGGGTCTTTTGCATATGTGCCGAAGGGTGTGAAATGCCCGATGGAGCTCTCGACCTATTTCCGCATCAACAGCAGGAATACCGGACAGTTCGAGCGCACGCTGATCATCGCCGACGAAGGGGCCTCGGTGAGCTACCTCGAGGGGTGCACGGCGCCGAAACGCGATGAGAACCAACTGCATGCGGCCGTCGTCGAGTTGATCGCGTTGGACAACGCGACGGTCAAATACTCTACGGTGCAGAACTGGTACGCGGGCGATGCCGAAGGAAAGGGCGGCATCTACAACTTCGTCACCAAACGCGGCAAAGCAGCTGGTGTGAATTCAAAAATTTCGTGGACGCAGGTCGAAACCGGATCGGCGATCACGTGGAAATATCCGAGTGTGATACTGCAAGGCGATAACTCGGTGGGCGAGTTTTACTCCGTCGCCGTTGTCAACCGAAAGCAGCAGGCCGACACGGGCACGAAGATGATCCACATCGGCAAGAACACGAAGTCGACGATCGTCTCGAAGGGAATCTCCGCCGGCGAAGGCAACAACAGCTACCGCGGGCTCGTTCGCGTGCTGCCGAAAGCTGAAGGCGCGCGAAACTACACTCAGTGCGACTCGATGCTGATCGGCAACAAGTGTGGTGCCCACACGTTCCCGTACATCGAGGTGCAGAACAACACCGCGACACTCGAGCACGAAGCATCGACGTCAAAGATCGGCGAAGATCAGATTTTTTACTGCAAGCAGCGCGGTGTCAGCGCCGAGCATGCGGTGTCGATGATCGTGAGCGGATTCTGTCGCGAGGTATTCAAGGAGCTGCCCATGGAATTCGCGGTGGAAGCGCAGCAGCTACTGGGCATCACACTTGAAGGAAGCGTAGGCTGATCGACTGACTCCAAATGCTCCTGCGCAATTTCAACGACAGAATCCGCGCTGCCTGGGCCTGGCTTCGCTCCGGACCCAGGACGCCGGGCTATCCGTTTACGGCGAATTGGACGCTCTTCAGTCAGGCAGTGTACGCGCTTCAGACCACATTCAACCACTGGTTCCGTGCTCGAAATAAATGATCTCCACGCCGGAATCGGCGACCGCGAAATCCTCAAAGGCATAACGCTCCGCGTAAATGCCGGAGAAGTGCACGCGGTTATGGGTCCTAACGGGTCCGGCAAATCCACACTGGCGCAGGTGCTCGCCGGCAATCCGGCGTACGAAGTCACCAGAGGAACGGTTCGCTACAACGGTCAGGATCTTCTGGAGATGGACCCCGAAGTCAGAGCACAAAACGGAATCTTCCTCGCATTCCAGTATCCCGTGGAGATTCCGGGCGTCTCGAACGCCTACTTCCTGCGCTCGGCGTATAACGAGATCCGCAAAGCGAACGGCCAGGAAGAAGTAGATCCACTCGAGTTCCTCGATCTTGTGCAGGATAGACTGAAGCTGGTCGATATGGATGAGTCGATGCTCAGTCGTTCCGTCAATCAGGGATTTTCGGGCGGCGAAAAAAAGCGCAACGAGATCTTCCAGATGGCGGTGCTGTCGCCGCGGCTCGCCATCCTCGACGAAACGGATTCAGGGCTGGACATCGACGCGCTGCGCATCGTCGCGGAAGGCGTGAACAAGCTTCGCTCGCCAGAGAACGCGACTATTGTCGTCACGCACTATCAGCGACTGCTCAACTACATCATCCCTGATTACGTGCACGTCCTGGCGAACGGTCGAATCGTCAAATCTGGCGGGAAGGAACTGGCACTGGAGCTCGAGGAGAAGGGCTACGACTGGATCCAGAGCTCGGCGGGCGTCCCCGCAGGTGCGGCGTGACCGACATCGCAACGCGAGCGCTCGCGCGCGATCCGTCGATCGCTGATGATCTGGTGAAAGAGGCGGGGAAGGTTACGGGCAAGAGCGCGATTATGCGCACGCCAGGGTCGATCGACATCTATCGTGAGGATTTCGCCCGGCAGACGCCGGGACCCTCCTGGCTTCAGGATCTTCGCCGGAAGGGAATCGCGCGGTTCGAAACACTCGGCTATCCCACGACGAAAAATGAAGACTGGCACTTCACGAGCGTAGCGCCAATCGCCGAGCGGCCTTTTCGTCTGGCCTCCCTTTCATCCGTGGCGGAAATCATCACCGACGACCGCCGCGAGTCGTCGCGGCGAAAAGGCGACCTCGCAAATGCTCTTGGACTCAGGCCATCCGATCTGGAGCACTTCGGTTTCGGTCAGGCGGATTGGCATCGACTCGTTTTCATCAATGGCGTCTTCGACGAGAGTCTTTCCTCGTTCGAGGAAATCGACGCTGGGGTACGAGTCGGTAGTCTCGCGAACGCGATCCGCTCCGGAGACGCTGTCGTCGAGCGTCACCTTGCGAAAATCGCGCAATTCGAGCAGCACGCCTTCACCGCATTGAACACTGCATTCATTGCTGACGGCGCGGTCATCGAGCTCGCGAACGACGCTGTCGCGGATCAACCGATCCATCTGCTATTCATCTCGGGAGGCGAAGGAGTGTCTCATCCGAGAAACCTGATCGTTGCCGGACGGCACTCACGAGCAGCGGTCATTGAGAGCTACGTATCACTGCGCGACAGCACCTATTTCACGAACGCGGTGACCGAGATCGCAGCCGGCGAAGGCGCGCACATCGATCACTACAAGCTGCAGCGCGAGAGCGAGTCGGCATTTCATGTAGGCACGGTACAAGTGCGCGAAGAGCGCAACAGCCAGTTGCACTCGTTCTCGTTCGCCGTCGGTGGCGCGCTCGCACGGACCAATGTCTACACGTCGCTCAATGGCGATGCGGCGACATGCACGCTGAACGGTCTGTACCTCACGGACGGCACGCAGCATATCGACAACCAGACGAGCATCGAGCATATCGCGCCGAACTGTCCGAGTCATGAGACCTACAAGGGCGTGCTCGACGGCCGCTCGCACGGAGTGTTCAACGGCAAGGTTTACGTCCACCCCGAAGCGCAGAAGACGGACGGCAAGCAGTCGAATAACAACCTTCTGCTATCACCGAGCGCGCGCGTCGACACGAAGCCGCAGCTCGAGATATTTGCCGACGATGTGAAGTGCACCCACGGCGCGACCGTGGGGCGGCTCGACGAGATGGCGATGTTCTACCTGAATAGCCGCGGAATTGGGCGGGAGGCGGCGCGCACGCTGCTCACCTACGCCTTCGCCGCCGACGTTTTGGAGACGATTGAGCTCGAGCCGCTGCGCAAAGAGCTGGAGAAGATGGTGCTCGTGCGCTTTGCGGGATCCGTCCCCGAGTAATTTCGGTCCCGTTTCTCGCTACCTGCGCCTCTCGGCCAGCAATCCTCCAATCCACGCGCAGGGAATAGAAATCAGCGCGACGGCAATACCGTACCAATGCGGGCCCAGAGGCGGGTTCGAGTTCCACGTCGCGGCGGCGCCCGCGCCTCCCACCAACAGTCCAAGTACTCCAAGCACCATCGCATGCCACATCGGGCGATTCGGTGCCAGTCGCGCCGCGACGTAGCTCCCGATGATGTTGTAGATGATCCGGTAGCCGGTCGCAACCGCGAAAAGACCATCGGACATCGTCTGTCCCCAGGGCGGATAGATCCCGAGGACATGAAGGATCTGATCCGTGCCGAGCGACAGTACGACCCCAACCACGATGCCGGCGAGCAACGCGAGCGCGGTTTTTCCCCAGCGCCGGGGCGGGGCGCCGATTCCCGCGGTGGCGCCGGTCATCTGCGCTCCGCGGCGGGCATCGATGCGAGAACCTCGTCGAGGTTGTCGTAGCTCTTCGCTACGCCGCCTTCCATCGGCGACTTGAGCACGCTGTCGCGCACTTCCTTGGATGAATAGAGAATGGTCGATGTGACGGTGGTCTTGCCGGCTTTCTCGACGAAGGTGGTGGTGTCGATTGCGCCGCCTCCACCATACCACGGATCGTCGAACAATTCCGTTGCCACGAGTCGATTGGGCTTCACGACTTCCTTGTACTCTCCGCCCATCGCCAGCTTGCTGCCGTCGGGTCCGCGCCACACGTAGCGATACTTGCCACCCACTCTGAGATCGACTTCGCAGACTTCGAACTTCCAGCCGCCGAACGAGCCGAGCCAGCGCCTGATAAGCTCGGGTTTCGTCCAGGCGTCAAAGACCATTTGTCGGGGTGCATCGAATACGCGTATCATCGCGATCTCTCGATCGGACGGCGTAGTGATCTGAAGTTTTCCGGGTTGTTTGGCGGTGCTGTTCATCTGACATCTCCCTTTTTGGTCGTTCGAGTGCGTTTCTTTTGTCCTGCCTTCATTTCTTCGAGCAGCGCATCGAGGTGCTGGAAGTTTCCTTCCCAGTATTCGCGGTAGCGTTCGAGCCACTCGTTGGCTTCGGCCAGTGGCTTCGCTTCCAATCGTCGCGGCCGCCGTTGCGCGTCTTGTCCGCGCGAAACCAGCCCCGCCTTCTCGAGAACCTTCAGGTGCTTGGAGATGGCGGGCTGGCTCATCTTGAAGGGCTTGGCCAGCTCGGCAACCGAAGCCTCCCCCGATGCCAGTCGGGCCAGAATCGCTCTCCTTGTCGGGTCCGCCAGCGCGGCGAAGGTCGCGTTGAGTCGCGCCGGCGTCATTTGTCTATAACCGAGTGGTTGCATAACTAGCAGGTTATATAATAGCGCCGATGAGAGGAGTCAAGGCCTTCTTTACCGCGGCATCCTTCAACTTCGAGGAGTTACCGGCCGAGTAGGTACAGGATCACGACGATAACGCCGATCGCGCCGACGATCACGTTCGTCGGAACGCGTCGCGGCGAGTCCGGATCGAGGTCGCTGGCTAGAATCGGGTGCTTGATCGTGTTGCGGCGGGTACTGATGTCCTTCTCACGCTTTGTCGCCGATGCCGGCTCGATCACCGCAACGCCCAGCGGCAGACGCTTCGTCGTGAAGGTCAGGATGGCCGTCCCGACTTCCACCTTGTCACCCTCGGCTAGCGAGCGCGGCTCGCTGAGCGTCATTCCGTTCACGGTCGTTGGGTTAACACCGCACGGATGCAGAACGAACTTCCCATCCTCGGCGCGCAATTCGGCGTGGTTCCGCGAGACCGCTGGCTCGCGAATCAGGATGTGACTCGCGGCATCGCGGCCGATCGTCAGCAACGCGTTCCTGACTGGGTAGGCGCGGCGCTCGAACTCGTATATGAGGTGGGCGCTGTCGTCGCCCGGGGCCTGTAGAGCCATGAAAGCCATTCGATCTCCGTGTTTTAAAGACGAACGACCCTCAAAGCAGGCCACATTAAACGCCCCAAAGTGGATGCAAAAACACAAGGGGACTCGTAGGTCGCGGCCTGGACGCGTATTATACCGCCAACCAACAATTAACTCCCCGGAGGGGGCATGGCGACAAAACTCGAAAAAACCCTGAAACGTGAGATCGAGATCGACGGCAAGGCCTACATGGTGGCGATCTCCCCCGAAGGAGTTAAGGTCACCCAGAAAGGGTTCCGTCGTGGACCCGAGCTTACCTGGCGATCCATCATCAGCGGCGAAGCGGAGATGGGCCAGCAGCTGAAATCTTCAGTGGGCGGAACGGGTGGGGGCGACTCGGAGGAATAGGCGCGTCAGGGGCTCGTCTGCGGCGTCATGTTCATCTGGTTCATCTGAGTGTTCGGAGCGTTTGGTACGTCCGACAGATGCTCCTGAATGATCACCCACCGGCCCCCTTGCTTCTGAAACACAGCGGTCCACGCACCAGCGATGACGTGGCTCATTCCCGTCGGCGTGAGGTGGGGGATGCGATATGTGCTCGTCATCACCGCGGCGTCGGGGGCGAGCACGTCCACATTCATCGACGTCCATTCCCACCGCGGCTTCTGCATGTTCTTGCCGACGTAGGTCCAGAACGCCTTGATCCCCTGCTCGAGCTGCGGGCGAGTCGTCGTAATCACGCCGCCGCTCGCTGAGATGACGCGACCCTGGGACGGATAAAGACTCATCAAACTTTTTACCGCATCCGGCCGCCCGAAATCATAAGCATCAACCACCAGGCGTTTGAGCGAGTCGGCAATCGCCTTCTTCTCCGCTGTCGACATATCGGCGCCTGACGGAGGTGCGCACGCAGCGGTCAGAGCCGCGAGCATCATGACACAAAACATCCCGCGTCGTGCCAGCCACTCGCGGGGAACGAGTCGGTGAAGCGTAGTGTATCGCATGGGCGCCGGAATAGAGCGAGTCCCGCGCCGTCCCGCCAGTCGCTGGTACCGCCAACAAACGCTCACCGAGTCTCAGGGCGAGGACACCACGTGTCATTGGCAGGTGACATCGTTGCCGGACAAAGGTGGTTGCGCTCGAATCCAGGGGAACAAGCGCCGGCGTGTCCATTGCCTTTATAGATGGCGCTGGGGCGAATCATATGTTCCTCCCCAGTGTATCACGAGCAAAAGCAGTCATTTCCCGTTGTGGGAAGGAGTTTTTATGCGGAAGACTTACCTGTTGCTTGCCGGAGCCGGCGCGATCCTTCTGGCCGCCTGCAGTGGCGACAAGAAGGCATCGATTAACGACGATCTCAAGAAAGACCTGGAGCTTGCTTCCTCGTCCGATGGGATCACCCTTGCCAACAGCTCTCCGACCGCTGGCCAGCAGGTCGTCTCCGCGATCGAGCGGACAACTCCGCCGGCGCGTCGCCAGACTCCATCCACGAAAGTGAGAAAACACAAGCCGGCACCGAAGTCTCCGCCGCAGGTCGTACGGACCAAGGCGC
Organism: Gemmatimonadaceae bacterium; assembly: GCA_045803975.1. GTDB lineage: Bacteria > Gemmatimonadota > Gemmatimonadetes > Gemmatimonadales > Gemmatimonadaceae > UBA4720. The sequence goes on from JBJMOA010000081.1 coordinate 11,239, forward strand.
CCGCAACCGTCGCTGAGATCGAGCCGCAATCAGTCGAACCGGAGCCTGTCGCTACCGATCCGACTCCCGTTTCGCCGCGTCCGCAACCGGTCGCGGTATCCTACCCAAGCGGTCCGTCGTCTGGTGGTGACGATGGGCGCGTGGGCGGCGGCTCGGGCGCTGGCGCGGTTCTCGGCAGCATCCTCGGCGCCGTGATTCGCGGCGGTGTCGTCGGCGATGTCGACCGCTGCGATCCACGTACCGACGGGCAGTATGGACGCCGTCCTCCGATCTCGATCAACAACCGCTTCCCGGTCACGTTTCCGAGTGGTCGAGTCGGCGGCGTCATTCGAGGCGGTTCCAGCGGCCGAGTTCCGATCAGCCGCATCCCAGGCCGCTAAGCCTTTTTGAGGATGCGGTCTGATTCAGATCGCATCCTTTTTTTATCTACGAGACGACCATTATGAAAAAAACTTTTGCGAGGATCGCCACACCGGTTCTCCTTGGCGTTACACTGGCACTCGGCGCTTGCAAACAGGGCGACAGGCCTGAAGACGCGCTCGCGCAGGATACCTCGCTGGCCCACGACCTCCAGCTCGCCAACGCCGATACAATGGCGCAGCCCCAGCTCCAGGACGTCCCTGCGACGGTTGTGCCTTCTACCATTCCGTCGACGCCGGCACCGAAGGTGTCGCAGCGTCAAACGCCATCACAGATCCTGACGCCGAGTAGGAATCCGCGACGCGTTGCAACGACGCCGCGCTCAACGCCGCAGCCTGTTGAGGAGGCCCCGGTTACGACTCCAAACGGGAATACCGTGACGGAAGGCACTACCGGATCTGAGCGCGCCGTCGGCACGATTGCCAGCGGGTCTGAGATCTCGCTCTTCTCGGGTCAGCGCGTGTGCACCAATACCTATGCGGTGGGAGATCGATTCACCGCGAGCGTTGCTCAATCGGTGCAAGGGTCGAACGGGGTCGCGATTCCGGCTGGTGCCACAGCGGTAATCGAGCTCACATCGCTCAAGCGCAGCGAGAATTCGAACGACAACATTGAGATGGAGTTCATTGTCCGCTCGATCGCGTTCAACGGGAAGACGTATCCCGTCAACTCCACTGTTACGAACGCGGAAGTCGAGAAGGTTCGCAACGGTGACGCGAGCAACGACGGCAAGAAGGTCGCGACCGGCGCGATCATTGGCGCGATCGCCGGCCAGATCTTCGGTCACAAGACGAAGTCGACCGTAATTGGTGCGGCGACCGGTGCAGCAGCGGGAGCGGTTGTCGCTGGTGCCACGGGCAAGTATGACGGCTGCGTTCCGAATGGTGGCCGTATCTCGCTCAGGCTCACTCAGCCAATGGTAGTGCAGCAGTCAGTCTGATCGAAGCAACCGGATAAAGAAAAGGCGCGCTCGAAAGAGCGCGCCTTTTTTCGTTTCGGTGCTCGAGCTACCCGCCATAATTCCGCGCGATAAGACGCCCGTAATAGATCCCGATTCCGGTACCGATCATACTCAGTATGAACGCCGTAGTAATCCCCACGTTCGCGCCAAGAGCCCAGCCCGCGTAGCCGCCGACAGTCGCGCCGATGAAGGAGTAAAGCTTACTCATATCAATCAGACGACCGCCACGAACCAAACGGTACGATTGCTCTCTACGCCGTCGTCGTCTCCTCCGAGTAGATGCGCGCGCCCGCCCACGCCGCGAGGAGGAAGTTCACGAGTCCAACGAAAGCGAACATCCACCACAGACCCGGCGACATCATTCCCATTTGTCTGAATCCCGCGGTGAATATCAACGCGAGCAGCCAGAACAGGAGTGCCACGAAGGATGCCGTTCGCAACCCCGGACCAAAGCGCGGACGGACAGCGGCGTAGGTCCATATCAGCGCCAGACCCAGTACGAAGTCCATGATCACGTAGCTGGCTATCGACGATCCGGACATCATCTGATCGGAGATTCCGGGCTTGAACGCGTCGCTCTCAGCCTTCATTCGCGCGCCCAGAATAAAGGTGTTCGCGACGAAATCGATGACGTTAAGAACGACACCCGCAACTAAACCACCGATCACGACCTTCTTCGTATTCATGGCCATGCTAGCCTCGGGCTTGAAAATGTGGATGCGAGTCGCGCCACAACCGAGTGAGTGTCGATGTCGCGGGCAGTCACGTCAAGAGGACGGACGCGCGGACGCGCGTTGCCGGGAACAAATGGCGACGGAGTACAGTCTGATTCCGTTATATATTGCAGTAGACAGGGGTGCCGCGCCGCTTCGATCAGAGCCTCGCCAGTGAGGCAGCAGCGCGGCTGAGAAAGTCCCTCAGAACCTGATCCGGTTAGTACCGGCGTAGGGAGTCGAACGATGGAAACGGCAGGAACAGCGCAGGCGCCCATCGGGTCGCCTGCACCCGGCGGCGCCGAAACCTCCGCTGCAGCAGCGCGGACGAGCACCGTAAACGGCGCGGCTAGAACACAGATGCGATTCGCACGTCAGGGCGAGATCACTGACGCAATGCGCTTCGTCGCCGAGCGCGAAGAGCTCGCGCCGGAACTGGTGCGCGACGAGATCGCGATCGGACGGTTGATCATTCCGGCGAACGTTCACCACCTGGCCGGCGCACTCGAACCGATGGCGATCGGCAAAGTCGCGCGCGTAAAGATCAACGCCAACATCGGCAACTCTCAGGTTTCGTCCGACGTCAGTGGCGAAATCGAGAAACTCCGAATCGCCATCAAATACGGCGCCGACACGGTCATGGATTTATCCACCGGTGGAAACATCGACGGAATCCGCCGCGCGATTATCGAGGCCTCGCCGGTGCCGATTGGAACGGTGCCGATCTACCAGGCAGTGCAGGGCGGGCCCGACGGAAAGTGGGACAAAGAGCTCGAGGAGCTCACCGCGAACGATTTGCTCGACATGATCGAGCATCAGGCGAAGCAGGGCGTCGACTACATGACGCTGCACGCAGGCATCCTGATCGAGCACCTGCCCTTGGTGCATGGTCGTATAACGGGCATCGTCAGCCGCGGCGGATCACTGCACGCGGTGTGGATGATGGCTCATCGCAAACAGAATCCACTTTACGAGCGGTTCGACGACGTGCTCGACATCCTTCGCTATTACGACGTCACGGTCTCGCTGGGAGACAGTTTGCGCCCGGGTTGCATCGCGGACGCCAGCGACCGCGCGCAATTCGCGGAGCTCGACACGCTTGGCGAGTTGACGCGCCGCGCGTGGGCGCGCGACGTGCAAGTGATGGTCGAAGGACCCGGACACATCCCGATGGACCAGATCGAGATGAACGTCCGTCGCATGAAGGAGGTTTGCAACGAAGCCCCATTCTATACGCTTGGTCCGCTCGTGACGGACATCTCGCCGGGATACGACCATATCTCGAGCGCAATCGGCGCTGCGATGATCGGGTGGTTCGGATCCGACATGTTGTGCTACGTCACGCCGAAGGAGCACCTCGGACTGCCCAACGCTGAAGACGTGCGCCAGGGTGTGATCGCGTACAAGATCGCGGCCCACTCGGCCGATGTCGCGCGCGGAAGAAAGGGTGCGCGTGACCGGGATGATGCGCTTTCCCGTGCGCGATACGCGTTCGACTGGAAGGAGCAGTTCCGGCTCAGTCTGGATCCCGAGCGCGCGCAGGAATACCACGACGAGACGTTACCGGCCGAGTACTTCAAGAGCGCGGAATTCTGCGGGATGTGTGGACCCAAGTTCTGCTCGATGCACAACTCGAGAACGATCGAGGAAGGCATCGCACAACTCGCGCGCGAGCAACAGTCAATCGGTGTTCAAGCGAGCTGAGATCGAGCGCTTCCGCCAGCGATGCGCGAGTGTGGCGCGCATCTCTCGCGTGTGCGCGAACCTCTTTTCGGCGATAGTGGTCGCGACGACGTGCGTCAATCTGCGGGCGCCGGCTGATGCGGGATCGAGGCGGGCGCCGTCGAGGGCGGTGCGAAGAGCGGATGCTGATGGGGGACTGGTGCCACTGGATTTGCGTCCGATGCTCGCATCCGACTCGGCGTACTTCCGTGCTCACCCGCTGATGGTGCCGGTCGAAGGTGTCTCTCCCAATGAGTTGAGGGATACGTACCATGAGGGGCGGAGCGGCGGCCGGATCCACATGGCGACGGACATCCTGGCAATGCGCGGAACGCCTGTCCTCGCCGCTGCGAGCGGCCGCATTATAAAGCTTGCGAACGGTGGTGCGGGCGGAATCACGATCTACGTGGCGGACGCCAGTGGGCGTTACGTGCACTATTATGCGCACCTTATGGGCTACGCTCCGAACGTCGTCGAAGGTCGGCAGGTACGCGAAGGAGAAGTGATCGGTTTCGTCGGAACGACCGGAAATGCGCCGCCGAACACACCGCATCTGCATTTTCAGGTAATGCGCAGCGACGCCAACTACTGGAACGGAACTCCCATCGATGTGCGTGGCTTCATGACGAAGTCGGGGAGCATGCGGAATTGAAGAGTCGAGAGCGTGCTGAGTTGCGCGCGGAGGCGCACCATCTCGATCCGACGGTTCACGTCGGGCAGCAGGGCCTGACGCCGGCGCTCATTGGATCACTCGACGACGCCCTCCGTACGCGCGAGCTCGTGAAGGTGAAGCTTGGCAAGAAGGACGACGTCAAACCGAAGGACATTGCGCACTCGCTGGCGTTGGCGACGAATTCCGCGGTCGTGCAGGTGATTGGGCGTACCGCGACACTCTTCCGCGAAAATCCGGAGCTTGCGAAAAAGAGCGGCGATGCGCCGCCGTGGAGGAAGTAGATGGGTGCACCAGCGATTGCCGCAATACTGGCACGGCGCGAGCGGGAAGTCGTAGACGCTTTTCGTGCTGCCGGAGCCACCTCACCGGCAACCGCACAACCATTTACTGCAATAGGCCTGGGAGAGTCCATCGCGATCAAGCGACTGAGGAATCGCGCTGTGATCCGTGAGGCAGCGCCCAGCATCTACTACCTCGACGAAGAGGTTTGGGCCGCGGTTCGGCGGACACGACGACGCCTCGCCACGGTGATGCTCTCTGTCCTCGCCCTCTTGCTGCTGGGTGTTGTTCTGGGGATCATCCAGCGGTGAGCGACGGCGTTGCTATTAAATCGGGCGAGTCTATTTTTCGCACAGGAATCGTTTTCGGTGCCGCTGTTTGCTCCGGCACCGACGCAGTACATTCGGGGACGAGATGCCCTACGTCATAACAGAAGCCTGCAAGAATACGAAGGATCGCGCCTGCGTCGATGTCTGTCCCGTCGACTGCATTTACGAGGGAGCCGACCAGCTCTACATCCACCCCGATGAGTGCATCGACTGCGGCGCCTGCGAGCCGGAGTGCCCGGTGACCGCGATCTTTCCGGAGGAAGACGTCCCGGCGAATCTCAAGGAATACGTGCAGATCAACCGCGAAGTGTTCAAAAGCGAAAACCCTCCGGGACGACCCAACCGATAGCCACCCGGGCGTGAGCGACTGGCGGAATCCGCTGCTCGGCCCTCAATATCTGATCTCATGACTCCTCCCATCGTTCCCGGAAAGAACGGAATGCCCACCGTGCTGCTGTCCCATCCTTCGGGGAGCTCCGCGGATGTGTACCTCAACGGCGCCCATGTGACATCGTGGATTCCCGCCGCGGGTAAAGAGGTACTGTTTATGGGAAAGACCGCTGCTTTTGCTCCGGGTGATCCGATTCGCGGCGGAATCCCGGTCGTATGGCCGCAGTTCGCCAACCTCGGCGCGTTGCCGCAGCACGGGTTCGCGCGAAAATCGGAATGGCAGTTGGTGGAGAGCGCTGAGTCGACCGAGGAGCCGTCGTCGGTCAAGCTGGTGTTGACCGATGACCATCGCACCCGTGAGCTCTGGCCGTACCACTTCCGAACCGAGCTCACCGTGACGATCGATGACAAGTCGCTCGACGTAAAGCTCGAAGCCTTCAACACAGGGGACGAGCTATTCAGCTTCACCGCGGGGCTTCACACCTACATCGCCGTCGCCGACATACGCGAGGCGGCGATCCGCGGCTTCACCGGCAAATGGTACCTCGACAAAACCCAGGGCGGAAACGAGACCAAGGATGAAGCAAAGAAGCTGGTGATTTCTGACGAGACAGATCGCGTGTATCTCAGGGCTCCAAAAAAAGTCGAGGTCGAGGACAGAGGAAACGATCGACGCATCGAAATACGTTCAGCCGGCTTCAAGGACGCAGTCGTCTGGAATCCGTGGGCCGAGAAGGTGACGGGATTCATTGGCCTGGACACCGACGACTACATGCGGATGGTGTGCGTCGAAGCGGCGCAGATCGGCTCGCCCGTGGAGCTCAAGCCGGGTGGATCGTGGAGCGGGTCGCAGACTCTCGCCGTTGTGTAAGTGGCGTTCTTTCTTCGCCAATCGACGTTCAAGTGGCAATGCGACAAGTGCGGAGTGTTTTTCACCGCCGGTAAGGGCGGGGTTTGCCGCACGTGCAAGCGAACGTTGTGCGATGAGCACTACTACGGGTCGTTTTTTGAGAAGATCAGGGCGCGATGGTCTTCTAAGACCGGCGCGTGCGTAGAGTGTCAGACAAAAACTGCAACTGCAAACTCAAAACCGGTCTCTACACACTTATAAGTGACGCGTTGCGGGTTGCCGGTAGCACGGTTGCCTGTTCCCCGTGACTACCGCACGAACTTCACTACGAGTTTTCAGTGCTGGCGAGCAGAAAATATCAGCGGTTGAGTACCCGGCTCTTTACCCAGAACGCAAGTAAAAGCACGGCGTATTGAAGAAAAGTGCTGATCTCGCTCTTGAACGCGGCGGCCCAATGGTGCTCGCCAACTTGCCGCTCGCCCGTCGGAGGGCGCGGAATCCAGCGCGGCGTTGAGTTCTTGTACTCCAAATAGTCGCGCCCGAAAATCGACTCGAGCACCCCCTCCTCGTAGCGAACGATCAGCTCGTACTCGAGCGCGAATAGCAGCACCGCGAAAGGCAGGAACCAGAGCACTCCCGAGATGGTGACGAACCCCATCCAGATGAAGAAATTTCCGATGTAGAGCGGATTCCTGACCCAGGCGAAAATTCCGTAGATGACGAGCTGCTGCACGTTGCGTGACCGTCGTCGCGTGACCGTACCGGCCGCGGCGACTCCGGCGAGCCGAATTGCTTCGCCGAGCACGATCAGGAGCAGACCTACCTCCCAGCGAAAGGGAGAAGTGGACCCCGGCATAACCAGTGGAATCCCGAGGAAAAGAAGCGGGAGCCAACCGCGGTGGCGGAATAACACACTGCCGATCTGCGCGGAAATCGATTGCTCGGTCGCGCTAACCCTGTCCGGCGCTCGAGTGGGATTCGTCACAAGACTTTGCCGCAGCTAAACCACACGGTCAGCGACGTTCCTTCGCGGCAGAACTCTCGGATTCTTCCCACGGCGCGAATAGCGTCCGCCACTGATCCGGTACGGGGATCGGTTTTCCTTCTGGCGAGACTGTCACGTAGACGATGGACGCGTCGCAGACCATCGCGCCGCGCTGATTGCGTACTTCCTGTTTCACGATGAAGCTAGTGTTGCCGACCGACATGAGTCCGGTTCGGATGCTCAGGTCGTCGCCGGGGAAGGTCTGCGCGAGGTAGGACGCCTCGACTTTTCGGACGACTGCCCAGAGGCTCGTCCTCATATACTCAGCGTATGTCATGTGACGCTCGAGCGCCGACCATCGCGCTCGCTCGAGTAGCGTCAACAGGTGGGCATGATTCACGTGCCCAACTGAATCGCAATCGCTCGGAAAGATGTGGACCTTGAATTCTTCGGTCATCGGATCGCCAGGGGAGTGGGCGTGCTGCGACGAAAGTTAATGCCCACGGAGCGCGATACCATGAAGGCGCTAGATTTGGACGATGCCTGCGAACACTGAGGCCGCGCTTTACCTCGACAAACCATCCGACGTCGACCGTTTTCTGGATGAGATATCCGAGGTAAAGGAGCTCGCGCTCGACACGGAAGGCGCGAGCTTCCACCGCTTCCTCGATCGGATTTACCTACTCCAGATCTCGACGCGGGATCGCGGAGTCATCATCGATCCGCTACCAATTGGCTCGCCCGCCAAGCTTGGCGCACTGCTTCAGAGCAATGATGTCGAAGTCGTTTTCCACGACGCGGACTACGATCTGCGACTGCTGCATCAGGACTATGGCTGGCACGTCACGAACATCTTCGATACGCGCATTGCCGCCCAGCTGCTCGGCATCAAGTCGTTCGGGCTTGCCGCTCTGCTCGAGCAGTTCTTCGACGTCAAGCTCGACAAAAAGCACCAACGGGCTGACTGGTCGATGCGACCGCTCACCGCCGACATGCTGGAGTACGCTGCGCAGGACACGCGCTATCTGCTGCCACTCAGGGACCACATGAAGAGCGAGCTCGAGCAGCGCGGGCGCTGGCATTGGGCGGCGGAAGAATTCTCTCGACTCGAAGGAACGCGCTGGGAAGCCGAAGAAGAAATGGAGGGCTTCCTCCGGTTAAAGGGTGCGCGCGATTTGACTCGTCGGGAGCTGGCCGTGTTGCGCGAAGTCGCGAACTGGCGCGACACCGTGGCCGCGCAGCTCGATCGCGCGACGTTCCGCGTGATGGGCAACGAAGTGCTGTTCGAGCTCGCGCGCCGCATGCCGCGCAGCGTGTCGGAGTTGAGCGCAATCAAAGGGATGCCCAAGGGCATGATCGAGCGGGCCGGATCAGACATAGTCGAGGCGATTCGCCGAGGAATGGAGGCACCCGAAGCCGAGCTGCCGAAGTTTCCGCGCGGTCAGCGCTGGAACAAGGATCGCGACTTCGACGACAGGGTTAATCGGCTGAAGACAGTGCGCGACGCCGCTGCAACGAGACTCGAGCTCGATCCTGGAGTTTTATGTTCGCGCGAGAGACTGGAGAACATCGCGCGAAGCGGCGCCAAGACCGTCGAAGAGCTTGCCAATGTCCCTGACCTGCGGCGCTGGCAGATCGAGGAGATGGGCGAGGGATTCATTCGGGCACTTTGAACAGAAACCGCTGCGTCACTCGCGTTGCCACCGGGCAGTCACCCAGGCGTGCGGGATGATAGCGTGTGTTTTCCAGCGCATCGAAGACAGCCGAGACGAAATCCCGATAGTTGGCGTTTATGAGCTCGATCGATTGCGGGGCAATCGTACCGTCCGCCCTAACCGTAAAAGCAAGGCTAACGCTGTCCCCGACGCCGGCCAGGCGCGCCTGGAAAGGGTACTGTGGATCGACGCCGGCGGCGGGCATCGACGCGTAGCTGAACGGAAAATCGTACCGGGGAATCTTCGCCAGGAACACGTACCTCATCGTCGGGACGGTGTCAGGGTTTTCCTCGGGTCCGATTTGTATGGCGAGCGGAATGGATTCGGCCTCACCTGTCGACATCGCCAAACCTGTTTCCGACATCGCCTGTAACGCCACAGTCACGCTGTCGGTCAGCTCGCGCGTCAACGACGCATCAACCACCGCGATGTCGGAAAGCTTTCCGTCTTTGCGCAAAGTCGCGTATGCGACGGCGCCAACGCTGAGGAGACCGCCCGCGCACCGTGAGCCGAGCGAATCACATGGCTGCGTGCCCATCACCATGTTCAGAGACAAGCGCGCGGGCAACTTGAAGTGCGACCGGAACTCCTGGGCAAACATGCTGTCGAAATCGCGCGGCAGGATTTTTTTCGGATCCTGCGATACTACAGTCATCTTGATGACCGCGGAAACCGAGTCAGCCGCTGGCAGGCTGTCCAGACATCCGGCCACACCAGGGGCGGATGCGACTCTCGGGTGAGGCCTGGGATTAGTGGCGCATCCAAGGCCGACCAAGACCAAGATGACTGCTAGTCGCCGCGCTCTCGCGAAAGTCAGAACCCCAGGTATGCCCTCACCCGCGGCTCCATCTTCTCCGGAGTCCAGAAGGGCATCCACACCAGATTGACTTCGACCTTCTCGACGCCAGGAACGGACATTACCTCTTTTTCGGCGTTCGTCATCAGCTCGGGTCCCGACGGGCAAGCGGGAGAAGTAAGAGTCATGTCGATCTTCACGGTCGTTCCGTCGACGGCGATGCCGTAGACCAGACCGAGATCGATGATATTGAGCTGGAGATCCGGATCTTTTACGCGGCGGAGGGCCAGTTTGACCTGGTCCTCGGACACGACTCCCGAGGTGGTCGGAGAATCGCTCGATGTAGGAGCCGGGGTCGTGGTTGATTCGTCGGTCATTCGCGCCTCACGCTGATACCGAATAATCGCCTGGCGGCACTCCCTCAAACAAGGAGAGGGGCGTGTTCAGCGCCCCTCTCGAGATCAGTTCGGTGGGTGAATCAGCGCTTCCGTTTCGTGCTCTTCTTCGCCGTCGATTTCCTCGCTGTGCTCTTCTTGGCGCTGGCGCGACTCTTCGAGGAGCTGGCGATCGTGTGATGGCGCGACGACGCGTGACGGCGTCTCGATGCGCGAGGTGGCGGCGGGTTCCAGCCCACTTCACGATCGGCGCGGAAAGTCCGCGATCCTGCTGCGACCTTGGGACCGTCGAGGATAGAGAGCACCGCCGCATCCGACAGGTCGGCGCGAACGTCGGAAATGACCTTCGCCGGCCTGAGCGCGCGCGCCGCATGGACCCGGTTGGTCAGGAGGATCACGAACATCTCGCGCTCGGGGTCGATCCACATCGAGGTGCCGGTGAAACCGGTGTGGCCGTACGCGGTCGGGCCCAAATAACGGCCGGACCCGTAATCTCCCTCGGCAGTATCCCAGCCGAGCGCGCGGTGACCGAACGCTCTCGAGGTAAAGAGGTCGACCGTTTGCTTGCTCACGATCTGGACGCCGTTGTACTCGCCCCCATTGAGCATCATTTGCGCAAAGACGGAGAGATCGGCAGCCGTGCTGAACAAACCGGCGTGTCCGGCGACGCCGCCAAGGGCGTAGGCATTCTCGTCGTGCACCTCGCCGCGGAGCGGATAGCCGCGCGGAGGTGTGACTTCGGTCGGTGCAACCCGCGGGAAGAGTGAGTCCGCGGGGCGATACATCGTCTCGTTCATTCCCAACGGCTCGAAGACGCGACGCGTGAGGAACTTGTCGAGGGGCTCGCCGGAGACGACTTCGACCAGGAAGCCGAGGATATCGGCGCCCAGGTCGGAATAGATGTACTGGGCACCCGGCCGGCCTTCGAGCGGGGTGCTCAATACGAGTGCGCGCGCCTCGAGCGGTGTCTGCGCAATGCGCCAGATGTCGCGGCCAGCCGGGAGTCCGGAGGTATGCGTGAGGAGCTGACGGATGGTGACGTTGTCCTTGTCACCGCCGCCAAAGGTCGGGATGTAGGTAACTACCCGGTCGTCGAGTCCGATCTTCTTCTCGTCATAGAGAATCATGATCGCGGTGGTCGTGCCGACGACTTTGCTGAGCGAAGCGACGTCGTAGATGGTGCGCTGTGCGTCGACCATCGTGCTGCTGGAGCTCCAGGAGAGCTTGCCGAATCCCTTCTCGAAGACCGCGGCGCCCTTTCGGCCGACCACGACGGAGGCGCCAGGATAGCCACCAGCCCGGATTCCGCGCTCGATTACGCGCTCGATGGCTGCAAGGCGGCTGCTGGACATGCCGACTTCGGTCGGTGACTTGACTGGCAAGCCATCGCCCGCGCGGGTCACCGTCAGGGCGGTGAGGATTACTCTAAGCAACGCTAACTCCTTGGACTACCTTGGTATCTACTGACCGCTTGAGCTTTAAGTTCCAACCCGGCCGGGACTGAGACGTTTGCAACTCCGCGGAATGGCGAGGCGTACGGTTGCAAACGATTCCCAAGAGCGAAGGTCACCGTGATTTTCGAGGAAACTTCCGGTACCCGTGCCGTGACTAACAAAGAGTCCGAGATGCCAATCGATCAACTCGACCTCAAGCGTGCGATATCTGGCGATGAGAGGGCGATGCAGCGGCTTTGGTCGCGGCATGCGCCCCACATCGACGCGGTTGTCCGCAGGCTGTGTGGCGATCCGGAGCTCGCCGCCGACATCGCCCAGGAGGTCTGGATGCAGATCTTCAGAGCGCTCCCGAGCTATCGGGGTGACTCGCAGTTCGGAACATGGGCCCATCGAATCGCTGTAAACCGGACGTTGAACGCGCTACGCAAAATAAGACGTCTCGCAAAATTGGAAATAGAGATCGAAGACGATTCCGCGATGATCGAGATGGACACCGACCGGACATTCATGGCGGAGTCGATCGACCAGGCAATGGCGAAGCTCTCGCCAGGGGCAAGAGCGGTGTTCGTGCTTCATGATATCGAAGGGTACACTCACGGCGAGATCGGAGAGGAGCTCGGAATCACGTCCGGCGGATCGAAATCTCAACTATTCAAGGCACGCGCCAAGCTGCGAAAACTGCTGGCGCATCTCGTGGACGAATCACCAATTGTCGCAGGAAAGGGGAAAGGATATGTCGCACCTGTCTGAAGACCAACTCGATCAGATCATCGCGGCGGAACGGCGGCGCGACCACGCGCCGCTCAACGAGTGGCGCACGATTGCCGCGCGGGCACGTGAAGAGGGTCTCATTCGTGAATCGCGATCGTCGCGCCTTTGGGCGTCGGGCCAGCCGTGGATGCAGGCAGCCGCCGCCGTTCTCTTGTTGATTGGAGGAATCGCCATCGGCCGACTCACGATTGCTCTCCCCGGCGAGGGCCAGAATGAGGTTGCCACCACCCCCGCCGGCGTCACGAACACAACCCCCGCCGGAATAGCAAACAGTCAGCGGAACCAATCCGCGAGGATCACGTTCGCCTCCGTCGAGGAGGCCGCCGCCACGCTCGATAGCGCGGTCGAAGCATATCAGCGGGCATCACAGTTCCTCGCCGCGAACAACGCCACGGTCGAAACCAGAGACAGCGCATCGATCTACACCGCGCGCGCCGCGGCGCTCGACAAGATCGTGGATGCGACGGAGCGGGCGCTGCAAACCGCCCCCCACGATCCGGTGATCAATCAGTACTACCTCGCGACAATGGGCGCTCGGGTAGCGACGCAGCAGATGGTTGCTCGCCCCGTCGTCTTGAGGGGGTTCTAGGTGATGGTTCGGAGACGGAAGATGTCCGAGAGACAATGCTACTCACTATGTACCGCCGCGCTGCTCCTGTTTCTCGCGGTGCCACTGGGTGCCCAGACCGAGCGCACCAAAGTGGTAATTTCGCAGCCACCAACCGGCTGGTTTGGTGTGCGACTTCAGGACCAGGCGATGCTCGATGCCGAGCGTGGAACTGCATTCTTCGATTCCTACCCGGTTATTACCAGCGTCGACTCGGCATCGCCTGCGGCAAGAGCAGGAGTGCGTCCGGGCGACGTACTTCTGTCGTTCAACTCGCACGACATGCGTGGCGGGTCGATCGAGCTTGGCAAGTGGCTGAAGGCAGGGGCACCGTTCGTCCTCCGCATTCGCCGCAACGACGAGACGCGCGTAGTCAGGGGCAGGCTGGGACGACGCCCGGATAACTGGGATCAGAACATGATCGTTCAGCTGACCGTTCCCCAAATAATGGAGCAGCGGAGCGGATCCATCGCCCGCGCGCCAATGGTGCGATCCGGCCTGGTGCGCGCACGCATGCCGGCGCCCGAACCGCTCCCGACAGTGCTCGCGCCGGCGCTGGGATATGGAGCCGGCGTTTATCCGTTCGCCGGCGCGGAGTTTACCGCGTTGAACGACGACCTCGGTGACGTGCTGGACGTAAAAGCCGAGGGCGTCTTCGTGACGAACGTCGTTGAAGGGTCTCCGGCGCGAGTTGCTGGACTGCGCGGCGGCGACATCATTCTGAAGGCGGACGGTATCAGAGTGGAGAGCCCGATCGATCTCGTTAGAGCGATCAGGATCGCCGACGAGAAGGATCGTACCGTCGTCCTGCGGATCGCGAGAAAGCACAAGCAACAGGATCTGACGCTACGCTGGTAGCATAGCGCAACGACGTTAGTCCGGAAGCTTCCGCGCCTCCGGCACGAGCGAGGCATGGATGGCGACAGCCGCAACGGCGCCGCTCGCCGCGGCAGCGATCGCGAGCTGCGGGCCGGGCGCGATATCACCCGCGGCGAATACATTCGTTACTGATGTGTGATTGTGCTGGTCGATGACGAGCCGGCCCTGCGGGTCGCGCTTGCATCCGAGCTGAGCGCCGAGATCATCGGCTGGGTATTGGCCGATCGCGAAGTAAAGACGCTCGCAGTCGAGTGACATCCCTCCCTCGAGCTCGATGCCGGCGATCTCACCCTCGCGCGACAGGGCGCATTTTATCGGGGCGTCCAGCACTGGAATGTTCAGCACCTTGAGCTGATCGAGGAGCTTCTCGTCCATCTCAGGTGGCTCGCCGTTCGTGCAGATAACGATCTGTCGTGTCCACGTCGTGATCGCCAGGGCCATCCCGACCGCCTTGCGCCCTTTTCCAACCACGACAGTTTTTTTGTCCCGCGTCTCGTAGCCGTCGCAGTCGGGACACACGTGCACAGTCTCGCCGTAGCATTTATCGAGGCCAGGAATCGGCGGCCAGACGTCCTTGATTCCAATTGCGAGCAGCAGTCGCTGCGCTTCGATCACCTTTCCGTCGCGCAAGCAGACGGCAAACAGCTCTCCAGTCTCATTGACCGCGGTGTCGACGACGCCACTCACAAACTCGACGCCGTACTTCGCTCCCTCGGCGTGTCCAATCGCGCGGAGCTCGGGTGAGCGAATTCCCTGATGACCGAGGTAGCCGTTGATGCCGCGCGTTTCCCAGTTTCGCGGATCGCCGGAATCGATGACGACTACCTTGTGGAGATAGCGCGCGAGCCAGAGTGCGGCACAGAGCCCTGCAGGTCCGCCTCCAACAATGGCAACGTCGAATTTATTCGATGGCATCCCGGGCGCGGGGGTGCAAGTTCAATTCCTTGCACCCTGCGGCGTCGTACGGCAGGCGGATGCGCCGCTATCTCAGAATTCCAATTCGAAGCGTGTCGTGACGACCCAACGATCAGAGTTTCGCGTCAGTCCGCGTCCAATTCCAATCCCCGCTTCAACGCCGGAGGCCAGCTCGGCCCTCCCCGTAGCAAAAAGCTGATGATGTTGGTTCGGTCGCGGGTCGAAGCTCGACACAGGTCCGAGGACAGAGTAATACTCGATGCCGATACCCGCGTCGTCGCCGAGCGCATAGCCCGCCTGCGCACGCGGCTCGAATTCCCACTCGTGTTCACCGCTGCCGAGACCCCGCTCGAATGCGGGGTTCAGAACGAGATTGACCGGTCCGACATTCTTTTCAAGAATCGGCGTGATCTCGTAACCCCAGCGGTTCTCGGCGAATCCGGGTCGGGTGTAGCCGACTTCCTGTGATAGTCCGGCAGCGAACGGAAGATGCCAATTTTTCGGAGCGATCGACGTAAGACGAAGCCGATTTCCGACATACTGCACCCCAGTGCCGCTTCTAGCGTACGACACGGCGTACAGGCTGACCTCGAGCCAGCTTGAGATGCCAGTGCTCAACTCGAGGCTGGATCGAAACGCGCGATGACTGGCGCGTCCTTCAGCGTCGTCGGCGAGTTGGGATCCCGACGGAACAAAGTTGGTGTGAAGCTCCAGCTCTCCTTCGCCGCGTGCGGCGATTTTGGTGCCGTAAACCTCAAATTCATATCCTTGTTGCGCCTGCGCCGAGGCAGCGAGGAGAAAAACAGCAGAAAGAGCGAGTGTGGTTCTGATTAGCATTGTCGAATCGAATGGTTGATGGTTTCGAAGCCGGGAAACTATCCATCTCCTTTAATTCAGACAAGACCACTCGGGATTGACTTCTCTTTAAATTCAACAAGATGAAAATCGCGATTCTGGATCCTGCGAGCGGTATAGCGGGAGACATGTTCCTCGGCGCGCTCGTCCACAACGGGCTCGACAAAGGCTGGCTTGAAAAACTTCCGTCGACGCTCGGTCTGAGTGACGTCGGAGTTCGCATTGCCGACGTTCAGCGCGCTGGGGTCCGCTGCGTAAAGGTCGATTTCGATATTCCGCCGCAACCGCATGGACGCGCGGTCTCGGAAATCCACCGCTTGATCGACGCGGTAAAGATTCCGCCGACGGTCGCTCGGGCTGCTCACACGGCGTTCGAAGCAATTGCGACGATCGAGGGCGCAATCCATGGCGTCGCGCCCGACCAGCTTCACCTGCACGAAGTCGGAGCGGTCGACGCGATTCTCGACGTCGTCGGCTCGCTCTGGGGTGCCGACCTCCTGGGTTTCGAGCGCGTCTATAACACGAGCGTGTCTCTCGGCGACGGCTCAGTGAAAACAGCGCACGGTCTGCTGCCCGTTCCAGCGCCCGCAACTATACGGTTGCTCGAGGGGTTCAACGTCCGACATGGACCGCCGGGTTCGGGGGAGTTGACTACGCCCACCGGTGCCGCGCTCCTGCGCGTGTTATCCAAGGGTGCGCCACCCGACCAGTACACGCCGTTAAGTAGCGGCTATGGCGCTGGCACTCGCGACATCCACGGACAACTCAACGCGCTTCGAATAATTGTCGGCGAAGCGGAGCTCGATCACCGCGAGCACCCCCACCATCACCACGATCACGTTCGAACGGAGCACCTCCACGTCTTGAGCGCCGATATCGACGACATGTCGCCTGAAGAGCTGGCGGGTGCCGCCGACATTCTTCGCGCTGAAGGTGCCCTCGACGTGGTACTGCTTCACACGACGATGAAAAAGGGACGACTCGGCACGCGAGTCGAAGCACTTGTCCAGACGTCTGATCTGCCGAGGATCGAGAACAAGATCTTTCTCCACTTCACCACGCTGGGCATCAAGACTTTCGATGTAGTGCGCAACGCGTTAGTGCGAGAGTCGCGGCTCGTTCGCTACGATGGACGCGACATTCGTGTGAAAGTCGCGACCCTACCCGACGGTACGCGACGGGCGAAGCCCGAATTCGACGACCTCAAGCGCGTCGCCGAAGAGACCGCACGGCCGCTGGCCGACGTGCGCTCGGAGGTCATGAGCGCGATCGGCGAATTCGAAACGGCAAGTCTCACCACTTCCAGGGAATAGGTGCTGCTCGAAGAGAAGCTCCTCGCCACCGTTCGAGCCGCAGCTCGCGAGCGCGTTGCATATGTCTGTTACTCTGGCGGAATCGACTCCACGGTCGTCCTTGCTGCCTCGGTCCGCGCCGGCGTTGAGACCGTCGCTCTTCTCGGCGTTAGTCCGTCACTGGCGAGCGCGGAGCGCGAAGACGCGCATCGCATCGCGAAAGAGATCGGCGCGCGTGTCGAGGAAGTCGAGACCAACGAGCTGGAGCTGGCGGGATATCGCGCCAACGCCGGCGATCGTTGCTACTACTGCAAGAGCGCGCTGTACGACACCGTGCACGCGCTTGCCGCGACGAGAAACAGCGAAGAAGTCATCTTCGTTGGGACGCACGTCGACGACCTTGGCGAGCATCGCCCGGGACTTCAGGCGGCGATGGAGCGCGGTGTCGTCGCGCCGTTGGTCGATGCCGGCCTCAACAAAGCCGATGTGCGAGCTCTCGCCCGGCACTGGAAGCTGTCCAATGCGGAGAAGCCAGCGGCACCGTGTCTGGCGAGCAGAGTACCCGTGGGAATCGAAGTGACTTCGGAGAAGCTCGCTCAAATCGAGACGGTCGAGGAGTACTTGCGATTGCACGATGTCTGGCCGGCACGAGCGCGTTGGCACGATTCCGTTGTTCGGCTCGAGATTCCGCCACACATGTTCGAGCGCGTCGTCACGAGTCCCTTTCGCGATGAGCTGCGCGCGGCGTGCAGGAAAGCCGGGTTCAGGTTCGTCACACTCGACCTTGGCGGGCTACAGACCGGCAGCGTCTCGCTTCCGATGGCGACGTTGTGACGCAGGTACGCTGGGATCACGATCGCGAGTCGCGTACCGGCGTTCCCGAAGTGGTTTTCGGACCCGGTAAGACGAGCTCGCATCTCCGGCAGATTTTCGAAAATGCGAGCGATCTGCGGATGGCATCGCGGCTCACGGACACCCAGATGGAAGTCCTGAGCGACCTGGCGACCATCTATCCGGAAGCTCGCATGGCGGTACGGAATCCACGTCCGCTGCGGCAAATGCCGGTCATCCCGGTCATTACCGCTGGAACGGCGGACATTCCGATCGCCCTCGAGGCAGCGACGACTCTTACGGCAATGGGAATTCCGACGGCAACGCACTTTGACGTCGGGGTGGCCGGTATCCATCGGTTACAGTCGATTCTACCGGAAATAGCGAGCGCACGCGTCTGCATCGTCGTCGCCGGAATGGACGGCGCGCTGCCCGCGGTGGTGGCGGGCCTCGTACGCGCGCCGGTAATCGGAGTTCCCACCTCGGTAGGAACGGGAGTCGCACACGGTGGACACGTCGCGCTGAACACCATGCTCGCGAGCTGTAGTCCGGGCGTCGCGGTGGTGAATATCGACAACGGATTCGGCGCAGCATGTCTCGCGCTCAAGATCCTGGGAAGCGAGACGCCCGACTAGTCATTTTGGTTGGCAGTGGGGCAGTGGGCACTTTCTTGCGCGACGTGCGGCGTAAAACTCGTTTGTGGACCTTCGCGGAGATTCCAGAATGCCCTACACCGAAACAATCGATGCACAGCTCGTCGACCTGGGCCTCGTGATCGTTCGCCTGGTGTTTGGGCTCGCGTTCGCGGCGCATGGTGCGCAAAAACTGTTCGGATGGTTCGGGGGATACGGCCTCGCTGGCACTGGCGGTTTCATGGAGTCGCTCGGGTTTCGGCCCGGGAAAACGTTCGCGACCGCTGCCGCTCTTGCAGAGTTCACCGGTGGATTGCTGTTCGCGCTAGGCTTTCTCGGCGCGGTAGGTCCCGCATTGATGCTGTCCGTGATGGTGGTCGCGATGGCAACCGTTCACCGCAAGAATGGATTCTTCGTCACGAACAACGGAATCGAACATCCGCTGATGTTCGCTGTCGTGGCCGTCGGGTTCGCGCTCATCGGCCCGGGTCGTTATTCAGTCGACGCCGCGCTCGGCACCACGCTCTTCGAGCGGCCTTCCATCACATGGATCGTACTTCTCGTCGGTTTCTTTGGCGGGCTGGCGAATCTCGCGCTGCGTAAGCCTGTCGCGCCGGCGTCCGGAGCGTAGCGAAGAACGCTGAACGAGGACGCACGAGAATACACCTAGTCGTGCCGCCACCAACGCTCGGCCACCGCCAAATACTCGTTGCCTTCAGCGGGCTCGTCCTGGCGATGCTGTTGGCAGCGCTCGACTCGACGATCGTATCGACGGCCTTGCCCACGATTGTGAGCGAGCTGGGCGGACTCGAGCATCTCGCCTGGGTCGTCACTGCATACCTGCTGGCGCAAACGATCGTCACGCCCGTTTACGGAAAACTGGGCGATCTGTACGGGCGAAAAATCATCCTCCAGTCAGCGATCGTGCTCTTTCTTGCCGGGTCGGCACTCTGCGGGCTCAGTCAGAACATGACACAGCTCATTCTTTTCCGCGCGGTGCAGGGGCTCGGTGGTGGCGGACTCGTCGTTACGACGCAGGCGGTCGTCGGCGACATCGTCCCGCCACGCGACCGCGGGCGATATCAGGGAATCTTTGGCGCAGTCTTCGGCCTTTCCAGCATCGCCGGACCGTTGCTCGGCGGATACTTCACGACGCATCTCTCCTGGCGTTGGATCTTTTACATCAACTTACCGGTTGGTGTTGGCGCCCTCGCCGTGTTGGCGGCCACACTGCCATCTCTCGGACGCCGTGCGGTCCGCACGATCGACTACGCCGGCGCCGGGTTGCTCGCTGTCGTACTGAGCAGCATCACGCTGATTGCCGACCTCGGCGGCACGGCATACCCATGGTCATCGGCGCTGATAATCGGGCTGATCATCATCGCGGCGATCTCACTCGTGGCTTTCGCGCTCATCGAGCGCAAAGCGCGAGAGCCCGTACTGCCACTTCGCCTCTTCCGGCAGCAAACGTTCGGAATCACATCAGCCGTCGGGTTGATTGTCGGCTTCGCGCTCTTCGGCTCCGTCACCTACTTCCCGCTCTACCTGCAGGTGGTGAAGGGCGTAAGCCCAACCGGGTCTGGAATGCAAATGGTACCGATGATGGGCGGCATGCTCGTGACCTCGATCCTTTCTGGTCAATTGATAAGCCGTACGGGGCGCTACAAGATTTTCCCGCTGTTAGGGACAGCGGTGATGACGCTCGGACTGTTCCTCTTGTCGCGGCTCACAGCGGGAAGCAGTACCGCCACCGCATCACTGCTCATGCTCATTCTCGGAGTCGGACTGGGGATGGTGATGCAGGTGTTGGTGATCGCGGTTCAGAATGCAGTCGACTATCGGGATCTTGGCGTGGCGACGTCTGGCGCGACTCTGTTCCGACTTATCGGCGGATCCCTGGGCACCGCAATTCTTGGTGCGATCTTCGCCGCGCGATTGAGCACGAATCTCACTCGATTGCTGCCCGCGGGAACAGCGGTCGGCGGAGCGACGCACAACATGAGCGTCCAGGCGCTGCTCAGAATGCCGCCAGCGGTGCGCGCTGCGTACGCGCAAGCCTTTACGGCGTCGCTCGGGACGGTATTTCTCGTTGCGACCGTAGTATGTGCGACTGGGTTCCTGCTCACGTGGCTTCTGCCCGAGCGACCGCTTCGCGCAACGGTTGCCGCGGGAGCGCGCGATGTCGGGAGCGAGGCAGGGGAGGCGTTCGCTCGGCCCGCCGACGAGGATGATGTCGCGGCGCGTTTATACGCAGTTCTTTCGTCGCTCGCCGATCGCGACGTTCAGCGCGCGCACATCGAACAAATCGTGACCCGCGCAGGCGAGACGCTAAGTCCACTTGCGGCATGGCTACTCGTGATGGTCGAGCGTCAACCGACCGTTTCTCCGTTCGACTTGGCGCGAAGCAGGGGAATCGCGGTCGAGCGCGCACAAGCTGCGGTCGAGGAGCTGCGTCGGCGTGAGCTCGTTACAGTTCCGCGTGCGAATTCGGCAACGCATTCCGAGCTCACATCCGCCGGATGCCGCGTACTCGAGCGTCTCGTTTCGGCTCGACGTGCTCACTTGGCAGAGTTAGCGGCGGAATGGGACCTGACTCAGGAGAATGATCCCGAGAGCTATCTGCGAAACGCGGTCAAGGACTTAGTGCCAGATGTCAGACGCGTCAGTTGACAATCCTAACGGCTGCGCAATCCGAAGAAAAAGCGTGCCCGTCGAGTCCAGGTTGGGGCACACGTTATGCGCGCATTTAAGTCTCCAGGGATCAGCGATATTCAGGAGCTAGTGAATGAGTGACACAAGAAACTCAACTGACTCGGAGCCTCATCCGGCTAGTAGTCACCGGACTCCGCACGAAATCGCCGAAGACGAAGCCGGACCGATCGGCGGAGGTGTTCGCAATCATCCTCGCAAAAACCTTCGAGCCGAGGATGGGCCCGTCCGGAAGCTCGACAAGCTTTCCGACGACTCGACGGTGGGCAAAACAGCGAAGGATTCCAAGGCGCGCCCTTAGCAAGCGCGGAACTCGCCAGCGCCCCACGCGCGTGTTCGCGGACAACTGAGCTGCCGACACATTCCAGCGGAATCCCATTTCGGAAGACACGATACGAGCTGAGCAGCTGCCCAATTTGCGGTAGCGCCGAGGCGACCGACATTGCGGATCGTTCGGCGATCCAGCACGAAGTTGAACGCGTGTGGGCCTTTCATGCCCGCAGGTTCCGCCATCCAGTTCCTCCTGAATTTCTCACGGATCGCGTCGTTTTTTCGCAGCAGCCACCGATACGGCTTAAGCGATGTAATAGTTGTACGCACCTTTATCGCAATCCCCGCGAGAGTCCCGACGCAGTACGGAGAGCGTACTCACAGACGGGACCAGACCAGAGTGTTTACGAAACGTTGTTCGAGAACCAACGCGTCGCATTTAAGGCACAGGTGCGCAGGCTTCTCGATTTTTCCCCGCGCGCTCGCCGCGGCTTGGAAGTCGGCAGCTACGTCGGCGCATTTCTGGCTGCGAGTCGGGACGCGGGTCTCTCTTTTTCGGGAATCGACGTTAACGATACCGCCGCAGTGTTTGCGGCCGGTAAGGGTCTCAGTGTTGAGACATGCTCGATCGATGAAGTGCGTTCAGACACGCCCTTCGATGCAATAGCAATATGGAACACATTCGAGCAGCTGCCTGACGTGCGCGCCGCCACGCTCGCGGCTCGACGTCTGCTACGCGATGGCGGAGTTTTCGCCGTACGCGTTCCGAACAGCGGCTTTTACATCCAGTGGCGTCGTCGTTTGAATGGGCCGCTCGCGCCCTTTGCCGAGCGAATGCTCGTGCACAACAATTTGCTCGGCTTCCCATACAGGGAAGGTTTTACCGCACTGTCGATGAGTCGACTGCTTACCGATGCAGGATTCGATATCCAGCGGCTGCACGGAGATACTCTCTTCCCGATTTCCGACCGCTGGACCAAAACGCGCGGAACGATCGACGAACGCTTTACGAAGAAGCTCCAGCGCGTTTTTCAGCGTGGCTGGCGGGCGCCATGGGTAGAGGTCTATTCGATTGCGAGAAGCGGCCGAGAATAATCCCGCTCTGACTCGCTCGTACGAGGTTTTGTACGCGCCGCAATCCTGGCGAGCGCCCACTCGACATGCTCGCGAACGACTGCATCGGGATCACTGCGAGCCTCGGTCAACGCCGCCAGATCACGTTCATCACCAACGTTTCCAAGCACGACGGCGGCGTTCCGTGCGAGTCCACGACGCTTTGCTCGCTTCATCGCCGAACCACGGAAGAGTTCGCGGTACGTTTCTTCATTCATTCCCAGAATTGCGCCGGCCAGATCGCGCGTCTGCGTTTGCGCGATGATCGCGCGCGGCTGGAACGTCGGCTCGCTGAGGTCGCGCGAGAAGCGGACGTTCCACGGACATACCTCCTGACAGATGTCGCAGCCGTAGAGCAGGCCGCCGATCGAATCGCGCATCTCCTCGGGTATCGCGCCCTTGTTTTCGATCGTGAGATATGAGATGCACCGCGTCGCGTCCAGCATGCGCGGCTCGACAAACGCGTTGGTGGGGCACGCGTCGAGGCAGCGTGTACAGGTTCCACATCGGTCCGCCTCGAACGGCGCGTCCGGTATGAGCTCGATATCAACGAAGAGCGCGCCGAGGAAGAAAAACGAGCCGATGTCGGGATTTATCAGATTGGTATTCTTGCCGAACCACCCCAGTCCCGCCCGCCTGGCGAGATCGCGCTCCAGGATTGGACCAGTGTCAACGTATGGCTTTCCGTTGACTGCGTATCCCAGCTCACCCGCCAGCCAACGGTGCAGCTCGGCGAGCCTGGCGGTCATGACGTCGTGGTAATCGTCTCCGCGCGCGTATCGCGCCACAGGGCCGCCTGGCTCACGACCTCCGTAATTCAGCGCGACGACGATCGCGCTCGCCGCGCCAGGAAAAACCGTCCGCGAGTCACGACGCTTTTCGGCCCCGCGTGGCAGATAATCCATCTGGCCCGCATAACCGCGGTCGACCCATGCGTCGAACGACGGCGACGTCTCCATCGGTCCAAGCGCGGCTATCCCCGCTCGATCGAAGCCCAGGCCGTACGCCTGTGCCTTGATCAGGTTCTCGATGGAAATCGTCGCAACGGCTTCAGTGCTCATTCGTTCCTTGCGGCCCAACGGGCATAATGCTCGACGTCGGTGACGGAGGGGACAGCATCGTAGTCACCATAAGCGGTGTACATCCGCCAGCGAAGATAGACGGGATCGGGCAATGGCAGAAAGGGAAACCGACGGTACCAGTCTCTGGATCTGAAACGCCAGGCGATCCGAATGAGATCTACGCCGAGGCGCGGACGGCGTGCCGCGCGCAGCGCCAGTCGGAACGCAAGTCGTGGCCACCGCATGACACTCCCAATATATAGAATGAGACATGCCACACGCGGACGCGCACGTACTTGGTCTTATTTCCGATACGCACGGCTTGCTGCGTCCGAGCGTCCATGATGCCCTTGCGGGCGTGGAGCTCATTCTGCACGCGGGTGACGTCGGCGGCCCCGAGATTCTCGAGGAGCTCCGCCTGATCGCGCCCGTGAAAGCTGTCTTCGGTAATACCGATGCGCCGGGCGATCCGCAGCTTTTGGAACGGATCGACATCGACGTCGATGGTCTTCGGATTCATGTCAGCCACGGCCACGAAGTTGGAAGCCCGACACCAGCAAAGCTTGCGGCCCGTTACGACGCGGATGTAGTCATCTACGGACACACGCATCGGCAGATCGTCGCGACTCTCGACGGGCAATTGTTCGTGAACCCCGGAGCGGCAGGGCCGAGGCGATTCAATCTCTCGCCCAGCATTGGGAGACTGACGGTCGCGAACGGCAAGGCGGAGGTCGGCATCATTGACATCTCTTGAGTTGATG
Organism: Gemmatimonadaceae bacterium; assembly: GCA_045803975.1. Lineage (GTDB taxonomy): Bacteria > Gemmatimonadota > Gemmatimonadetes > Gemmatimonadales > Gemmatimonadaceae > UBA4720. The sequence continues at coordinate 35,617 of JBJMOA010000081.1, forward strand.
ACGGAAGAAGTCCAGGTCTGGGTCGCGTCGCTCAACGTCGGCGAAGACCGCTACGCATCTCTAGTGCGCGTGCTTCCAGAGGAAGAAAAGACCCATGCAACGACTCTGACGCCGATTGCAGCTCGGCGGTTCGTCGTCGCGCGGGGCATTCTTCGCACCTTGCTGGCTGGGTTCACCGGCGCGCCGGCGCAAAAGCTTCGCTTTACCTATGGTCTGTCCGGGAAGCCGGCGCTCGTCGGTCGAAACGATATACAGTTCAACATCTCACATTCCGCCGATCTGGGCCTGTTTGCCTTCGCGCCAGACCGTCCGGTCGGCGTCGATGTCGAGAATGAGCGTCCGGTCCGCAGACTCCTCGATGTCGCCCAGCGGTTCATGTCGGAGGATGAGCTGCGTACGCTCGCTGACACTCCGGCGGACGAGAGAAATGCAGCCTTCCTCCGGTCGTGGGTCGTGCGCGAAGCGCGTTTGAAGGCCGAAGGGCGAGGCGTTTGGGCTGGGCCGTCCAACGACGATCCTCGCGGTAGCCTCACCCATAAGCTCTTTTCCCCACGCCCAAACTATATCGCGGCGGTCGCTGCTCCGAATTCGGACTGGCGGCTATTCACTTGCGCGATGAAGGATTAGTACTGTGAAGTGACGTTCACCCGAAATCGACTGTTCTTGGCGCCGAGCCATCATACGGTTGCCGAGCCGAGCTTTGCTTCTGCGTGCACGGCTGCTTATTTCAATCCTCTCGCCATTGGTGCGGCGCTTCGTTGGCCACTCCGGACCGTGGACGAGATCGACGAGGAGGTAAGATGAATAAGATCGGTACTTTATTCGCTGTCGGGATTCTCGCATTTGGCGTCGTGTCCTGCGGTGGAGACTCCGCCGCACCTCCCGGCGGCGGCGGAGGAGGGGGTGGAGGCGGGGGTGGTGATAGCAATTGTCCTGTGGGCGCGTTCTGCATGGGTTCCTCGACCTTCACCACGCGCACGAGCCTCACTCAACCGGTCAGTGTGACAGTTGGCACGAACACACCCGTGACCTGGATGAACACTTCCGGCGGAATCGAGCACAACGTGGTCTTCGATACACCATCGGCAGCGTTGGCCGTGGGCGCCGGAAGCAGCGGTGATATCCAGCCACACACGTCGGGGTCGAACCAGCGTCAGTTCGCCGCAGCCGGAACCTATCCGTTCCATTGCAGCTTTCACGGCAATGCGACCTCGGGGATGCGCGGTCGCGTGGTTGTGCAGTAGCGGCCCGTCTCTTACTGGAAAGAAAATCCGTCCAGCGTTTTGGGCGGGCTGATGCCAAGCGCGGCAAGCGCGCTTGGCATAACGTCGACAGTGCGGCGCGGCACCAACGCCGGAGCGCGATTCAGCAGTAGCGGTACGAGCATATGCTCGCGGTGAAGTGCTCCATGCGAGGAGACATGCGGTATCGGCTCGTAGCGAGCGCGATAATCCCAGTTCCTCGCCGCAGAGAGAATGAGATCGCCGCATCGTCGGGACGCGACCAGGTGCGCGATCTGCACGAGGGAGTCGGGGTAATCGCTGGCGATCGTCACCTCATACTCTTCGCGGTCGCCGAGGTTGTGATGTTCGCCGATGCCAAGCGGATCGCCGGTCTGCGGAGTGTAAGAGTAGCACGACTCGCTCCACTCGAGCAGCGCACAGCCGCGGCTCTTCGCTCGAATCTCACATGAAGAATGACTTGTCGGCAGAATCAACAAGTCGACTGACGGACGCGAAAGAAGGCGTTCAGCGAGATCTCGCCAGCGGCTTCCCAGTGCGGGCCACCACGGGCGTGTGGTCTGTTCGAGATCGAGATAGAGATGTGCCATTGCGTTCCCGCTCACCATCACGGCGATGTCGGCAGCGCTGCTGAACGCCCACGGATGCGCGAGCGTCGTATACCCCCAATCGGCGAGTAAGGCGACGAGATCCTCGTGATCGACGACCGCCGAATGTCCATGATCGCTGCCTACCCACAGGTGCATGCTTCGCCACCGTCCATCGCGCTCGGCGTCGGCGCGAATCTGCGCGACAGTGTCGTCGACGATTCGCAGCGCGTCGTTCACGATCGGCGCGTCCTGCCCGGCGGCGTGCGAAGTCTTGTCGATCCCGGTGAGCGCGATGAAGGCGAATTTTATTCGCTCTTTGCGCAGCCTTTCAGCCGCCTCTTCTCCGACTCGGCGATCGATCGCCAACCACCCGCGCACATCACCGCGAAAATGGGTTGCCGCCGCGCGCGCAACGAACGCGGCGCTCTGCCCGATGCGTTGTCGCCGCCGGAGTCCTCGTCCGATCACACTGAGTGCGCCGAGGCTCGGTTTGGCGAGCTCGAAGATGGTCGGACTCGCGCTATCGATGTCCCGGTCCACGAAGCGCATCTCTGACCCGACGTAACTGCGCGAATGTCCCGGTGATCGTACAACCCGTCGTGATCGATCATACCACCGCAGGCCGGGCAGTCCGATGCTGCCGGGATACCTTCCCATCAGAAACGGCGCGTATGCCGGACCTGTCACGGATGGAAATGCGGACGTCACTGTCGAGAGCGCGCCCTCATCACGTAGTGCGGCGAGCGCTGGCAGCATTGCTCGGTCGATAGCTCGAGCGAGCACATCTGGGCGTACACCGTCGGCGATGATCATCACTACCTGCACAGCATCACCTGGCGGGCTTTGTGCAGACGCACGCAACTTTAGTTTTCCGAAGTGAGAGAGCCGACAGCGCTGTTCTTCTGTCGGTCCAACTATGGTTCGCCAAAGCCCGCGACAGCGGACATCATGAAAAATAGAAAAGAAAAAGCTGGCCCAAGACAAGTTAGCCTGGGACGCGTGAACCGGGATAAGGCTGGCGCGGCGCAAGTTAGCCCGGCGCGCGCAAAGACGACGCGGGCGCGTACCGCCGGTGGCAAAAAGCTCAACGCCGCGGTTCTGGCCTCCGCCGAGCAACAAGCGCTTGAGGGACTTAAACAGCGCACGGAGGAAGGCCACCTCAAAGCAGGAAGAACGCCCCCATCGCAGCAGGGCGCGCCCAGGGCAGCCGGAGCCGTCCGGATAGTCGACGACGCGATTCGCGACGCGGCGCCCGCCACCGAAGACGAGAAGCTGCTGCAGCAGTCGGGGCCGCGCGTCGACTTCACGAGGACAGACCCATGGCGAGTGCTGCGCATCATGGGCGAGTTCATCGAGGGTTTCGACACTTTCGCGACGATCGAAAAAGCTGTCACGATCTTCGGATCCGCGCGCATTGGTCCCGACGATCCGCATTACGACGCCGCTGTCGAGACCGCGCGTCTTCTCGCCGAAGCCGGTTTCCAGATCATCACTGGCGCGGGCCCGGGGATCATGGAAGCGGGCAACAAGGGATGTCAGCTCGGTGGCGGGCGATCGATCGGATGCAACATCGAGCTGCCATTCGAGCAAGGCGCCAATCCCTATGTCGATACGCTCGTGCACTTCAAGTACTTCTTCGTGCGGAAGACGATGTTCATCAAGTACTCGGTGGCGTTCGTCATCTTTCCCGGTGGCTTCGGCACGCTCGACGAGCTGTTCGAGGCGCTCACCCTCATCCAAACGGGAAAGATCTACCGCTTTCCTGTGATACTATTCGGCCGCTACTACTGGGCTGGTCTGCTGCGGTGGCTGCAGGCGCGCGTTCTCAGCGAGGGCAAAATATCGGAGGGCGATCTCGACCTCATGCTCGTGACGGACGACCCGGCGGAAGCGGCGCAGGCGATCATCACGGCTTACAAGTCGATCGGCAAAACCGGCGGCGACCAATTCGACGAGGCGTTGGAAAGCGCGCGCAATGGCAAAAGGTAGCAAGAACGACGGAGAAGGCAGAAAACGTGGCGGCTTCAAGTCGTCGCGGCACGGTAAGGCGTCGGCTGCGGGTCCGAAAGCGCAGCAGAAACTTGCCGCCGAGGAGCGGGAGAAGCGTGGCGTACAGCATACCGCTCACGAAGCGAGTCGCTTCCTCAGGGGGCAGAGAATCGACCCGCGTCCTATCGACGGCAAAGAGACAGTCGCCGAGCTGATCGAAGGTACCTACCTCGCGTACAACGCAGCGCGTCTGCGCGAAGCGTGTCAGCTCTTCGCCGAGAAAATGCTCGAGCCGGATGTCACCATCGGTTTATCCATTACGGGCGCGCTGACGCCCGCCGGACTCGGAATGTCGGCGCTAATCCCGCTCATCGAAGGCGGCTTCGTCGATTGGATAATATCGACCGGCGCAAATCTCTATCACGATACCCACTTTGGGTTGGGGCTCGCGATGCATCGCGGAAACGCCCAGGAATCCGACGTCGTGCTTCGTGAAGAGGGCGTGGTCCGCATCTACGACATCTTCTTCGACTATGATGTGCTGCTGTCGACCGACGCGTTCTTCCGAAAAATCATCGGTGGAAGGGAATTTCAGCGAGCGATGTCGAGCGCGGAGTTTCACAACCTCGCCGGAAAGTATGTTCGCGAGCGCGAGAAAGCGCTCGGCATCGGCCAGAAGTCGCTGCTCTCGGCAGCATACGCGGCGGGAGTTCCGATCTACACATCGTCGCCCGGCGACAGCTCCATCGGGATGAACATCGCGGCCCTGGCTCTCGACGGAAACGAACTGGTGCTGGACCCGAATCAGGATGTGAATGAGACGGCGTCCATCGTGCTCGACGCGAAGCGCGGCGGTGGAAAGAGCGGCGTGATGATTCTTGGCGGCGGGAGTCCGAAGAATTTCATGTTGCAGACCGAGCCGCAGATCCAGGAAGTGCTCGGCATCGACGAGAAGGGTCACGACTACTTCCTGCAGATGACCGACGCGCGGCCCGACGTGGGCGGCCTCTCCGGCGCCACGCCCGCCGAGGCGGTGAGCTGGGGCAAGATCGACCCCGACCAGTTGCCGGGCACCGTCGTCGTCTACGCCGACAACACCCTCACGCTGCCGCTGCTCACGGCCTACGCGCTCGAGAAGGTGGCGCCCCGTCCGCCCAAGCGGCTGTTCGAGCGCCGCGACGCGATGATGGAGCGGCTCGTGAGTGAGTACCAGGCGGCGCTCGCGTTCCGTGACCAGCGCGCGGAGGAGGCGTCGGCGCACTCGGGGAGGGGGGTCTGACCGAGCGGCCCGTACCAGGCGGTCGCCCCACCGCTGCTCATTGCGAGGAGCGCAGCGACGAAGCAATCCCGGTGCATCGGAGCGGAGCCCTCTCGACAGTCGAGTAGGCTCCGCTCTTGTTCACGGGATTGCTTCGTCGCTCGCTTGCGCTCGCTCCTCGCAATGAGCAGGGGCCACTAGCTCACTCCTTCTGCCCCATCAGCGCGACGCCCGCTGCACCAGGTCGAGCAGCTCCGCATACACCGTCTCGGCCTGTGCCGGATCACCGGAACGGAGCGCCGTGGTGGTGCAGTGGCGCAGGTGGTTGGCGAGCAGCTCCCGGCTCACG
>JBJMOA010000082.1:0-6627 GCA_045803975.1 Gemmatimonadaceae bacterium
CTAGTCGTGAGTAAAGCACGTTCTCAAATTCCGCCATCGTCAGTTTGTTGACGAAGATCTGTCCTACATCCGGGATGACGATGAATCCCTCTCGTGAAACCGGGAGGGAGTAGGATAATTGGACGTCTCCGGTCAATACGAGCACGAGCTGATCGCCAGGATGAATCTGATAGTTAGCGTCCACGGGTCCGGCGAGATTTGGATCGAACTGCGACGATCTGTTGCGAAAGAAATCGAGTCCGAAAATGGTGTTGCCGTTGGCAGCGTCGGCGGGATTCTTTTTCAAGCCGCGCATCAGTGAATCTTCCTGCGCGAGGCACCGCGCGTGTACCGAGTTCCTCGCTTCTAACCTGCGCCGCGCGTTCTGCGTCGTATCGATTGTGCCGTTCGGGAGCGTGTCGGGAATGATCAGGACCGTTGAGTCGAGACCGCAACGAAGCAGGTCTACTTCCGCGGTGTCAGCGATTCCGAGCTGCGTTACGGCGGCGAAGACATCATCCGTCGTTCCCACCGGTTGCTCGCTGGTGGTGCCGCCCGGCAAGTACGCGTCGAGAAGACTCTCGGGGTAGCCCGCCGCTCTAAGTCGCGACCGCACCTGTTCGGGGGTGAGCCCGCTCGTCTCGAGCTTTTGCCGGAGCTGCTGGAGCAGCGCCGGATTCTGCAGCATCTGCTGCGCCTGCGCCGGGGTTGGATTTTGTGCCGCCACTACCGACGCAAATACGGTGGCGGAGGCAATGAAAAGGAGCGCGCGGAGCTTGGTCCGTGTCATTCGGTTTTGATGTGGTTTGTTTATAACAGGGTGGAATGGTCGCGCAGGGACTCGAACCCCGGACCTCTGCTGTGTGAAAGCAGCGCTCTAACCAGCTGAGCTACGCGACCTATCGAAAAAAAGCTCCCGTTCCGCAGTACGGGAGCTGCCGGACAGAACCTACAACTTTATACCGCAAAGCTACGCATGGTCAACACCCATCACAACTTTGGGACGAGGGTGCGATCCATCACGCTTTACCAGGATTTTGATGGGCCCTGCAGGACTCGAACCTGCGACCGTCGGATTATGAGTCCGCTGCTCTAACCGACTGAGCTAAGGGCCCCGGCTACGAAACTACCAACGCGGCAGACACGCGTGCAACGGTACCTCGGCGCAACCTGTCAGAAATTGACGCTCCAGCGCGGCTCGATCGCCAGCTTCAGCCTACCCTCGAATGCCGTCCGGGTTGCACCGCTGACGTGCGCGTCGTTCGTAACACGATTGACGCCGACATCGCCGCCGAGCTCGAGATCGCGCCACTTCGAAACGCCACTGACGGCGACTCGGGTAACGCCCATCACGATGCCGCTGAAGATTCCAGGTGTCGCTGCGTACTCCGCCGGCAATGGAAAAGGCGTGTTGTAGCTTCCCTCACCCTGCCGCCGGTGCGCCGCGTAGAACCGAAGCGGAGTCCGTGGAACCAATGCCAGGTCGAGACCCGCCCGCAACTCATCGTAGTCGCTGAACCCCCGACCCAGACCAACGCCGAACACCTCGTATGTGTCCGACGGAGTCTTGTTGCGATAGGCGAGGTTGGAGACCCGGGTATACGATGCAAACCACCGCTGATCTCCCCTGAGCGGCAGCCCTTCCGCCGCAAACGTCATCGCATACGACGACGGCTGCGCGCAATTCGGATCGCAGCGATCGATCTGCAGATCGTCGATGAAACCCTGCGCCGAGAACGTTCCGAGCCGCTGCGTACGCAGCGCGACTTCGCCACCCAGCCCAAGATTCCCTTCTTGCCGCTCGTTACGCCACGACAGCCCGAAAATGTTGAACGGATTCGCAAGACTCGGCTCGAACCCTCTCGACACGCCGGAGTACACGTAGCTCTCACTCCCCGCGAGCTCCCAATTCCCCACGTGCAGCGCAAGTCGGTGAATCGAGAAATAGCGTTGCACCTCGGGACCGGTCGCGGGAACGAGATTATCGAGGCGGGCGATCACTGTCGACCAATGCAGCTTGTCGGTACCGATAACCCCGTAGAGATGGTCATAGGTGTAGGCGTAGTTCCCCAGCATGAGTCCCTGGAGCGTCGGTGGACCCCAGTTTCGCGCGACTCGTCCAAGCGACAGCTCTCCGTATTTCCACTGGCCGGCGACATATCCATCCTCAGTGCGGGCATTGACCTTTCTGTCTTTGCGTCCAGCAAACTCCGGATCGACGTTGAGCCGGCTGTCGATCAGCACGCGGTCGAATCCCACGATCGGGCCGCCTGCCATCAGCAGGCGGATTGCGCCTCCCGGACGCACACCATTAATCGAATCCGCGAGCATCAACTCGCGCCGTCCGGATGTCTGAGCGGTGACGTAAGCGTCGCCGGTGGCGCGCGCCCGAAACACCAGCGCTGCCGATGTGTCCGCATCTCCTGGTCGCACGGCGTATTTCTCGACGGCGCCGTAGAGCGCGTCGAGAAATGAAGCCATCACCGGGCCGGGCTCGCGAGTACGCGCGGAATCAATCGCGACGCGGAGCGCGCGCTCGGTAAATGGCCTCTCGAGCGTGGCGAGCTCTCTCAGCGCACCTCGCGCCATCAATGCGTCGACGTAGCTATACGCGACGTCGTCGAGCGGCACATAAGCCGACCCTTGTGCGCTGATTGCCGACATCGCGGGATTGAGCAGGAGAACCGCGACCAGTGCGACTAACGCGTGCCGGGTTGTTATCTGTACCACGGAGTCAGATGCAGCTTTGGTGTGAGCTCCAATGCGGGCGCGGGAAAGCGGTAGTAACTCAGCGTGTGCTTGATCGACCTCCAGAGCGGCGCATTGCCGGGCAGCTTCTCCGGATCGAAATCGAGCGAGAGAATGATCCTCCGCTTTCCGCGCTGGGCTTCGCCCGATTGCGGATTGACCCAGTCGGTGACGGAGTGACCCACCGAGAGGCGAATGAAGGACGGCCAGTATTGCCGAGCGTCCTCTGGAAGCAGCTGCGACATGTCTGCGGAGAACCAGTACGTCTGTCCCGCATAGTCGAGCGAGGGACGAAGCTCCGTATCGATCGTACCGTTCTCTGTGTTCTTCAGCTCCTGGCTCTTGTGGTAAGAGAAAGTTGGTTTGATTGCGCGAAGCGTCGGGTGCAGCTCCTGTAAAACAGCGAGAGCCTGGCCAGTCGTATTCGCGATCATGTCGGCGTACGAGAACCCGTACTTCACGAACCTGCCGTCGAAGATCTCGATCTGAAGCTGAAACGCCGCGGCGTATGCTGCGCTCCAGATGATCGCTTTCTTCTCCGACACGCACGCCTCGCGCAACCCTGCGTAGCCGATGCGGGCGAGGTGATACCCACCGAGCATGTGCCCAAACTTGTCCTGATCGCGGAACTGCTGGTCCCAATCGGCGTGAAAAAAGAAATGCGGCGCGCGTGTTCCGGACCACCACGCTTTTTTGAAATAGTGGTACAGATACGCGTTGCCGCCGATGAACGCGGAGCCGACACCAGCGCGAACGGCAACGAGCTGATTCTTCGTGAGTGGGCAAGATGGGCTGGGAAGGGCCACCACGGTGTCGGCGGACGGATTGTCCTCGATGCCGCTCGTAAACACCGGCTGCCCCAGGATTCCTATCGCCGTGGAATCCTGCGCAGGGACCGCTCGAGCGGCGACAATTACTATCGCGGCGACCGCAAGAAGCCGCCTACGTATGTGATGCAATACTGCTCCTCGATCCGAAATGGGGCGCTACGCCGTTGGCGCTTCGGCGGTGCCTGCGGCGCCGAAAAGATCGTAAGCTTCGATTACTTCATCTACGCTCACGGTGGCCGCGCCAAGCTTCGCAACCTCCACGCCCGCGGCGAAATTGGCGATCACCGCTGCCTCGGCTGGCGTGGCTCCCGCAGCCAGCATCGTCGCCAGATACGCCGTGACCGTGTCGCCGGCGCCGACTACGTCGTAAACCTCGCGCGCCGTCGTCGGCACACGCCCAACTTCGCCATCGGACGCGATGAGGGCCATTCCGGCCTCGCCGAGCGTGAGCAGCAGATGTTCGACGCCAAGTCGCTTGATCGATTCGGGCAGCGCCTCCGGGTGCTCGATATCGACGGCAGCGCCGAGCGCGGACTCGAGCTCGCGGCGATTGGGTTTGAAGATCGTGGCGCCCTTGTACGCAAAGAAGTTTTTGTACTTGGGATCGACGACGACCGGGATCTCGCGCTCATTGGCGACCTTCATCGCGGCAGTGATGAGGATCGGAGTCAGCACGCCCTTGTTGTAGTCTTCGAGCACCAGGGCGTCGGCCTGCGCGATAGCATTCAGCGTGGCGTCGACGAGAGCCGCCACTTCGTCGCCGGTGATGTCGGCGTCTTCTTCCTCATCGAACCGCACGACCTGCTGCGACCGGGCGAGTACGCGCGTCTTGGTCGTCGTGCGTCGACGTACGGTCACGACCGACCGCGGCTCCGAGTCGATCTCCCGCAGCATCGCTTTCACGACCTGACCTTCGGCATCGTCGCCTACGGCGCAGACCAGGTCGCACATCGCGCCAATCGCCGAGACGTTCTGCGCAACGTTCGCCGCGCCGCCTAGCGCGAGCTCCTTGTCACGGATCCTGACGACGGGCACCGGCGCCTCCGGCGAGATCCGGTCGACATCGCCGCGCAAATAAACATCGAGCATCGCGTCGCCAATTATCGCGACCCGTTGATCGGCGCCAGCCGTTAAGAGATCGATTAGGCGATCGCGGGAGATTGTTTCGATCATTGAGTTTACTGGGAGCAACTGCGGGCTGCGGGCCAAGTGCACTGCGGACTGCTGACTAATTGCGGATTGGGAGACCTACTGCGCACTGCGTGACTCACGGCTGCGAACTGCGAACTCACAGCGCGGTCGTCGTGCGCAATCCGCAGCGGTTTGTTTCCCAATCCGAAGTAGGTTTCCCAATCCGCAACTAGTCAGCAGTCCGAAATGCCGTTGGTCCGCAACCCGCAATCAGGACCAACAAGTTAACCCCACAATTGACCACCAAAAAAGGGTCCACCCCTTGCACCGCCAATAGTATCGGCGCTACGCTGTCGCCTTCCATTCACTCCCGCATTTGATACTGGAAACGGTCAACGACGCCGCCAAGCGCGCCGTCTATTCCCTGCAGGAATTCTTTGCGCTCGCAGGGAAGGCGCTCGGCTTCATTTTCGTCAAGCCATTCTACGGTTCCGATACCGTCCAGCAGATGGACGCGATCGGCGTCGGCTCGCTCGGCATCGTCATTCTTACCGGATTTTTTACGGGGATGGTGCTCGCGCTGCAGTCGGCGGTGCAATTGCAGACATTCGGCGCGACTGACTACATCGGCCGACTGATCGCGGGCTCGATGATTCGCGAGCTCGGCCCGGTGCTGGCGGGACTGATGGTGGCAGGACGCGTTGGGTCAGGCATCGCGGCGCAGCTCGGTTCGATGCGCGTCACGGAGCAGATCGACGCTCTCAATACGCTTGGCACCGATCCAATCAAGAAGCTCGTGACGCCGCGGGTGCTCGCGTCGCTGATCATGCTTCCCGTCCTCACCGTCGTAAACGACTTCGTTGGCATCCTCGGTGGCAACGTCATCGCCAGATTCTACCTCGGCAAACCTTCGTCGTTGTATTGGCGCATGGTCTACGAGCAGATGCTGTCGGGCGGGTTCACGTTTCGCTACATCCCCAACGATTTCATCCAGGGTCTGCTAAAGCCCTTCGTTTTCGGCGGCATCATCTCGCTCGTCGCCTGTTACAACGGTCTCAAAACCACCGGCGGAACCGAAGGCGTCGGGCTATCGACTACGCGCACAGTCGTCACCGCGAGCATCTTGATTCTGGTGATCGATTATTTCCTGACCCAGATCCTCCTCGCCTTCCTCAGGCCGACATGACCGAAGAAGACGACCGTCGCAAAGCCCAGGAGAGACGTCATCCGAGCGACAAGGACGAGACGTCGATGCCGAAGCGCGCGCACGATTCCACACGCGTGCGCCGGGCGATCAGGACCGAGCTGGAAGAAGTCGCCGAGGAAGGCGCCGAGCTCCAGGAGAAGGCCGCAAAACCGGCGCGCCGATCTCAACGCCAGGTCATAGCCATCGAAAAAGTATCGCTCGCTTTCGAGGAGCCCATCCTCGAGGACGTGTCGTTCGAGGCAAGGGAAGGCGAGACGATCGTCGTCGTCGGCGAGTCCGGCACCGGCAAATCGACCATTCTCAAGCTGCTGCTCCGGTTGCTCGTCCCTGATCACGGCCGCGTATGGATCGACGAAGAGGATATCACTGACCTGAGGTTCGACGACGCGCTCAAGGTGCGCCAAAAGATGGGGATGGTATTTCAGGGCGCGGCGCTCTTCGACTCGATGACAGTGTACGAGAACGTTGCCTATCCCCTCCGCGAGCATACCGATCTGAACGAAGACGAGATCGAGGCGCGGGTTCGCGAGAAGCTCGAGTTCGTCGATCTCGAAGCCGATCGGGTGATGGACCAAATGCCATCCGAGCTCTCGGGCGGCATGCGCAAGCGCGTCGGCATCGCCCGCGGCATGGCGAACAATCCGGAGATCATGCTCTACGACGAGCCCACCTCGGGGCTCGATCCGCTCACCACCGGCACGATCACGCGGCTGATCAAGAAGCTCCAGCGCG
>JBJMOA010000083.1:0-2862 GCA_045803975.1 Gemmatimonadaceae bacterium
CCTCGATGTTGCACTGGAGGCGCTAAAGCTGTGTCGCGTGCGAAAGGGATTCCAAACTAAGGAAGCTCGTCAACTATGCGCGGCGATGCCGTGTTGAGCGAATCATGCGTCCGTATCTTGAAGCCCTGTCGTGAAGTGAGATCAATGACCAGCCGTCCACCCACGAATGTTCTTTTTCGACGGTGAACTCGTCGAGAATGATCGTTTCGGGCTTGTAGGGAGCCACGAAGGATCCGGCACATTAATCTCGCGATAAACTATCTTCTTTGCATTCGACTAGGTCGATCAAAAACATCAAGCCCGACAGAACTCGATCACACGTGGCAAATCATACTGGCTCGATTCAATTCAATGAAATCGAAGGTTTTAAACGATTCGGCTAACGGCTCGATGTTCAATTGAAACAATCTTAACAGCTCATTGTTTCCAATGTTGCCCGTCGATACCAGCAACAACTTCCAAGGTTCGTGCCTCAGCAAAAACGACTCCACGAAATCAGAGTCCTTAGTAACTACGACGCAATGTTCCGTTAAGGAAAATGTGATCAATGCTTGGTCGCTGGTACGATTGCCTTGCGGAAGATCAAGCGTGTGAATCGTTTCAAATCCTGCCGCACGTAACTGGTGAGCGAGACGTCGTGGAAGTTGAGCGTCAATGAGAAACTTCATGCCACAATTGGCTCGATGCGCTTGATCTGGCTTAGCTGCCTGGCGAAGTCTAATGCCGCGAGGATATCCTCACGTTCCAGATCTTCGTAGTCAGCCAGAATCTCCTCAGCAGTCATTCCGGAGCTTAATAATTCGAGAATAGATTCGACTGTATATCGGAGGCCGCGAATCGTTGGCTTGCCGTGGCAAATTTCCGGATCCATGGTGATGCGTTCACTTAGATTCATGTTTGTGTACTCCGATTTGGAATTCTAGCATAGAGCAACTTGGGTGCACCGATTGAACTTAAACAGGAATGTGGGGGAAACTGTGTCGGTCTTGAATAGAAATGGTGGTTACAGAAGTAAACTGACGCACTCACCAAGTTTTGTTCTTGATTGAAACGTGAATCTGCTCTCGCCAAAACACATCAAGCCATACTCACCGGGCACGCAGGCATTAAAGAGTAGAGTAAGCGGAAGGCCTAACAAATTCGCATTCAGCGTTTACCATCGAGCAGAGGATCGTGCTCATCCACATTTACGCGTGAGGTCAACCGCGACTAAACTCAAGGCATGGATACCGGCGACCTAATCACAGTTGACCCTGAGATTCTTGGTGGCGTACCCGTCTTCAAAGGGACTCGGGTGCCGATCAAGACCCTTTTCGAGTACCTTGAGAACGACTATTCCCTCGAAGAATTCCTGGAGTGCTTTCCTTCGGTCACTCGTGACTTAGCTCGTCAAGTATTGGAATGCTCATAAATGTCATCACGCACGGGAGACGGCACCGTCAACAGTGGCAACCTGGTCGGTATGCCGCCCAACCCGGAACCGCGACTGGATAGAATTATCTGCACTTACTGATAACTGTAGTAAGTTGTATCCAGCGCGAGGTATACTGTTTTTCGTGAGGCACACAGCGGCATCAAGCCAAGCGGCACTGAGCATCTTTCGGCGGAAGGGCGGAGTCCTGCACACCGCCGAAGCGGTCAGAGGGGGCATCCATCCGCGAACTCTGTACAAGCTTCGCGACGAGAATCAGGTTGTGCAAATCAGTCGCGGTGTCTACCGGCTCGCTGATCTTCCGGAGATCACAAATCCGGATCTGGTTACGGTTGCGACTCGGATCCCCGACTCCGTCGTCTGTCTGATCTCGGCTCTTGCCTTTCACGAGATCACGACTGAGGTCCCACACGAAGTCCATGTCGCGCTTCCGCGTGGATCGAAACCACCGCGTCTCGATTATCCGCCGCTCAGAGTATTCACGTTCTCGAACGACAGCTTTTCCGCCGGCGTTGAGATCCACAATCTTGACGGCATACCGGTGCGTATCTTCGATCCGGAGAAGACGGTTGCGGACTGCTTTAAGTTTCGGCACAAGATTGGCCTCGATGTTGCACTTGAGGCGCTAAAGCTGTGTCGCGTGCGAAAGGGATTCCAACTAAGGAAGCTCGTCAACTATGCGCGGCGATGCCGTGTTGAGCGAATCATGCGTCCGTATCTTGAAGCCCTGTCGTGAAGTGAGATCAATGACCAGCCGTCCACCCACGAATGTTCCGGCATCAGTGCATCAGCGACTACTCAATCTCGCGCGCCAGACGAACCGACCGTTCAATGAGTTGCTCCAGTATTTCGCCATCCAGCGTTTCCTGTTTCGTTTCAGTCGCTCTGCTTATGCTGAACAGTTCGTGCTGAAGGGAGCACAGATGCTCCAGGCATGGGATGCTCCGCTGGCGCGACCTACGATGGACATCGACATGCTGGGGCGAGTCTCAAATACCGTTGAGAATCTTGAGCAGATTGTCCGCGCGTGTGCAACAGTTGAAGTCGACGCGGACGGAGTCGAATTCGACCCGCAGAGTGTGCGAGGCGAAGTCATCGTGAAGGGTAAAGCATATGAAGGCGTACGTACTCGGCTGCGAGGAACCCTGGGCAAGATCAAATTGAACGTGCAACTCGATTTCGGTTTCGGCGACGTCGTTGTGCCAGAGCCGATATGGATCGATTTGCCGGACCTACTTGGCATGGGTGCACCGCGGCTACTCGGCTACACCCCGGAGAGTGCCATTGCGGAGAAGTTTCAAGCGCTCGTCGCGCTCGATATCCTTAACACTCGGATCAAAGACTTCTATGACATTTGGAGCCTTTCAAGAGGCATGGAATTCGAAGGCGCTATTCTTGCGAGAGCAATAGCGGCGACGTTTGCGCGTCGG
>JBJMOA010000084.1:0-17215 GCA_045803975.1 Gemmatimonadaceae bacterium
GGGGAAGGTAATCGAACTGGCATCTCAACACTGAAAGCGTTGACTGCAACTGAACGGGTGCGAGGTGTGAGCAGAACCTGGTGAGGTGCGGGTTCACTACGCCGGGACCGGTCGGAGCGCCATCGACAGTTTGTGCTTCGAATGCGAGTAGTGTCGTCACGACGTCGTAAACTCATAACTCGCCAGGTAGTTGCTCACACCTCGCACCCGTTCAGTTGCAGTTACGGGTTGCGAGCACCTCGCACCCGTTCAGTTGTCGTTAAGAGCTGACAGGTACAAGGCGCCAGACGGTTTAGTTGTCCTTGTCTTCGCCGCTGATCGGCTTGCGATTATGAAGGTTCATGGCCTTCTCAACTCCCTCGCGCAACCAAGTCTCCACCGTCGCCGTGAGGGACGGCATCAACGCCAGAATGTCATCACGCTCATCATGCGCGAAGGGCGACAACACGAAATCCGCTAGATCCTTGTAGATCCCTTTGCGTTCCTCGCTTGGCCCTACTCCGATCCGCAGCCGCGCGTATTCCTGTGTTTCCAGCACGTGCTCGACACTCTTCAAGCCATTGTGCCCGCCGGCGCTTCCGCGCGAACGGATCCGGAATCGCCCGACAGGAATCTGCACCTCGTCGACTACGATCAATAAATCTTTCGCGGCACTCCAGAATGGCCGGCGCACGTAATTCTTGAGCGCCTGGCCGCTCAGATTCATGAACGTCTGCGGCTTTACGAGCCGAACTTTTATTCCCTCGACGGTTCCGGAAGTGACGTGCGACTCGCCGTCTTTTTTCCAGCCGTCAAAATGCCAAACGTCGGCGAGGTGGTCGATCAACCACCAGCCGACGTTGTGACGTGTCGCGGCGTACTCGCGGCCCGGATTACCGAGACCGACTATGACCTTCAACGGTTATCCAATAACTACTTCTTACCGCCGGATTCGCCGCCTTCACCCTCTTCTTCCTCAGTTGGTCCCTTGCCGATCACTTCGGGCTCCGCTGCGCCCTCCACCGCACCTTCAGCCGCCTCGGCCGCAGGAGCCTCCTCGATCACAGCGCGCGGTGCGGCAAGAACCGCGACCGACGTCTCGGGATCGTCGATTATTTCCACGCCTTCCGGAACCTTGATATCGCTGACGTGCAGCGAATCACCGATCACCATGTTCGTGACATCGAGCTCAACGTGATCCGGAATGTTCGACGGATCGACCTCGATCTCGAGCTCGCGCAGAGTCTGATCGAGCACGCCACCCTCGAGGCGCACGCCTTCCGCAACGCCGTTGAGCACAATCGGGATACTGACCGTCACCTTTTCACCGGCGACGAGCGCCTGAAAATCGACGTGAAGGATCTGGCGCTTGATCGGGTGACGCTGGATTTCGCGAATCAACGTCTTGGCGGTAGCTCCGCCGACCGTCACCTCGATAACCGTGCTCTCAGCCTGAATGTGGCCGAGCAATTTGTCGAGATCGCGCGCGTTCAGCGAAAGTGCCTGCGGCTCACGACCGTGTCCGTAAATGACCGCCGGAACCTGCCCGCTGCTGCGAAGTTGGCGCGCCGCACCTTTGCCGGCGGCGTCTCGCGCCGTCGCGTTGAAAGAAACCGTTGCCATTTCTAATTCATCCTTGTGGGGCGCTCAGCTTCTTCCACGCCCATTCGATAATGTCCAATACCGCCGCCGCGAATTCTTTCGCGACCTTCTCGATTGCTTCGATCATCGGAACCTCTACTGCTCGAACAGCGAGCTCACTGACTGCTCGCTGTGAATGTAACGAATCGCCTTCGACAACAGCTCTCCAACCGACAACACACAAAGCGTCGAGAACCGCTTAGCCGCCGGAATCATCACGGTATCGGTAACCGTCACTTCCTTGATCGGCGCCTTGGACAGCCTCTCCACCGCTGGTCCCGAGAGCAGAGCGTGCGTTGCACAGACATAGATGTCACGCGCGCCCAGATCTTTCAGAGCCCTTGCCGCTTCGGATACTGTGCCCGCGGTGTCGATCATGTCGTCCGCGAGCAAGCAATCCTTGCCTTCCACCTCACCGACGACGTTGACGACCTCTGACACGTTCGCCTGCGGACGTCGTTTGTCGATGATCGCCAGTGAGCCATTGAGTCTCTTGGCGAATCCTCTCGCCATCTTCGCCGAACCGACATCGGGTGCGACGACCACGAGCTCGTGCAAGTTCTTTTTTCTGTAATGCGAAACAAAAACCGGCGCCGCGTAAAGGTGATCGACTGGCACGTCGAAAAACCCTTGCAGCTGGTGCTGGTGAAAATCCAATCCAAGTACTCGATTCGCGCCAGCCGTCACGATCATGTTCGCAAGCAGCTTGGCACCAATCGCCACTCGCGGCTGATCCTTGCGGTCCTGTCGCGAGTATCCGTAGTAGGGCATCACGCACGTTATTCGCGCCGCGGAGGCCCTGCGTGCCGCGTCGATCAGGAGCAGAAGCTCGATGATGTTGTCGGCCGGCGGATTCGTCGGCTGCACGATAAAGACGTCGTTGCCTCTGACATTTTCATCGATGCGGACGAAGATCTCGCCGTCGGCGAAGCGGTTGACCGTCGTCTTGCAGAACGGAACATCCAGCGTTCGCGCTATCTCACCGCACAGTTCCGGGTTCCCGGGCCCGGCGATGAGCTTGAAGCCATGAGCGGGTACGGATAATCCGTCCATGCAGCCTTACAAGTTAAGTGGGCAAAGGACTTAGATCAATTGCCCCTGGTGGATTCGAACCACCATTACCGGATCCAAAGACCGATGTCCTGCCATTGGACGAAGGGGCAGCGGGAACGGAAAGCTAGTCCAGAAGCTCCACTGGGACAACGCTCGCTGCCGTGCGCGTAATCATTGTCTTCGTGCCCTTCGGCAGCACGAGCGGCGGAAGGTCAGCGTTGGGTTCGACCGCTCGAGTGTAGACACCGGGAATCTTGAACACCGTGGAGCCAGATCCACTGAGGCGATAAAAAAGGCCGTGTCGGTCACCGCGAGACAAAAGGGTGTCGATGGCGGGCCAACGTGCGCGTACGACGGCCTCGAAATCGTTCACGGACCGGCGAGCGGTCGCTTCCCATGTTGCAACCATCTCTGCGGTCAAGTCAGGAGGAGCGATGGCAGCACCCGGCTTACCTTTACGCGATTCGTCGAGCATTGCGTAAGCCTCGGCCGTGTCGACGCCAAACGGCGGGAAAAAAAGCTGCACATCGCGAGACGGCAGCGGCCGGAGTTCGAGAAGATTCTCACCGCGACCCCACCCAAGCGCCATCACGAAATCGCTGGCGAGAAACGGAACGTCCGAACCAAGCCGGGTTGCGAGCGCATGTAGTTTCTTCCACGGAAGCGGTCGTTCCGAAACGGTGTTGAGAATGCGCAGAACTGCCGCAGCATCGCTGCTGCCTCCGCCGAGCCCACCCCCAATCGGAATCCTCTTCTTGATGACGATCTCGAAGCCGCGGGGCCAGCCGGTTTCCTCGGCGTAGAGAGCGGCGGCACGATAGGCGAGGTTCTCCTCCGGTGGCTGATCGCGCATCACGCCGCACCGAAGTGTTCTCGTCTGCTCGCGGATGTGCACACGCACATCGTCGCCGAGCTCCAGTCGCAGAAAAACCGTTTCGATGGAATGAAACCCGTCCGGGTTTTTCCCTAGCACGCGGAGCGAGAGATTGATCTTAGCCTGGGCGAGGGTCCGGCCGCCTCTGCCGCTCATGCCGCCACGTCGGGTGCGGCCTGCAGATCCCGCAGCTTGATGCCCAACCGCGCGAAATAATAGGCGCCGATAACCGTGATCGGAATAAAAGAGAAGAGGTGGTATCCAATCGCCCACGTCGCGGCCTGCTGCTGACTCACCCCGTATACGCCAAGTCCCTGGACTGACATGTATTCGAATACTCCGAAAAATCCGGGGAGTGCGGGCACCGCTGTGCCGAGCGCAATGAAGGCTTGGAGGAATAAGGCGGCAGAGAAAGGTGCGGTGATGCCAAGTGCCTTGAACGCGAGCCAGAAACCGAGTGCGTTGAGAAGCCAGTGCGCGAGCGTCCAGCCAAAAACCAACGCGAAGTGACCGGGACTGCGCAAAACACTTAGGCCCTTTACGAACGTTTCCAGCACACGCCGGCCGCGCTCTTCGACGGCCGGAGACACGCGTCGAGCGAAGAGCTCGAACAGTCTGAGCAGTTGCGTCGGGAAAAATGCAATTGCATAGAGACCAAGCAGCAGCACCACAACGACGCCGCCAGAAGCGATTCCGAACGCCGCGAGCGAGCGGCCAGCGAGTGGCTGAGCAGTCGACAGGGCAGGGTGCAGGAGTGCAGTAGCTGCGAGAAGCAGGAGCAGCACAGCGTCGAACAGTCGATCCACGACCAACGAAGCGAGTGCGGTCGCAAAAGGAACCGGCACTTCCTTGGTCAGCGCGTATGCGCGGGCGATCTCACCAGCGCGCGCGAGGGCCACATTGTTCACCATCATGCCGATTGTCGTGGCGCGCCAGAGCGGAGCGACAGGGATCCTGGTTGCTACTGGCTCGAGGATAGCCTGCCAGCGAACGGCGCGGAGCGCGAAGATCGCCGTGGAGCAAAAGATCGCCGCGGCAAAGAGAAGGGGATCGGCCTGGCTTAGGCTATTCGCAACCTCGGCCGGCGAAATGCCGCGCAGCGTCCAGTAGATGAGCGCCACGCTCAGTGCCCCTCCGAGCGCGGCGCGCCAACCTCCAGACTTCAACTTCTACTCGGTCGAAGCGAGCTCGACGAGATCGACGAGCTCGTCGACCAGCGCGCGAGTGGGAGCGTTTCCGCTCTTCTTGAGCGCGCGACGAATCTCGGCGGCGCGCTCGATCGCACGCTGGCCCTTGTACAGCAATTCCTGAATTGGCACGAGCTCCGTCATAGGTGGCTGCGGACCCGAGCTACGTGTTTCGAGCGAGCGCATGCTGGCAAGACTGGAGTTCAGCACGTCGCGGAGCTCCTGGCCGCGCGGCGGGGTCGTCGTCTGCTGGCGGGAAGGCGGCGTCGCCCGCGACGCCTGCGGCACTTCGCGGGACGGCGTCGGTATTCGCTTTACCTCGGGCGACAACGTACCCGGACCGATTCCGCCGCCCTGCTCGCGAAGCTGCTGCTCGTAATGGGTTCGCGGGTTCGGTGCGACATAAATGATATGCTGCCCATTGTCGTCGAAAAAAAGCTGCGAGATCGGGACAATGACATCCCGTTGCTGCTCGCGAGCCGGCGCGTAGCGTGCGAGACGTCGCAAAGTTTCCTCGACACGCGCGTCCTGTTCCGCGCCCCAATTGCGAACCGACCGCACCAGGAGCTTGAGGTCTTCGATCGCGCCTACGAGCGCCCGCTGGACTTCTGGCTCCCAAGCGGTTGCGCCCTGCATCACATCAGAAGCGATGCGTTCGACCGCGCTCGCCACTCGCGCGAGGCCGCTCGCTTTCGCCATTGTCGCGCTGCCTCGTAAGCCGCGGGCTGTCGCCGCGAATTGTGTGGCTTCCGGCGACTCCAGCGTGTGTCTGCCTATGAGCGCTTCGAGGCGAGAAAGATATTCACTCGCCTCGAGGGAAAAGAAATCGAGCAGCCGGCCCGGCGTCGTCATCAGCGCGCTCTCCAGATCACAACCGAAAAGTGAATGCTTTGCTGCTCGCAGTCAAAACTGCGCTCCATTATGACGACCGAGCGATGTCCATCGCTTCACGCATTTCCCTGACGGCGCGATCGAGCCCGATGAAAACCGCCCGGCTGATGATCGAGTGGCCAATGTTGAGCTCTTCGATTTCCGGAATCGCCGCGACAGGCCCGACGTTTTGTACCGTGAGCCCATGCCCCGCGTGGATTGCAATTCCGAGGTCCGCGCCGCGCCGCGCCGCGTCACGAAGCGCTGCGATCGTTGCCGGCGAGTTGGGGTGATGTGAGTAGCTGCCAGTGTGCAGCTCGATCGCGGGAACTCCGAGCTTCTTCGACTGCTCGATGGCCGAAGCCGTCGGATCGATGAACAGACTGACACGGATGCCAGCGTCTGCTAGTGAGACGATGGCGTCGCGGATGCGCGCAGGCTCGCTGGTGATATCGAGTCCGCCTTCGGTAGTGATCTCCTCACGCCGCTCGGGAACGAGTGTGACCTGCTGGGGTTTGAGATGACGCGCGAGCGCGACCATCTCAGGTACGCACGCCATCTCGAGATTGAAGTACGTCCGGACTTCTTTCTTGAGGCGCTCGACGTCGGCGTCCTGGATGTGTCGGCGATCCTCTCGCAGGTGCGCCGTGATTCCGTCCGCGCCCGCATGTTCACAGATGAGCGCGGCGTCGACCGGATCGGGCGCGCGGCCGCGCCGCGCCTGCCGCAGCGTCGCGACGTGATCGATATTGATGTAGAGACGTTGTTGCTTTGCTCGCATTGTCACAGTCCCTAGGTCGCAGCTCTAATTCACGTGGAGAATTCTATCGTGTCGTTTAGAAAGATTGCCTGTCTATTTCTTCTCGCCGCCTGCTCGAGTGCAACGACGGCGGGTAATAGCGGACCGCTTACCGGCGGCGCCTCCGCTCAACTGGCCGTTGATCAGTTCCTGAGAGCGGTGAACGCCAAGGATCTTCAGGCGATGTCAACTGTCTTCGGAACGAGCAAGGGACCAGCGCGCGAAACGATGGAGCGCACCGAGCTCGAGAAGCGCGAGATCATCCTCGCCTGCTACTTCACTCACGACAGCGCGCGGATACTGGGCGAGACCGGCGGAACGCAGGGCCACCGCGACGTTCGCGTCGAGCTCAGAAAGGGTAACCTGACTCGCCAATCCACCTTCTATACAATCAAAGGTCCGGGTGGCCGCTGGTACGTCGACAACATGGACATCGCGGCCGTGCGCGACTTCTGCGGCAATCCGGGAACCGCGCGCCAGCCTCAGTGATCGGATAGCTCGACGAGCACCCCGCCAGTGGACTTGGGGTGCAGGAAGGCAATCCGTTTTCCCTCCGCGCCGATGCGCGGATGTTCGTCGATCAATTGGACCCCGGCGCGGCGACACCGCTCCAGTGTGGCCTCGAGATCATCGACCGAAAAGCAGACGTGGTGTACGCCCGGACCGTGCTTCATGAGGTAGCGCGCGATAGGCGACTCCGGGTCGTTGGCTTCGAGGAGCTCCACCAGCGACTCGCCGGCGCTGAGCCCGACGATGCTCGCGCCGTCCGCGTCGTCGAGCGGAACCTCTCTAAGCCCCAATACGTCGCGAAAGAACGGCAAGCTCTCGCCGAGGGCCTGAACGGCGATTCCAATGTGGGAAACGCGCGTACCACGAGGGGTTGATCGGGTCATTAGTTTTAATCGTAGGAAGGGCGGCGTTCCGGGCCCATGTCAGGGAGGATCGCCAACGTCCCCGCAGCAGTAAGCTAAACGACGAAGCCCCGCGGGGTATCCTGCGGTTTGGAGAGCAAAAAATGTCGAATGCAGTGGAAGTAAACGACGCGGATTTCGAGAGCCAGATCGAGCAGCACAAGGGCCTCGCCGTAGTCGATTTCTGGGCAACGTGGTGCGCCCCGTGTCGTATGGTTGCGCCGGTTCTCGATCAGCTCGCCATTGAATATCAAGGCAAGGCGAAGGTCGCGAAGGTCGATGTAGACGTCAACATCAAGACGTCGACGAAATTCAATGTTCGGTCGATACCCGCGATCCTGTTCTTCAAGGATGGCAAGCTCGTGGATCAGGTGATTGGATTCGTCGGGAAGCCCGCTCTCGCGGAGAAGTTCAAGCAGCACGCTGCCTGATCAGCGTCGCTCACCGTCCGTGCCCGATGCGATGGGGACGCTCTATTTGGTGAGCACACCCATTGGCAATCTGGGCGACATGACATATCGCGCGGTCGAGGTCCTTTCCTCGGCCGCGCTTGTCATTGCGGAGGACACGCGGCATTCCCGGCGCCTGCTCGATCATTACCAGATCAAGACTCCGCTCAGGTCGTATCACGAGCACAACGAAGCGAAAGAAACGCCGAGCCTGGTCGCGCGCCTATGCGCCGGCGACTCGATCGCGTTGATATCTGACGCGGGGACCCCGCTCATATCAGATCCGGGCGCGCGCCTCGTCGCGGCAGCTCTGACCGCCGGAGTGCCAGTCGTGCCCGTTCCGGGCGCGTCCTCGGTGATGGCAGCGGTTGTCGGATCCGGAATGTCGCTCGACCGATTCACATACGTCGGATTCCTTCCCCGAAGGGGCAGCGAGCGCACGGAGATGATCGACGAAATCGTCGCGTCCAGGATGACAACAGTGGTGTTTGAGGCGGCAAACCGGGTGCGTGCGACGCTTACGGATCTTCTCGAGGCCGGCGCTGGCGAGCGTCAGGCGGTCGTCGCGAGGGAACTCACAAAGCAGTTCGAGGAGTTCAAGCGAGGGACTGTCGCCGACCTTGCAAGCGCGTATGCGGAAGCGGATCCAAAAGGCGAAGTCGTGATGGTCATCGCGGGCGCGGACAAGGCGGTGGTCGCAGAGAGCGAGCTGAGCGAGACCGCGACTGCACTGCGTGCGGCGGGAAAAACACCACGCGATGTGATGCAACATCTCGTCGAGACGCTCGGAGCTTCGCGCAACGTCGCTTACAAGATCGCCCACCGGAGCGAGTCGTGACGGTCGTGGCGATTCAACTTCCAGTGGTGGGCAACTATGGAACTTTCAACCGTGACTAACTGAGATGCCCGCCAAATATCGACCCGGCAAAATTGTTTGTGTCGGCCGCAACTATCGTGAGCACGCAAAGGAGCTGGGCAACGAGGTGCCGAAGGAGCCGCTCATCTTTCTCAAACCGCCTTCGAGCGTGGTTTGGAATGGAGAGGCGATCGTGCTTCCGAAGGAATCGACGAAGGTGGAGCATGAAGGCGAGATCGGAGTCGTAGTAGGGCAGACGCTGACCAGAGTGTCTGAAAGTGGTGCGGCGCGTGGAATCAGAGCGATAATCGCCGTGAACGATGTCACCGCGCGCGACCTGCAAAAAACTGACGGACAATGGACTCGGGCCAAGGGATTTGATACCTTTTGTCCTCTGGGAGAGGAGTCGTCAAAGCTTCCGGACCTCGACAGTCTCACCGTCGTCACGCGGGTCAACGGCGTCGAGCGACAACGGGGAAAAAGCAGCGAGATGGTCTTCTCGATCCCGTCCCTCCTCGCCTACATCTCGCGCATCATGACACTGGAAGCTGGAGATCTCGTCGCTACAGGAACACCTTCGGGGGTCGGTCCGCTCGCTCCCGGCGACGTCGTCGAGATCGAGATTCCGGGCGTGAGCCGCGTGAGCAACCCAGTTCAGGAGAGCCGATAGTGCCTGCGTACACCGACAGACTGCTCAGCCTTCCCGAGTATCCTCTCGCCAAAATTCCGGAGCAAAAGCGTGAGCTGATCGCGCGCGGAGTCGACGTCATCGATCTGGGTGCGGGCGACGCCGATCTGTCACCGCCGCCGGCGGTGATCGAGCGAATCTCCGAAGCTGTCCGTATTCCTACAATGAGCCGCTACGGGTTCGCCCTCGGTCTCGTCGAGTTCCGCGAGGCGATCGCGAGATTCATGAAGAGGAGATTCGGTCAGGAGTTCCACCCGATCAAAGAAATCGTTCCATTGATAGGATCGAAGGAAGGAATCTCACATCTCGCCTTCGCGTACGTCACGAAGGGTGACTATACGATCGTGCCGGAGCCCGGCTACAACTCGTATCTGGGCGGGACTCTTCTCGCCGAAGCGACGCCTTACAAATACCATCTTCGCCCCGACAACGGTTTCCTCATCGATCTCGACAAGGTGCCGGCGGACGTATTGAAGAAAACGAAGATCCTCTACCTCAACTATCCCAACAATCCGACCTCGGCGACCGCGCCGAAGGACTACCTCGAAGACATCGTACGCCGCTGCAAGGAACTCGACATCCTGCTGGTGTATGACAATGCCTATTCCGAGCTTGCGTACGACGGATACGTGCCGCCCAGCATTTTCGAGATCAAGGGCGCCCGGGATGTTGCGATCGAGTTTCACTCGATGTCCAAGACTTACAACATGACGGGCTGGCGCTGTGGATGGGCGTGTGGCAAGCAGGAATTCGTTGGCGCGGTGGCGAAGGTGAAGTCTTTCATCGATACGGGGACGTTCATGGCAATTCAGGCAGCCGCGGCAACAGCGCTCGATGAATGCGCCGAGTGGATTCCGACGAATGTCGCGGAGTTCAAGCGTCGTCGCGACGCGGCCGTCGATGCCTTCTGCGATGCCGGATTTCCATGTGTTCGCCCTAAAGCGACGATGTACCTCTGGTGTCCGCTGCCAAAGAACATACCGAGCGCGGTGTTCGGAGAACGCCTGCTTCAGGACGAAGGCGTGATCGTTCTGCCGGGATCTCTTTTCGGACCAGGCGGGGAGGGATTTTTCCGCGTCTCCTTCATCACTTCGCCGGAGCGCCTGCGTGAGGCTGCGGAGCGGGCTGGTCGGGTATTGAAGCGGCTCCAATCGCAGATCGGCGAGGAAGCGCGTCCAGTCGGACGTGTGCAGGAAGAGCGACAGGGGATGGCGCGAGCCTGATGATTTTCCGCCGCGTCGCGTCCCCGCCCGACAAACCCAGGAGGAAGCTGTCGCCAGCTTTTCTCCTGTCGGTCGGCGTGCACGTCGTCGTCGCGATCGCGTTCATGCGAATGCTGATTCTCAACGCGGATGTCTCACCAGCTCCCAAACGGCAGACAGCCGCGGCAGAGCGCGTAGGTTTCGTGCGACTGGCCCGACCTGGCGAAAAGCCGACGCCGGGAAAGGCGGGTGGGGATGGGCGGCCCGCCGCACCCCGCGAGATTCACGTCGTGGCGCCGACGGCGGTGCCGCTGACGATTCCCACTCCAGCAGCCGCCGTGACCAAGCCGACCGAGGAGCCAGGAAACGGGCCACTGGTTGGCGGTGGCGGACCGGTGCGTGGGGTTCGGCCGTCGTATTCGGACGGCCGACTCTGGACTCCGCCTCAACCGATAGTCGCGCCGCCAAAAACTGTCGCGCAGACAATCGACAGCTTGATCGCCGATGGCATTCGACCGTACAACGACTCGATCGCCGCGGTGGCGCAGCAGCGCGATCCAACCGATTGGACCATCAAAAAGGGTGGATACAAATGGGGCATCGACAAACGGGCGATCAGACTTGGGCCCGTTTCGATTCCGACCGCGCTGCTGGCGATGCTGCCGCTCAATATCCAAGGCAATCCGACCACCATCGAGCGCGATCGGACTTTTGCCGCGATGAACCGCGACATCACCTGGCACGCACAGCAGGCGATCAACGATGCCGATTTCATGAAGGCGGTGAGGAGCATTCGCGAGCGCAAAGAGCGGGAGCGCGCCGCCGCCCTGTCCGCATCCGCGCCAAAGGATGGTTCGGGGGATCAATCCCCGCGGTAGAGAACCAGAGCCTGTGGCCTGCGCGAGACCCGCCATTGGCGGGTTTTTTTTGGGCCAAAAAAATCAGTATTGCTAATTTTTTAGCATATGCTAGATTTGCAGCAGTTCCAAACTCAGCCTTTACGGATCCCAATGGCGCACAACGACGAGCTCACCGGCCTCAGCCGCCGCGAGCGGCAAATCATGGACTTCCTCTTTCAGCGCGGTAAGGCGTCTGTCGGAGAAGTCATGGATGGTATTCCCGATCCGCCGGGCTACTCGGCGGTCCGCGCGACTCTTCGGACACTCGAACAAAAGGGTCGAGTGGTGCACGAGGAGGACGGTCGCGCGTACGTCTATCGTCCGACGCTGCGGCGTGACGCCGCGCGACGATCGGCGCTCACGCACGTCCTCAAAACGTTTTTCGATAACTCCGCAGAGCAGGCAGTCGCCGCGCTTTTGGAGTTGAGGGGTCCCAAACTCTCCGACGCGGAGCTCGATCGCGTTGCCGAGATCGTCGATCAGGCAAAAAAGGAGGGCCGCTGAGATGCTGTCACAGTTCCTCGTCGATCATTCGTTGTTTCGGACTACCTTACCGCTTCTGATCGACGCCGCGCTCAAGGGAGCGCTGCTCGTCGCAGTTGCTGCAGGCGCCGCCTATCTGCTGCGCAAGCGTTCCGCGGCTTCGCGTCACGCGGTTTGGACAGCGGCCGTAATCGGTCACCTCGCGATTCCCGTGCTTGTACTTGTGTTGCCGGAGTGGAAGATGCCGGTGCTCCCCGCGGCGTCTTGGTTGCAAAGCGAACCTGTTCCATCAGCGACGACTGCGCCGCCACGCGCGAGTGTCACGGATCCCAGCCTCTCGCCGCGGGTTGGTCAATCGCAGCCGAAGCCGATTTCAGCGGGCACTGCCGGCGCCACCCAACCTGCAACCACAACAAACGCAGCGACGTCGCCAGTTACGTCGTCACAGGGCGCAACCGTACGCCCGGGCATCGTCCCGACGCTCGCGGCGCTCTGGCTGGTTGGCGTGCTGCTCGTTTTGCTGCGCCTGGCTGTCGGAACATGGAAGGTCGCCCAGCTCGCCCGTGAAGGGGCGCGCGTCGAGGACGGCGTTTGGCTGTCGCTGACACAACGGCTCGCAAATCGACTCGGCGTCACGCGACCTCTCATTCTGCTTCGCGGCGAGAGACTCGCGGTACCGGTGACGTGGGGAATCGTGTATCCCGCAGTGCTCTTGCCACAGGACGCCGATGCGTGGACAGAAGAAAGACGGCGCTTCGTTCTCGTTCACGAAATGGCGCACGTGAAACGCTTCGACGCGCTCACGCAGTTGCTGGCGCAAATCGCTGTCGCTGTTTTCTGGTTCGATCCGCTCGTCTGGTTCGCCGCGCACCAGATGAGAGTCGAGCGCGAGCATGCGTGTGACGACTACGTGCTCCGTGATGGGACCACCCCATCGCTTTACGCCGGCGAGCTCCTCGAGATGGTTCGTTCGATTGGCACGCCGAAGCACGACCGTGCGGCGCCTGCGTTCGCCGCACTCGCGATGGCTCGGCGCTCGGAGTTCGAAGGTCGAATGCTCGCGATTCTCGACCCGCGTCTCGACCGCCATACACTTCCAAGGAAGGGCACACTCATGACCGCGTTTGTTGTTGCGTTGCTCACTTTTCCACTCGCCGCGCTGCGCCCATTCCAGCAGCCGAGTGTCGCGCGTGACGAGCTACCCGAATCGTTCAAGGTTTCGATCAGCGAGCCATCAACCGCTACGACGCCAACGACTGCCGCCGCAGCGAACCAGTCGGTGGGAGCGACGCCGCCGAAGTCTGTCGCGTCCACGGCATCCAGCAAATCATCCCAGATGAAGTGGACGTGCGAAGCCTACCCTGTCGGAACAGAGTTGTACGGGACATCAACCCATATCAGCTCACACAACGACGGGACGAGACAAAGCCTGAATTACCTGGTCAGTGAATCCGGCCGTTGCACCGAGGCATTGATCATGGGCAAAGTGGTATTCTCGCCGGACGAAACGCGCATCGCGCAGGTGCCGCCCGGCGCGCTGGTGAGAATTCGTGAGCGGAGGCCGAATGCCGACCGTGTCGTTTCCGTTACGCCGGTGGGAGACGGATCTCTCAACTTTTCGGCGGCTGTTAACGGACGGAGTGTACCGTTCGACGGGGAGATGCAAACCTGGCTTGCCGGAATACTCCCGGAAGTTCTGCGTGAGGCGGCGATCAACGTGCCCGAGCGCGTCGCTCGTATCAAAAGCCAGAGCGGAGTACCGGGCGTCCTGCGAATGATCGGTCAGATTCGTAGCAGCAGCGCGAAACGCGCGCACTACGAGGCGTTACTCGATGGAGCATCGCTGTCGGCCGCTGATGCCGAGAAGGTCGCGATCCAGGCGCCGAGGGATCTCGCCGGCAGCTCCAGCGACCTCAGTGCGGTGCTTCAGAAGCTCCCGACCAGCGCGATGCAAAGCGCAGGGGCGCGAAACGCGCTCGCCGATGCGCTGCCCCGAATTCAGTCGAGCGGTGACAGGGCGAATACGCTCATGACTCTCGCGCCAAGCGCTGATCCGGCGATGCTCATCTCGCTCGCCAAGGCGGCCGAAACGCTGCCATCGAGCGGGGACAAGGCGAACTTCCTGATGTCGACAGCAGCTCGGTACTTAACCAGCAGTAGCGAACCGCTGCGCAGCGCCTTTTTCCGGACGACCGCGACGCTTCAATCGAGCGGCGACATGGCGAATGTGTTGATGACTGCCGTTCCGTACGGTCATGCCGATCCTGCAATCACGCTCTACGTGATCGAAACGTCGAAGCGTGTGAGCTCGAGCAGCGACGCCGCGAACGTGCTCCACACGTTAATTACGCAGCGGCTGCTCCACTCGGGAACTTCTGCGGCAACCATCGCGGCGATCGAGCGAACGCGGAGTCTTGGATCGGGAAGTGACCAGGCGAACGTGTTGCACTCGATGGTCAATCAGAAACTCCTGACGACGCCAGCCGTTCGCGATGCGTTCCTGAAGGCTGCGCTCGCACTACCGTCGGCCGATGACCGCGCGAACGTACTCGCGGCGGCGGCGAGAAACTAGAAACTACATCTGAGGAAAGGATCATGACCCAAGCGACATCTGTCGGCTTGTCCAGAAGTGCTAGAAAAATAGCAGTCCCGCTCTGCGCGGCGGTACTGGCAAACACGGCCGTCGCCAGTGCCCAACCGGCTCAGGCGCAGCAAGCCGCTACTGCGCCGACTACGGCTCTCGCACGAGCGAGCGCCGCTGCGGTTGCGGCACCCCAGGCGCCAGTCATCGACGGGCGCGACGACGACGCGGCGTGGAAATCCGCGCCGCCGATCAGAGGGTTTCGGGTGTTTGATCCGAAGGAGAATGGTGATCCGACTTTCGAGACGGAAGCGAGGATCACCTACGATCCACAGAACCTCTACGTCTTCGTGCGGATGTTCGACCCGCACCCGGATAGCATCGTATCGCTTCTGTCGCGCCGCGACGTGAAGACGCAGAGCGAGCAGGTCAAGGTCATGATCGACTCATACCACGATCGCCGTACTGGTTACGAGTTCGCCGTCAACCCAGCTGGCGTCAAGCGTGACTATTACACCTACGACGATTCTCGCGAGGACGTGACGTGGGATGCGGTGTGGGATGTTTCCACTCGCGTCGACTCGCTTGGCTGGACTGCCGAGTTCCGAATCCCGTTGTCGCAATTGAGGTATCCAAAGGCGGACTCGCTGACGTTCGGCGTCATGATCATGCGTGACATCGTTCGTGCGAGCGAACGCGACAGCTGGCCGGTGTATCGCCGGTCAGTGCGTGGCATCGCGTCGCAGTTTGCGGACCTCACGGGGCTGCGTGGCCTCGGCTCGCCGCATCGGCTGGAGATTGCGCCGTACGTCGTCGCGAAGAATGTCAGCGTCCCGCAGCCGACCGGATTCGGACGCACCCAAAAGCAGACGGTCGGCGCCGACTTGAAATACGGCGTGACCTCGAACCTCACGCTCGACGCAACGGTAAATCCTGATTTCGGTCAGGTCGAAGCGGATCCGGCGCAGCTGAACCTCACCGCGTTCGAGACATTCCTCGCCGAGCAGCGGCCCTTCTTTCTCGAGGGTACCGGGATCTTCAGCTTCAACGGCGATGCCTCACGGATGTTCTACTCGCGACGCATCGGCAGGGCGCCACAGCTCTCCGGCCTCGTCAGCGACCCCAACGCCGACATTGCCGCCGCAACGCCGATCCTCGGCGCCGGCAAATTGACGGGCCGCCTTGGCAGTGGGATGTCGATCGGGACACTCTTCGCGGTGACGGGGCGCGAGGCCGTCGGGCCGACGGTCATCGAGCCGCAGACGGAGTATGGCGTTCTTCGCGCCTCGCAGGATTTCAGGAGCGGACAAACTGGAATCGGCACGCTGTTCACGCTCGTGAATCGGCATCTCGACGATGCGTCTGCAGCCAGGCTGCGTCGCGAAGCGCTAGTTGGCGGTATCGATGCTCGCCACCGTTTCGCGGGCGGTCGATACAGCTTGGCCGGAGCGTTTGCGACAAGTGTCGTGCGCGGTACGGCAGCAGCGATTGATCGTACTCAGCGGAATGCCGTGCATTACTACAACCGGCCGGACGCCGGACTGCCTTACGATCCGAATCGGACCTCGCTCAGCGGGACGAATCTTCAACTAAAGGCCGACAAAGTCGTGGGCACTTTCACCTATGGCGCCTCATACGAGCGACTATCGCCCGGCTTCGAGACCAACGACGTCGGATTCCTGTCGCAAGCCGATCAGCAGATCACGCTGCTCCGCGCGACCGCGCAAAGCAATGAGCCGCGTAAATTCTGGCGCAACGCGACGGCCGAAGTTTTTCAGTACAACCAGTACACGGCGAGCGGGCTGCCGACCACGAACTTCACCGAGCTTTACCTGTCCGCCGAGTTTCCAAACAGAATGACTTTTTCGGCGGACATGTGGACCGACAACATTTTCGCGGCATACTGCGATCGTTGCGCGCGTGGCGGTCCGGCAGTTCGCGCGTCGCCGGACTTCAACGTTCTGATCAACGTGGGCGCCGATCCCCGGCGCACGGTTGTGCCGACGTTCGCGGCGATCTATACGGTCGGTGACTATGGGAAATCGACCCTTTGGCGAGTGCGGCCGTACGTGACCGTTCGTGCGCGCAGCAATCTTAGCTGGGAGCTTGGCACACGTTACCAGCGCAATCGCAACGACACGCAGTGGTTCGCAAATCGAGGCGTAATCGGCAACGACACGACTCATTATCTGTTCGCCCATCTCGACCAGGAGCTTCTCAGCTTTACCAGCAGATTCAACTACACTGCGACGACCGCTCTGTCACTGCAGCTGTACGCCGAGCCATTCCTGACGACGGGGCGCTACTTCAGGCTTCGCGAGCTGGACGAACCGCGCGCACCGCGATACGACGATCGCTACAGACCATTCGCCGCGACGACCGAGGACGCGAGCTTCAATGTAAAGGAGCTTCACACGAGTGCAGTGGCACGGTGGGAATATCGGCCGGGCTCGACGCTCTTTCTCGTCTGGACACAAGGCCGCGATCAGAGCGATCGCAATCCAGGAAGCTTCCGTCCGGCGCGGGATCTCAAGGATCTGTTCGGCGCGCGCCCGGACAATGTTCTTCTGGTAAAAGCGTCTTACTGGATGAATTTCTGAGGGAATGGGGGATGGGGGATGGGGGAAGTGATTAACTGCAACTGACGACTACCACCTGATGGCGATCGGCGGAGCGGCGTGGAGCTTCGGGCTAGACCGTCGTGCCCTTCCCCAGCCCCCAAACCCCCACCCCCCACCCCCCA
>JBJMOA010000085.1:0-28714 GCA_045803975.1 Gemmatimonadaceae bacterium
CAACTTTATCGGCCGAGCGCAGGACGCATGCAAGTACTCTCCAGCCCGCGTGCCGAACGCAATGACGATCGGCGCCACCGACAAGACCGACACGAAAGCGTCGTGGTCGAATTACGGGAATTGCGTCGATTGGTTCGCGCCGGGTGTCGGTATCACCTCGGACTGGCTCAACAACGGCGTCAACACCATCAGCGGTACGTCGATGGCAACGCCTCATACCACCGGCGTCGCAGCGCTATATCTGGAGACAAATCCCGGCGCATCGCCGGCGGTCGTAAGGGATGCGCTCTTCGAGGCGACGACCAAGGGTGCGGCCAAAAACGCGAGGACGGTCAATAACCACCTGCTGTTCACCAGTTACTAACGACCTGAGTGAATCGAAAAGCCGGCTCTGGAAAGAGCCGGCTTTTTTTGTTCCTGTCTCGACTAAGGGGAGTCCTGCGCGCAATAAAGCTCTGCCGTTGAAAAAGTCTTTCCGGCTGAGGTGCCGCTCGGTTTCCAGACTCGTCTACATAGAGCGCCAAGACACGCGATCATAGATCTGGATCGCGCGGCCACCGCGTGGACCGAAGACAACAGTTCAGGTGTAACTATAAGAGCCGGCGGCACTTACTAGTGCTTCCGGACATTCTCCGTTTAAGGGCAAATCCATCGAAAGGTGGAGACGCAAAGCCCCGTGGCTAACGCCCGGATCACTCGGATCTGGCCAAGCCGGACGCGCTTCCAAAGAGACCATCATGACTTCACTCCAGTACCTCAGCCGTTACTCAGCCGTTGCCGTGGCGGTCGCCATGCTCGCGGCCTGCGGTGATCTAACTTCCGTAGATGGCGGCAATCCGATTGTCACCCCCCCAGCGTCCGCACCGGAACTTCCCGTGAGCGGCAATCCCATCGCTGGCGCCAAGTTTTGGGTGGATCCGAATTCCAGCGCCAAACAGACGGCTGATT
This sequence comes from Gemmatimonadaceae bacterium, assembly GCA_045803975.1. Taxonomy (GTDB): domain Bacteria; phylum Gemmatimonadota; class Gemmatimonadetes; order Gemmatimonadales; family Gemmatimonadaceae; genus UBA4720. The sequence continues at coordinate 949 of JBJMOA010000085.1, forward strand.
CATGGCGGCAGACCCGTCCTGCCGATGCCGCGCAGATGGACAAAATCGCCTCCGGTTCTCAGGCGCAATGGTTTGGCGAATGGAGTGGGGACATTTTCTCCGCCGTAAGCAATGCGGCCAATGCCGTCGCGTCCGCGGGAGCCGTTCCCGTTCTCGTTGCGTACAACGTTCCGCAGCGCGACTGCGGTGGACTTTCCGCTGGCGGCGTCGGATCTCCGGCTGCCTACAAGACCTGGATCTCTGCCTTCGCCAACGCCTTGGCGGGCAAGAAAGCGGTCGTGATTCTCGAGCCCGACGCCATCACCCAAATGGATTGCCTCTCGGCGACAGACCAGGCGACGCGAATGAGCCTGATGCAGTACGCCGTTGCCGCGCTCAAGGGAACGAGTAGCAACGTGGCTGTATATCTGGACGGCGGGCACTCCGCGTGGCTATCTCCGTCCGATGAGGCGGAGAGACTCAGGCGCGCGAACGTCGCTGGCGCCGACGGCTTCGCACTCAACGTGTCCAATTTCCAGTACACATCGAATCTGATTGCATACGGGAAATCGGTTTCGGCGCTCGTCGGCGGCAAGCACTTCGTCATGGACACAAGTCGCAACGGTCTCGGCCCCACTGCCGACAACCAGTGGTGCAATCCCGCGGGTCGCGCGCTCGGTCCGCGTCCGACGACGCTTACCGCCGATCCACTTGTCGACGCGTATTTGTGGATCAAGGCTCCGGGTGAGTCCGACGGCTCCTGCAACGGCGCGCCGCCGGCCGGAGACTGGTGGGCGGAATATGCGCTCGGTCTCGCGCAGCGCAGCACGATTTAGCCGAGTCAGTCGATTCGCGCGGCGAGGAAGGGATGACCGCGTAGGTTGTAGACCGCAGCTTCGAGAATCAAAGCGGCGGTGTTGAGACTGGCGTCCCCCGTCGGCCGAAGACTGCCTTCGTAGACACCCGCGCCCCATCCTCGTCCGGCGATCGCCGACGGAAGCACCGCCTGGAGGACTGCTAATGTGTAAGGCGAGGGCAACAGCGCGTGCCACGCGAATGCAGCCTTCGAGCTTATCCAGCGCGGGCTGTTGACGAATCCGCGACTGGAAGGCGCATCAACAACGAACGACCTGCCCTGTCGGTACACGTCGTAGTAATAGAAATAATGAGGAGGGTCCGGCAGGGCGTCCTCGCTCACCATCGTAAGAATTCCCGTCGCGCGGTAGCGCGCTTCCTGCGCGGCGAGAACTCGCCAGGCCTGCAGCCGGAGCTCGGGTGAGTACCATCCGGTCTCCATGCCCATCATGATGTATGGCTCGCTCGTGATTCTCTCGTCGCCGCGCTTGTCGGCGACGACCGACACGCCGAGCACATCGACTGGCAGAGCGTTCAAGCGACCGTCGAGTGCTTTGTCGGCGCGATATCCCCACAACGCGAACCCTGAGGCGGCGTATTGCTCGTAACCGATTCGACCCTCGGGGTACGCGCGTATCGACCCGCTTCTGGGATCGATGTCTTCGCCATACAGGTATCCATCCTTGATCAATCTCGACATGTCCAGCCGTTTGACGATCGCCGTTGCCAGCGGCGCGAACTGCGGCTGATTCACGGCGACGATTCGAAGCCAGATCAGAAGTCTGCCTATGTCAGTGACGGACCAACCGATGCCGCGCGACGAGATGCGTTGGGCACGGTCGATCATCCTTCCAGTTCTCGAGTCGTACGATTTGTTGAACGCCGCGCGGTCGAAGAGATCCATCGTCGAGAGAGTCGCGAGCCAGCGTTGCATGCGCTGGTTGTATACCGCGTCGTTGATCAGCCCCAGCTCGTGAGCCGAATAGAGGGCCGCGCCAACGCTGGCAACGTCCCAGAGGGTGACGTACTGGTAAGTATCGTGCGCCCGCGCGAGACCTGTTGACGCTTGATAGTTACGGTCGACGAACGCCCATGCCGTCCGCGCCGAGTTTAGAAAGAGCTGGCGTTCATCCAGAAAATCGGTCCGGATCCCGGCCGAGGCGCCCGACGTCGTGCGTCGCTGCGCCTCGCCATTGCCGACGCACACGGAAAGCATGACAACGACGGTCAGCGAACGGAGATTGATGCTCAATCGCATTGGTTAGCGTCTGGAGTAGGCCAATCGGCGGTGGAAATACGCAGGAAGTCGGCCTGCCGCGTGCGACGCTGACACATCGCTATTACGATGCTCGACATCGCCATTTTCCCCTGCCTGTCATGCGGTGCTTTGGCCGTCCCGGGGTACGAATCTGGCATACCCGAGCCAAGACTCACTTCACCAGCCAGCGGCGCGCGGCTCACAAAAATGCCCGGCGATATGCATCGGGAAGCGACCGGAACTACCAACTGAGGTTGAACTATGAAAGCAAAAAGACATCGGCATTTTATTCTTGCGTTAGCGGCAATCGCAGGAGTCGCGATGATCGGGACGGTGCGATCGGCCGAAGCGCAGATACACCCGTCATTCTACGGTTCGGCTGAAGCCGACACTCGTAACGTGCAGTTTTACCTGCTCGGCATGTACGTCGGCATGGGAGGATTGGGTTGGACGCCATACTTCGACGTGAACGGCTGGCTGCTCAATTATCCCATCGCGGGTGAACGCGAGAACCTGAGCGCGATCAATCCAACGGTGGGTCTCGCGTACGCGACGAACAATGGCGGCGTCTCGGTCGGGGTCGGTTACTCGTGGGTAAATAATCCCGTGATTGGCGTGCCCGGCGCAGCCACCGGCGGCGAGAACGGTGTGACGGCGAGCTTCGGTGCATACCATAATGGGACGGGCAGACGCGCGTTGAACACCCAGTTCCTCTCGCAATACAACTTCGGTAGCCACTATGGTTGGGGGCGCTTGCGCGGCTCGGTGCCACTGGGCTACTCGGCGCGGCATCCTACACGAATCGGCCTGGAGCTCGTTGGACAGGGCGGCGGCAGGCAGGGAATCACCACCAACCAATTCGACATCGGGCCGACGCTCGAGTACGCGTGGACGCCGAAATTCAGCACGACCGGTGTGATTGGCTATAGAAATGTCGGTGGGAGCGATCTCGCGGGATTCACTGACCGCGAATCGGCGGCATACTTCAAGTTGGAGTTTTCATTCTCGCCTTGATCGGCGACCACCGAGCCTAAAGCCTCCGGAGTCATTCGGAGGCTTTTTTTTACCGTTGCAGCGGACGCCGTGTGAGAAGACTCTCGAGATTTGCTTTCACGTCCGGCCACTCCTCGTCGAGAATGCTGTAGTAGATGCTGTCACGGTAACGTCCGGTCCACATCAAGGTGTGTTTGCGCAAGACGCCTTCCTCCTTCGCTCCGATTCGGAGCATCGCTTTGCGCGACGGCGAATTGAGCACGTCGGTCTTGAGCTCGACTCTTACACAACGGAGTGTTTCGAACGCGTGGGTGAGCATCAGGTATTTCGCATCGGTGTTGATGGCGGTTCGCTGCCAGGGACGCGCGATCCAGGTCCAGCCGATCTCGATTCGGCGATTGGTTCGATCGTAGTTACCGAAGCGTGTGCTGCCGACGACTCTGCCTGACGAGCGCTCGATGGTAACGAACGGTAGACTCGTTCCATCGCGCTGCAGGCGGAGAGCCGAGTCCATGTAGTCCCGCATCTCATCCGGCGTACGTACGCACGCAACGGTGAGGCGCCAGATCTCCGGATCGAGTCCGACCTCGCTCAATGCCGAGTGGTGCGAAAACTTCATCGGCTCGAGTCGCACGAAGCTTCCTTCGAGAACCACGGGTTCGAGCTCCGGACTTTCGCTCACTCAAGTCCCGGACGGCTGCGGTGCGGGGGTTGGCGGCGTAAGCGGAACCACCGGATGTTTCAGATGGAACGCCGTCGCCTCCTGGTAAGCGCGCGCGACAGCGAGAAGCTTCCCTTCCTCGAAGAGTCCACCAAGGAAGGTCAGTGAGACGGGCGTTCCATCATCGCGGAAGCCGTTGGGAAGAATTACCGCGGGATGGCCGGTGAGATTGGTCGCGACCAATTGCGATAAGTTCGCGGCTCCCGTCGGGGTCACGATCACATCGACGCTGCGCATTAGGTCGTCCCACTTTTGAATCGCGATGGACCGCAGACGGTTCGCATTGACGTAATCGACCGCTGGGATGAACCGGGCGGTCCGGAAGGTGTTTGGCCAATCGAACTTTCCTTGCTGAACAAGCTCCTTGTCGCGGTCCGATCGGGTCAGCTCGTCAAAGGCTGCCGCTGCTTCCGCGGTCAGAATGATGCGCATCGCGTCGTACGGAACGTCCGGGAGATCGACCGGAATGAGCTTGATGCCGAGTCTCCTGAATACGTCGAGCGCGGCGTCATCGAATTTCTTGGTCGCGTGCAGGGTGCGCTTGGGATCGGCGGGATCCGTGAGCGGTGTATCGAATGCGGATTTCACGTACCCGATGCGAAGCGTTTTCGGTGATAGCTGGGCGTTCCAGTGGTACGACGCCGGTACGACCGTGTTGTCCTGACCATCAGGCCCGTAGATCGCGTCCAGCACGATCGCGCAATCTTCAACGCTGCGGCAGATGGGTCCGAGCTTGTCCATCGTCCACGAGAGCGCCATTGCGCCGGTGCGTGGCACTCTGCCAAACGTCGGACGGAGTCCGGTAGTTCCACAGCGAGTCGACGGCGAGGAAATTGATCCGAGGGTCTCGCTCCCAATCGCGAATCCGACGAGACCAGCGGCCGTTGCCGATGCAGGACCGGCAGACGATCCGCTCGAGCCCTGGTCCACTTTCCACGGATTTTTGGTCGTCGCGCCAAACCAGATGTCGCCCTGTGCGAGCTCACCGAGAGTGAGCTTGGCGACGAGGACTGCACCGGCGTCGTCGAGGCGTTTGACGACAGTGGCATCCGCATCGATGACCTGTTCCTTGAATGGGCCCGCGCCCCACGTCGTCTTGTATCCGCGGACCGCAAGAAGATCTTTCGCACCCCACGGAATCCCATGGAGCGGGCCACGATATCGGCCGCGTGCAATTTCGGCATCGGCTGCGCGGGCCTGGCGGAGCGCTCGGTCTTCCGTAAGCGAGATCACACAGCGAAGAACAGGGTCGAATTTTTTTAGCCGCGCAATGTACATCTGCGTGAGCTGCATCGATGTGACCCTCCCGCGTCGTATCAGCTCCGAAAGCGCGGTGACGGGTAGAAACGCGAGCTCTTCAAGATCGGCGGGCGCATTACGCGGAGCGATTCTGCTGCGCACCATTGGGCGCCGCGGCTCCATCGGCACTTTTTTGCCAGGAGGCAACGGGCTGAAGACGATGGCGGGGCTCACTGAATTCGGCAGCGATACTTTGTGCAACGCTTCGATTCGCTGCTCCTGTTGCTTGAGCCCGTCGAGCATCAGCTCGCGCTCGGCGGGCTCGAAATGCACGCCCGCGACTTCTTCGGCGCTGGCGATGGTCTCCACCGTTATCTCCGCACCGGCGGCGAGCTTCGCCCAGAGTGCGCCGGGGAAGAGCGTGGAGGTGAGGCCCGCGCCGGCGAAGTACGCCATGAAGGAGCGACGATCCAACGTCATATGCATCTCCGCTTAGTAAGCATCAGCGGCAACTGAACGACTGGCATCTGGTAACTGAAAGCTTTGAACTGCAACAGACCGGGTGCCAGGTGCTCGCAACCCGTAACTGCAACTGAACGGGTGCGAGGTGTGAGCAACTACCTGGCGAGCTATGAGTTCACGACGTCGTGACGGCACTAGTCGCATTCGAAGCACAAACATCTTACCGCGCTTCGACTGGTCCGGGCGTAGTGAACCCGGCACTCACCAGGATTTTGCTCACACCTGGCACCCGTTCAGTTGTAGTTCAAAGCTTTCAGTTACGAGATGCCAGCGGAGCTTCCCTCTCCGCCCTCGCGATCAACTCCCGAACCTCATCATCGCTCGTCTCGTTGAAGTTGCCGTACCATATCCCCACCGCCTGGAATGGCTCGGGCGTGACGGCGCAGATGATGTCGTCGACTTCCTGTCTGAATGCTTCGCAGGTCTCGGGCGGAGCAACCGGAACGGCTACGACGATCTTGCTCGCGCCTTCCTGTCGTAGCGCCTGAACGGCCGCGCGCATTGTGGAGCCGGTTGCGAGGCCATCGTCGATGAGAATCGTCGTGCGACCTTTCACATCCGGCACGGGCCGGCCATCGCGGTACAATTGCTCACGCCGCTCCAGCTCGCGTTGCTCGGAGGCGGTCACGCGCTCGATTGCATCATTTGAGACGCCGAACATCTCGACGAGCTCGTTGTCGATGATTCTCACGCCGCCGGTTGCGATTGCGCCCATGGCGAGCTCCGGATGGCCGGGAAAGCCCAGCTTGCGGACTAGAAATACATCGAGTGGAGCGTGGAGTGCGCGCGCGACTTCGTACGCTACCGGAACCCCGCCGCGCGGCAGCGCGAGAACAAGCAGGTCTGAGCGGTCGGCATAGTGCTGGAGCGACGTGGCGAGACGTCGCCCGGCGTCGTAACGATCGAGGAAGTGCGGGCGCATGGGGACTCCTTCGTTAGGAGATCCTACCGCAGAGAGTTTGCCACCGCCCGCACAATCTCTACCCTGACCTCGTACCACCCATCCGCCTGATAGTACTGAACCTTCAGCTCGTGATGGCCACCTGTGAGCGAAACGGAATCGACCGCTGACTCGTGCGCCTTCAAGTTGTCGATCACGAGCGCGCCGTCGACCCACACCCGCACGGCGTCGTCGCTGATCGTGCGCAATGTGTAGGCGCCGGGCGCGAGATCGGCTGAACCCGTTGCCTCGAGGGCGAAATTCTCGCGCGGTAATCCCGGAAGCGCGCGGTAGCCCTCGTAATCCAGCCGCGGAACTGTGGACACGAGAATCGGCGCTGAGCGGGTGAGCGATGCGAACGCATCGGGATTCTTGCGCGGATCTTCGGTGCTGTCCGTCCACTTGTAGAAGCGCGCGGCCCAGTCGATTCGTGGCTCGAACCGCTGATACCCGAATTCAACCGGCGGCCGAATCACGGCTGGCGCGCGACGGGTCGCTGGGACCCGGGGTTCCTGGTACTCGAGCCTGATTTCCCAATCGCCGCTTGAATCGGGTTTTGGCGTCACCGAAATCGTGTCGCCAACAACCCCGTTGCTAGTCGAAATCGAGGTCAATCCGCGTTGCGAGATCACGCGCCACGATCCGCGTGGACCGAGCACTCTGAGGCGAAGCGGCGATGCCCGCGTACTGTCGATTGGCCACAGTTTCGGCGTCAGCCAGTCGTACGGTCCCCATTCGTCGACGATGATATCGGAGCGCGGACGCGCCGCCGGAGATCCGTCGAGGTGCGTCGGCATGAACCCGCTGCGCATCGCGAGTGGTGCCAAAGCCTGAATGTCCTTCGGAGGCTTGAGCGACCAGTCGGTGGAATCGAAATCGATGTTGCCGCTGAAGGTGTAACCGACAGTATCGCGCAGAACAGCAATCGTATCGGCGGACACGAACCTGTTCCGACTTACGGTTATCTCGCTCGTGTTTGATGCCCGTATCGCGACGCGCGCGCCGGCGAAGCCGTTGTTCTCGATCCGGTAGTTCCGGCTCCGCGTATCGCGGTGCTTCGGGTACCCCCATGCCGAGTCGGTGATCGAATCCGCCCACAGCTGGATCGCCGTCGAGTCGTCGACGAACGCGTTCGTCGAGATCAGGTTGTTCTGACCATGCTCGATTGCTACGCCAAATCGATTGTTCAGGAATCGATTTGCGACAATCTTCGAGTCGAAGCTGTACCCGCCCCACAAGCCGTACTCGGATCCCTCGACGTAGTTGCTCAGGAAAATATTGCGGCTGAACGTCGCCTCGATCCCGTTCGCTACCGCGAAACTGAGATCATTGCGGTAAACGAAATTGTCGTTCGCGCCACCCGCCCCGGTGTCCATCGTACTCTGACCGGCCCAGAGAAAAAGGCCGTCCCCGCCGTGGGTCATCGAGTTGTAGGCGACGACGTTGCGTGAGCTCTGCTCGTAAATCAAAACGTCGGCTGCATCCTGGCCGCGACGGTAGAACCCTTCGCTGTAACCACGCACGTTGTAGTCGACCTGATTGTGCATGATCGTGTCGTTGCTCGATCTGTACAAACCGATGCCGACGCCGGAGTTGAATGAGAAGTTGTTGTTCCAGATGCGAAGCCCGTTCGTGCGGACCAGCATCAGACCGTTCATTCCCTGCGTGACGGTGTTCCCCCGTATCTCGCCGCCTGCGACATCGCTCAGGTAAGCGGCGGCTCCGTAACGAAGCCATTCGTCGGCATCGTTCTTATGGAAAGACAACCAGTCCACCAGACTCTCGTGCTCGACAACACTATAAAGTCTCGGCTTCCAGTTGCCGCTCAGATCGTTGTCGAGCAGCGATAGATTTCTCGTTCGTCGAGCGAGGATTCCGATCTTGTAACCGCGGATGCGCGCGTTGGTGATGCGAACGTTGCGTCCACCATCGACAAGAATAGCGACGCCCCTGGCGCGATCGGGATCGGCCCCGCGAGGAGTGCCCTCCATTGTCGCGCCGCCGAAGTCGAGCGTGATGTTATCGCCTCGAATAGTGATCACTGCTGAATCGACAGAATCCGCGGGCAATCGGTAAACGCGCGCGGCAATTCGCGCCGAGCGCGTAATGACGAGTCCGGGGCGAAGCTCGATGGTCGAAGGTCCGCGGGCGGCGGTCACTTCCTGCGCACCGCTTGGTGACAGCGCGCTCATCATCAGGCTCGGCAGGTACAGTGCTAGGCGCAAGCGCATGGGGCGAATATAAGTCGCGGGCGATGGTGACCACATGCTCTGATCAGCACGGGTTTTGCGACCGTTGGATCTGCTTCCGTCCAAGAGAGACCGGCATGCCCCTATCATCGCAAACCAACACCGCCGAAGTCGCCGAGCGAACGGTCGTCGTGAGCGCTGACGGAGTTGAGCTCGAGGGCAATCTCGCGGTTCCACACGGAGCCCGCGGCATCGTTCTCTTCGCGCACGGCAGCGGGAGTAGCCGTCACTCGTCGCGCAATCGGTTCGTGGCCGAGGAACTTCGGCGCGCCGATCTGGGAACATTGCTGTTCGATTTGTTGACGCCCGCGGAAGAACAGATCGACATTCATACGCGCCACATCCGCTTCGATATCGGGCTGCTCGCCGATCGCCTGATCGGTGCAATGCGCTGGCTCGACACTCAGGACGATACGCGCGGCCTGTCGGTTGGCTTGTTCGGCGCTAGCACCGGTGGTGGCGCAGCGCTCGTCGCAGCCGCCCGGCGTCCCGACCGCGTCGATGCCGTCGTGTCGCGCGGAGGTCGTCCCGATCTTGCCGCCGAGGAATTGCCTCACGTTCGCACACCGACTCTGCTGATTGTCGGCGGTCGCGACTCCGTCGTCATCGATCTCAACAAGCAGGCAATGGCACGGATGACCGCGCCCGCTCAGCTCGAGATCGTCCCGGGTGCTACCCATCTGTTCGAGGAATCGGGCACGCTCGAGCAGGTGGCCCAACTCGCGAGAGATTGGTTCAGGAAGTACCTCGCGCCGGATGGCGCGGCGCCGCTGGCCTGAACCGCAGAAGTCTTCCCGAAGTCAGTCAACAATCCGCCAAGGAGCTTCACCGATGAGAGCAAGAGACATCATGACAAAGAATCCCGAGTGCTGCGAGCCAGACGACACGGCAAGGGAGGTCGCGCGCGTAATGCGCGACTGCGATTGCGGCTCGGTGCCGATCGTAGATCCCGATTCCAGGCGAATCATCGGAATCGTGACGGATCGCGATCTTGCCATCCGCGCGCTCGCGGAAGGGAAGGGGCCCGACACGAAGCTACGGGAGCTGATGACTTCGGTGGCGAGCTGTTGCGGGCCGGACGATGATCTCCGCGACATCGAGCGGACGATGGCCGATCTTCAGGTGCGCCGCATCCCGATCGTCGACGAGAGTGGCCGGCCCGTCGGAATCATCTCGCAAGCAGACATTGCGCGGGCGGCGCGAGACAACGCGGTGACCGAACGCGAGGTCGCCGTCGTCGTCGAACAGATCTCGGAATCGCAACGGAGGGGGAACGGCGGGGATCGGTTCAAAGAGGGCACGGTTTCGCCGCAGTTCTGAGTTTGTAGTCAGTAGTCCGTTCCGCCCATTCGACTCACTCGTCCTCATACAGACCAGAACGTGCTGAGGAGTCAGTGTGAGGAAGTACTGTAATTTCTGCGGCGAGCCGATGCAGGCGGACGCAAAGGAGTGCAAACAGTGCGGGTGGGACGTGGCCCTCAACGCCCCACCCTCGACCGATCCCGGTGATACGAAGGCGCGTGTCGGCGTCGCCGCCGGGCTCGCGGTTGCGTATGGCGCGTTCTGGTTTCTCGTTCAAGGCGTTGCGATGCCGGTTCGCGCCGAGCCGCCGCGCACTCTCGCATACGCGCCAGCGCCGTCCCCGGAGCTCAGCGCGGCGCCCGTCAGTGCGCCACCTACCGACATTGGCGCACCCACATCTGGCATCGCGTCTGCACCGGCAGCTTCGGATAATTCGGGCGCACTCATCACGATCAAGATCGCCGACAGCAAGAAGTCGAGCATTGGTGCGTTCGACGCGCTCCAGTACCTCTTTGCGCTGCCGGAAACCGAGCAGAAGTGCAGGCTCGTCGGAACCACGAAGGGCGTCGGCGGCTACGCTCGCAATATTGAGGTCTTCCTCCTCACCGACGACGAGTACGTCTTCTGGCACGCCAACCCGGCCGCGATCGCGCAGTCATCATGGGAGACGTTCAGAGGATCGGAGAACACTCTCGACTATGCGCTTCCCGGTGCCGGCATCTACCACTTCATCGTCTCCAACGCGATGTCGGCGGCACCAGCCAGTATTGCCGTGAAGGCACAGGTGAAGTGCGTTAGATAGACATCGGCCCCAGCAATTTTCGTTGACCTGAGGTCGAATCAGTACATATTGGGGCGCCGTAAAAATCCCTCCGGTCCCGCCCCGAGCTGACAATGAATACTGCATCAGCCGTACTGCTTAGCGGATTGCTTGTTTCATTCTCTGGCGCGTCCAACCGTTTATATCGAGCTGGCGCCGATCCCGGAGCCCCGACCCGAATCAGTACCAACGACAATCGCCGCGTCGCGGGTACGCTGCGTGACGGCAAGCTCGAGCTAAAGCTCGAGATCGTTAACGGGAACTGGTTCCCTGAGTCGGACAGCGGGCCGAGTGTCGTGATGCAGGCCTTCGCGGAGTCGGGGCGCGCGCCGGAGATTCCGGGTCCGATGATCCGAGTCACCGAAGGGACGGTGATTCACGTCACCCTTCACAACGTCCTGCCTGACGTAGAAGTCGTAGTGCATGGACTTCACTCGAGGCCGGCGACCGCTGACGACGTCATCAGCATTCCTCCCGGCGCAACGCGCGAAGTGAGATTCGAGTCGGGACCGCCTGGTACCTACTTCTACTGGGCGACGACGACAAAAAACACGCTGCTGTATCGCAACGACCTGGACTCGCAGCTTTCAGGCGCGATAATCGTCGACCCACGTGACGCGCCGCCGGCGAAGGATCGCACCTTCGTGATCGGAGTTTTCCACCAGGACAAGGACAGCGTTGCGGGACGTGTTCCGCATCCGCGCGAGATCGTCGTAGTGAATGGAAAATCGTGGCCGCACACGGAGCGTTTCACCTTCAGCGAGGGCGATACGGTTTCGTGGCGGGTAGTCAATCCGAGCTCCGCGCCTCACCCGATGCACCTGCACGGCTTCTACTACAACGTCGTGCGCAGCGGAGGCGAAGGCGCGGACAGCGTGCTTGCTCCGTCCGCCGTTAGTCAGGTGAACACCAAGCTCCTGAATTCGGGTGGGACGATGGCGATGAGCTTCGTTCCCGACCGCGCCGGCAACTGGTTATTCCACTGCCACCTCGCCGTGCATGTGGATGGAACCAGTAAGCTCGCAAACATGATCGACTTCCGCCCGATGGACGCGTTGCTGAACGAGCACGCGCACGCCGCGCACGGCATCCACGAGATGGCGGGCTTGATCATCGGGATCCACGTCCTTCCCCGTGGCGCCAATCACCGCGTCGTTTCAACGCAGGCGCCGCAGAACTTGCGATTGTTGATTCAGAGCTCGCCGCGGGGCTACAACCACAAGCCTGCGGTCGGTTTTGTGTTGCAGAAGGGGGATGAGCCGAGTGGGGATTCGGTGACGCTACCGGGTCCGACGTTGTTATTGGAGAAAGGTCGGCCTGCGCGAATTACTGTTGTGAACAGGCTCAGCGTGCCTACGTCCGTTCATTGGCACGGCATGGAGATCGAGAGCTACCCGGATGGTGTCGCGGGGTGGAGCGGAATGCCGAGCCGGATCGCGCCGGCGATTCAGCCTGCTGACTCGTTCATCGCCGAATTCACGCCGCCGCGCGCGGGAACGTTCATCTATCACTCGCACGTGAACGAGTTGATGCAGACGAATTCGGGGATGTATGGCGCGCTCGTGGTGACGGATCCGACGCACCCGTTCGACCCGCGCATCGACAAGATCATCCTGGTCGGTGGCGGGGGGCCCGGGAACATCGAGGCGAGATCGCCCGGAATGGTGAATGGAACGGTGTCCCCTCAGCTCGATCTCGAGGTGGGCACGACTTATCGCCTTCGCATCATCCAGATACATCCGCAGGCAATCGTGATTTTCCGACTTGGGACGGACTCCACGACCGCGCGGTGGACGCCTGTCGCGAAGGACGGCGCAGATCTTCCGCCTGAGCAAGCGACGGCGCGTGCAGCTTCTACACTAATGGGCGCGGGAGAAACAGAAGATTTTCTATACACGCCTGACCGACCGGGTGTGCAGAAATTGAACGTACAGGTTCGTCTCGCGGGCTGGCAGGTGCCAGTGATGCTCTACATTCGGCCGGCCGCCAAGGTCGCGAGGAACTAGGCTGCGGAATCCTCCTTGCATGCAGCCTTCGCTGCGATGATGCCCGCGAGGAGAAATTGAACCGCATTCTGATCAAGTGTCCGAACACCGGGAAGATGATTTACACGGGCTACTCGATGGATCCGCAGACATTCGAAGCATCGCCCATCGAGGAGATGGACCCGATCGAGTGTCCAGCTTGTCGCCAGACTCATCGCTGGACCAAGAGGGATGCGCGGTTCGAGCGGGATCCCAACGAATAACGACAGCTGCCACTTATGAACTACCGGCTTGGGGCTTCGAGCGGAGCGGCTCGCGGCTTCGGGTAAACTCTAGGCGAGGACTGAGGGCCCAGGACCAAGTGCATTTATGATCGCGGACTAATTGAGGATCCAGGACAAAGGGCATCCGCGCAGGACCAAGGACAAACTGTGACGGCGATGGTTCTCGATCCTGCTTGTCCGCCCTTTGTCCTCGGACCTCACTCAGTCATCAATCAGCAATGCACTTAGTCCTAGGCCCTCAGTCAAGAACTGCCGAAGCAGCGAGCCGCTCCGCCCATAGCTCCGAGCCGGTAGTTCGTAAGCGGCATCTACGCTGTTGCCGCTCCCGAGAGTCAGTCGCGGGATAATTCTTGCATCACTCCAGCCGTTTAATCCTGCGCTGGGTTTTCGTTTCGATGGATGACCGACGGAAAGCGGAAGCAATCGCTGCGGCGAAACGAGAGATTGCCCGCCGAATTTCACGCTTTTGCACCTCGCTCTCGCACGACGATTTCGAGAAGCTCCTCGATCGCATGGCGCGCATCCACTGGAAGTACGATGTGTATCCGCACGTCGTCGCGTCGGATGTCGACGCTATTAAGGAGCGGGAATTAGGCGAGCAGCTCCAAACCGGAAACCATAAGAGAACGGGCAGTTAGCGCCTGAGACTCTTCGGTGGCTACTGCGACAGAATCGGCCGCCCGCGAATCTTGTACAGCGCCGACTCCATGATCAGCGCGGCCGTGTTCAGGCTTGGGATTCCCGTCGGTCGCAGCGTTCGCTCGTACACGCCGGCGCCCCATCCCGCTCTCGTCGCCGCGGGGCGGACGGTCGTCAGCAACAGTCTCGTGTAGTCGCTTGGCATCAACGCGTTCCAGGCGAACGCTGCTTTGGCGCTGACCCATCGTGGCTGATCGAGCACTCTGCCATCCCCGGGCGGCTCGACGACGAACGGTTTCCCGTGGTGCCACACGCTATAGTAGTAGAAATAGTCGGGAGGGTCGGGAAGCGCGTCCTCAGTGACGGCCGTGACGATGCGGGTTTTTTGGTAGCGCGCGTTCTGCGCCGCGAGCACCTGCGCAGCCTGGCGACTGAGCTGCGGCGAGCGATAACCAAGCTCGAGGCCGATCATGATGAACGGTTCGCTCATCACGCGATCGTTGCCGCGCCGGTCGGTAAGGACGTCAACACCGAAGATGTTGACCTGCGAGACATTGTCGCGCACGTCGAGACCGCTGTTGTCGACCTTCGCGCCCCATAGCGAGAATCCCGTCAGCGCGTATTGCTGGTAGCCGATCTCCGTCTCGTGGAAGTTGCGGCGCTGCCCGCTTTTGGGATCGACCTCCACCGCATTCAGTAATCCATTGTCCAGCAACTTCGACATGTCGAGGCGGCGCACGATCTGGGTTGCAAGCGGCGCGTATTTCGGCTGCTTCACCGCAATGATTCGGAGCCAGACGAGGAGTCGCCCGATGTCAACCGACGAATATCCAGCGCCGACGTTGGATAGCTGCTCCGCGTTGTCGACAAGGCGCGTTGTCTTCGCATCGTAGATGCGATTGAACGCAACTCTATCGAAGAGCTGGATAGTCGATAGCGTGCGGAGAATGCGCGAAATGCGCGCGTCGTAACTCGCGGTATTGATGAAGCCGAGCTCGTGCGCGACGTAATTAGCGGCGATGGCGCCAGTGATGTCCCACACTGTCACGTAGGAGTAATCGGCGTGTGCGCGCGCCAGTCCCGTCGACGACTCGGTGATCCGATTGACGAGATTCCACGAGGTGCGCGCGGCGTTGAGGTAAACCTGACGTTCGTCGGCGCTCACCGTCGCGCCAGGCGGCGGACTGGCGAAACTGAGGCTACTTCCATTCGGCGCATCGTCCGGCTGCGCTTTCGAGCAGGCCGAAGTTACGGCGAAGGCGCTTGTCAACATCACGGTTCCTATAAGGATCTGCTTTGAATGCATGAGCTTGGGGTTGGCTGGGGTCCGGCGGGAAACGGTTACGAGGATCCCATGCGCTCATAAAGCAACAAGCGTGCTTTCCGCGAGGTTGGACTGGGGTTTGGACGGCCGACCGCGGCGGTGGGAACCACACCGTCAGTGGGCTGGTACTCACATGTATCCCTACGAGAGATTCGCGATGGCCAGAAAGCTGGAAAATGATTTCCGATCTACGTTCGAGCGGACGATCGGCGGGGCCTGCACGCACGAGGAGCTGCTCGCCGCGGTTCGGGTGCTGGTGCGCGATCTAAAGAAGCAGGGCCGAGCTCCGGAGAAAGTACTGGTCACGATCAAGAGGCTGTGCGGGTTGCCTCGAATCACCTTCGCGGCGGACACCGACGCCAACGCTGACAACTCGCCGACCAAGCAGGTCTCGGATATGGTGTTGAGAGCAGCGATCGACGAGTACTACGATAGACCGCGTTCGAGCGGTCCGCAGGCCGCGTCTGTCCGGACGGCTCTCTAGGCGGCGGTCAGAACGGGTGCTCGAAGCTCAGATACAGGAAGATCATGTGATCTCCCCGACTCGGCCCGATCCCAATTGGCACCGCGAATCCGGGCACGATCTGCAGACCTGAGGCAAAGTCGATCGCGCCGCGGACTCCCGGCGAAAGAAAAAAGTTCTGCTCTCCGACGCGCTGGTCCTGCGCGGTCACCACTTCGGCCCTTGCCCAGGAAACTTCCAGCATGAAGTTCAGCCGCGGCAGCGGAAGCCAGATCGCGCTGGCGCCCACGTTGTAGGCATTGGTAGTTGCTTCGTCGCCGACCGCGTTCTTCGCGGTCGGCGTGAACGAGGCGCCCGCGTTCCAATGGGACACTAACCGCTCCGAGTGCTCCACGGATATGGGTAGGTTGACCTGCACTCCCATTCCACCCGCTCCGCGTTCCCGGCGTTCATCGCCACTGGGCACCAACAGACTCAGTCGTGGCGCCACGGCAACTCCAGACCGAGCTCCGTCGGTAAGCTGGTACCGATAATTGAGCGAGACATCGCCGATACCGGCACCACGGCCTCGCCCGGAGGAGATAATCGGCAAGGTGTAGCTCAGTTGGTGTCTCTGACTGAAGAACGGCCATTCCTGGGTGAACGCGTAAGTCCATGCCCGCGTGGTCGGCTCCAGAACGAAAGCACTGATGTGCTGCACCACGCCCGCCTCTTGATTGTACGCTTCTTCTATCAAGAAGCTGTTGTCCTGGATGGGACTCTTCTTCACCGCAGCTTGTGTTGAGCGAGGATCGGCGCCGCCCGACTGGCCAAGGACTGGCTCGGCGTCGGCAACGCCGCCAGCGAACAGCACGAAAGCCAGCCGGGACACGAAGCGGTTCACGGCGTAAATGATACGCATCTCTGTACGTGGTCGGCGAGGAGCAGGATACTCAAGCTTGACAATTCTTTGACCAGACAGCATTTAATGGCACGCGTTTCGACTGCCGGGCAGGACCCTCGCCGATTCCTTTCTCTGGATAGATCGGAGAGTTCCGGCTATACGCAATCGAGCGCGACAGAACGGTCATTGTCCCACTTCCCCACCCCAGTGGAGGACCTGCGTATGGCAGTTGTTCGTCGCTTACTCCTCGTGCTCGTCGTCGGCATGCTCTGGTCGACGCAGTCGAGCGCACAAAACCCGGTCCCTCCATCGGGTACCATCACCGGTAGAGTCATCGATGCCGTGACTCAGCAGCCAATCGCCGACGTCAGTGTCTTCGTCGATGGCACGAGGCGCGGCGCGGTCACGGCGGCCGACGGCAGCTTCACGATCGTCGGCGTACCGGCCGGCTCCCAGACGGTGCGGGCGCGCCGCATTGGCTTCAGCGCCCCCGTGCAAGTGGTGACGGTTCCGACCGGAGGCTCTGTCTCCGTCGTCTTCGCCGTCGATCGACAAGCGGCGATTCTGCAGGAAGTCGTCACGACTGGCTATGGAACGCAGCGTCGCGTCGCCATCACAGGCTCGGTTGCGACGGTTGACGCCAATGCGGCAAACGTCGGCGTCACCTCCAACGTGAACCAGATGATAGAGGGTCGAGCCGCGGGCGTTCAGATTACTCAGAACAGCGGTGAGCCGGGGTCTGGTGCGCAGATCAGGATTCGTGGGGGTAGCTCGATCAGCGCCTCGAACGAGCCACTATACGTGATCGACGGTGTTCCGATCAACAACACTGAAACGGAGAACGCCGGAATTGCAATTAGCAATACCGACGTCAACGCGCCGCCGCTTCCGCGGAGTCCGCTTAATCTCATCAATCCTTCCGATATTGAATCGATCTCGATCCTCAAGGATGCGGCCGCAGCGATTTATGGAACTCGTGCTGCTAACGGCGTCGTCCTGATCACGACCAAGAGGGGAACGGTCGACGGTCCCAGTATCCAGTACGACACGTACGTAGGATTCTCCTCCGCGCCCAAGCAGCTGGATCTGCTGACCGGCGATCAATTCCGTGCCTACGTGGATCAGCAGGTGACGGCCGGGGTGATGACCGCGACGCAGCGCGCTTCGCTGGGAACCGCGAACACTGATTGGCAGGACGCTCTCTTCCGCCGTGCTTCTACGTATAATCACGACCTCTCATTTGCTGGCGGTTCGGCGAGCACGCAGTATCGCGCCTCCCTGAATTACATGAATCAGGACGGGATAGTTACCTCGACCGGGTTCAAGCGCCTGCAGGCGCGAATCAATGGAACCCACCAGGCGATGGATGGCCGCCTGCGTTTAGCCCTCAATCTGACCGGGTCCAACATCAAGAACGACTACATCCCGTATGAGAACGCGGGCGGCTTCGAGGGTGGCACTTTCATCAACATGATTCAGTTCAATCCGACCAAGCCGATCACTGTCATCGATACATCCGCGGGTGGAGCGACGAGATACTACGAGCTGTCATGCGTAAGTCCCGACGCCCGAACTCGTTGCGCTAACACGGCGCAATCGGATCGCAATCCGGTCGGGTTGGTCAATCAGATCCAGGCTTTCGGAACATCGAACCGGATACTCGGCAACGGCTCGACGGACTTCGACATCTTCACCCCGCTCACGGCGAGAGTTCTCGTCGGCGTGGATCGCAGCGATGGAAACCGGAGCGATTACTGGCCACTTGCCAGCCCCGCCGGTGCCGGCTTCTCCGGGCGCGGGCGACAGGCGGATCGCACCGTCACATCGAAGACTCTCCAGACCGTTTTGAATTATCATCCCGATTTCTCGGGTGATCATGCCTTCGACATGCTCGGCGGATACGAGTTCAATGACTACTCGCTTTCCGAGTTCGTAGCCGAAGCGCAAGGCTTCATCACCGATGCGCTGGGGTTCAATGGCTTGAGCACGGGCAACAAGCTGATCACACCGTTCTCCAATCTGGAAGAGAAGCGTCTGGTCGGCTTCTTCACCAAGGCCAACTACAACTTCAGGGAGAAGTATTTCCTGACAGGCTCGTGGAGACGGGACGGTGCCTCACAGTTCGGAGAGGGCAACAAATGGGCTGTCTTCCCCGCCATATCCGGCTCCTGGCGCCTGAGTCAGGAGAGCTTCATCCCGAAGGGGCCGTTCAGTGAGCTGAGGCTCCGCGCAGGTTGGGGCAGACTCGGCAATCCAGGTGTCCCGCCCTATGCTTCGCTGATCCGACTGTCGGCCGATGCCAATTCGCGGTACGTGTTCGGAGATCAGACCGTCGTGGGTTTCGTTCCGGTCAACAACCCGAATCCGGACCTCAAGTGGGAGACGACCGATCAGACCAACGTCGCCCTCGATTACGGCTTCGGGAATAACCGGTTCAGTGGCAGCCTCGAGTACTACGTGAAGAACACTCGGGACCTGCTGCTCAAGGTCGCGGTGCCACAGCCGGCCGTAATAAGCGACCGGCTCCAGAACATCGGGCGGATGAGCAACAAGGGTGTCGAGTTCTCACTCGACGCGCAGGTGATGCAGCGGCAGACTTCCAACTGGAGTGCGGGACTCGTCTTCTCCGCTGACAGAAACAAGGTGGTCGACCTCGGCACCACACCGTTCTACATCACTGGAATCATGAGCGGTCAGGGTCAGTCGGGTGCGCCTTCTCAGCGCATTCTTCCCGGCCAACCACTCGGCACGTTTTACGGACCGCAGTACATCGGAGTTTGTGTGTCCGCGTGCGGGCCAGGGCCAGACGGCGTAACCGGCCCGGCAGGGTCTCCCGAAGCGAAGGACGACCCGAAGCCCGGTCAGCAGTTGTTCAATCACTACACCGTCGACACCAACGGAAATCTCGTTCTCAGTCCGAACCCGACGGCGGCACCCGGCGGCAATGATTTCGTGATCCTCGGGAACGCCAATCCGAAGTACACACTCGGTTTGCGTACCTCCGGAAACATTGGAAAATTCGACTTCAGCGCGCTGCTCAACAGCCAGCACGGTCAGAAAGTCTTGAATGAGACCGCGCTTGTTTACGAGACGAAGTCGAACGCGATCAACAACAAGAACTTCCTCGCCGGCGCACTGGACGACGGAGTTGGTCCAAAGGAGCCTTCGGTGTTCTCCGATCGCTTCATCGAGGACGGCTCTTTCTGGCGACTACAGAATGTCACGGTCGGCTACACCTTCGACATGCCGGCCTTTACCGGCACTGCAAGAGGCAGCAGAGTCTATCTGTCGGCGGACAATCTGTTTCTCATCACCGACTACAAGGGCTACGACCCGGAAGTCTACAGTGATGCCGGCTTAGCCTCTCGCGGTATCGACTACCTTCACTACCCGCGGCCTCGGACATTCACGGGAGGTCTCCGTGTCTCCTTCTAGGAAACCAAACATGATAAAGATGCTCGGGGCCGCCGGAGCCCTTGCCCTGCTCGTTCTCACGCCGGCATGTACGGATCTTACGGAAGTTCCCGAGAGCTCGATCACGCCTGACAACTTCTACAAGAACGAAATCGAGGCGACTGGCGGTCTCGCATCCGTGTACGCCGGGCTGCGGAATTTCAACGAAGAGTATTACAACGTCAGCGAGGTCTCGACCGACGAGATCATCGTACCGACGCGAGGCACCGACTGGTACGACAACGGCAAGTGGCTCGACATCCACCGTCAGACCTGGACGGCAAACAGCCCGGGTGCTCTCGACAACATGAACGGCGCGTGGAATCAGCTTTTCAACGGCGTTGCTCGTGCCAACGTGGTGCTCGACGCGATGCAGCGAGTGGATTTTGCCACGAAGCCCGGGATCATCGCCGAGCTCAGAACGCTGCGAGCGCTGTACTACTTCGCGCTGATGGACATGTTCGGCGGCGTGCCGATCGTTTGCCCCGAGACCGCGAATCCGCTTTGCTCGGGGATCGAGATCGCTCCGAGAGAGCGGAACACGCGCGCCGAAGTCTTCAGCTTCATCGAGAGCGAGCTGATCGCAGCCCGCCCCGACCTGCCGCAGAAGTGGGCGGCCGCGATGAACGGCCGCATTACACAGGGCGCGGTCGATGCGTTGTTGGCAAGTCTCTACCTGAACGCCCAGGTATTCACGGGCGAAGTCACCGCGGCCGGCCTGCAGAGGGGCACAGCCCGCTGGGCGGACGCAGAAACAGCGGCGAACCGGATTCTCAACTCCGGTACGTATTCGCTGGCGACTGACGCGTCGGTCGGATGCTCGACGCCAGGGTGCGGGTGGAGATCGAACTTCAGAGCTGACAACGGCAATTCGCCGGAGAACATCCTGGTCGTCAAGTATTTGAATCAGCCCGGTCTTGGTCTCCACGCCGTGATGACGACGCTGCACTACAATCAGTATTCAGGCGGTCAGACGCCGTGGAATGGATTCTCCACGATTGCCGACACCTACAACGCGTTCGACGCTGCCGATTTGCGGCGGCAGATTTTCCTCGCGGGCCCACAGTTCAATCAGGTTACCGGCTTGCCGGCGACCGATCGCGCGGGGAATCCGCTCGTATTTGATCCGAATATCCCGGATGACGCGAACGCCACCGAAGCCACAGGCGTCCGCATCCTCAAATGGCCGGTCGATCCAGCCCACCTCGATCAGGAGAACGGAAACGACTACGCGATCTTCCGTCTCGCCGAGATCTATCTCATCAAGGCCGAGGCGGTGAACGAGCAAGGGCGGCCAGCAGAGGCAGTTGCACTGGTCAACACGGTTCGCGCGCGCGTGTTCAGTCCACCGAAACCGCTTGCAACTACACTAACGCAGGCTCAGGTTCGCGACGCGATCTTCCAGGAGCGTCTCTTCGAGCTCACGGCAGAATCGAAGCGCCGCCAGGATCTGATCCGCGCTGGCCAGTACAACCGGCCATGGCTGTTCAAGAGTTCGGCGAGTCTGACGCAGCCATATCGCGTTCTGATGCCGATTCCTCTAACACAGCTGGGAACGAACCCGAAACTCGTACAGAACCCGGGGTACTAATCCCCCTGTAGTACCAGCGCTTCGTCATGGCCTGCTCTCACAACCGTGAGGGCAGGCCGTGACGCAGTAGCGATATAGTCAGCTTCTATTCTTGGGCCTTGCGCCCCGCGAGCATTCTCTCGTTTGGCATTCTCAATTCGTAAGAATGGAGCCGGGTTGTCACGGCTTCCAATACTGCTTTTCACGCTGGCGCTGTTCGGTTGCTCCAACTCCCACGATTCGTCACAGGACACCACGGCGACAACTACGTCAGCGCCTGATGTGGGCCGGCAGCTCTTTACGCGAATGCCTTCCAGCTACACCGGAGTGCGCTTCGCCAATCGCGTCGATGACACTCCCGAGCTGAACGTCTTCACTTACCGGAATTTCTATAACGGTGGTGGCGTCGCGACCGGCGATTTGAACGGCGATGGCCTCCCCGAAGTCATGCTCACTTCGAACGAGCACGGCAACCGTCTCTACCTGAACAAAGGCCACTTTCAATTCAGGGACATCACCGACGAGGCGGGCGTTGCCGGGAAGGGATCATGGGCCACCGGCGTCACGTTCGCGGATGTGAACGGTGATGGACGGCTCGACATCTACGTCTGCTACGCTGGCCTGAAGCCTGGCAAGGCACGCGCGAACGAGCTCTACATCGCTCAAGGCGTCGACGGTAGCGGCGCGCCGACATTCAGGGAGATGGCCGCCGAGTACGGACTTGCCGACCAGGGCTACTCGACGCAGGCGACGTTCTTCGACTACGACCGCGACGGAAATCTGGACATGTTCCTCATCAACAACTCGTTCCGGCCCGTCAGCAGCTTCAGTCTTCGCAACACCCGAAACGTCCGCGATCCACTGGGCGGCCACAAACTATTTCACAATGATGGCAACGGGCACTTCACCGACGTCAGCGCGAAGGCCGGCATATATGGGGGAGAGATCGCGTTTGGCCTTGGTGTCGTGGCGAGCGACGTAAATCGTGATGGCTGGCCGGATCTGTACGTCTCGAACGATTTCTTCGAGCGAGATTACCTGTACATCAATAATCGCGATGGCACTTTCAGCGAGGAGCTGGACAAGGAGATGCCGTACCTGTCGTACTTCTCGATGGGGCTGGACATCGCGGACATCAACAACGACGCACTGCCTGACATCTACACCACCGACATGCTGCCGGAGGACGAGTATCGTCTGCGTACGACATCCTCGTTCGAGGATTGGGAGGCATATCGGGCGAAAGTCCAAAACGGCTTTCACTATCAGTTGATGCGGAACATGCTGCAACTGAACAACGGCAACGGCACCTTCAGCGACATTGGGCAGATGGCCGGAGTCGCTCGCACGGACTGGAGCTGGAGCGCGCTCATCGCCGATCTGGATCTCGATGGCAACAAGGACATCTACGTTACGAACGGCATCGCGAAGGACGTGACTTCGCAGGACTACGTCGCGTTTCTCGCGAATCAACGGACGATGATCAACGCGACCAAGAGCGGCAAAGTTGACTACAAGGCCCTGACTGCCGCGATGACGTCGACGAAACTGGAACACTACGCGTTCCGAAATCAGGCAGATCTCACTTTCTCCAATCAGACGGCAAGCTGGGGCCTCGATACGCCGAGCTTTGCCAGCGGTGCGAGCTACGCCGATCTCGACGGCGACGGAGCGCTCGATCTCGTAGTGAACAACGTCGATGAGGAAGCGTTCGTCTATCGAAACAACGCGCGGTCATTACTCAAGCAGAATCATTATCTGCAGGTTTCGCTCGCGGGTGACGCGAAGAATCGCTTCGGGATTGGCTCACAGGTCACAATCCAGACGTCGAGCGGAGCTCTGTATCAGGAGCTCGAGCCAACACGCGGATTCCAATCGAGCGTAGACTACGTCCTCACGTTTGGCCTTGGCGACGTCGACACCGTGCAGACAGTGACGGTCGCCTGGCCCGATGGTCGAGTGAGCAGCCTGCAAAAGGTCGCCGCCAATCAGCGTTTAACGATCAAGCAGTCCGAGGCTACCAGAAGCGTTGCGCCGCCGTCCGCTTCCCGCTTTCCACCTCCCGCCTCCCGCCTACTCACCGATATCACCGACCAGATCAGGCTCCCGTTCACGCATCGCGAGAACGACTACGTCGACTTCGACCGCGAGCGCTTGATGCCGAAGATGCTGTCGACCGAAGGGCCGACAATGGCGGTAGCTGATGTGAACGGCGACGGCCTCGACGACTTATTCATCGGCGGCGCGAAGGGCCAATCGAGCGCGATCCTGGTGCAGCAGCAGGACGGACGATTCGCAACGAGCAACGAGAAGTTGCTTGCGCAGGACAGTATCGCCGAGGATGTTGGGGCGACGTTTTTCGACGCCAACGGCGACCATCATCCGGATCTCTATGTTGTCACCGGCGGCAGTGAGTTCACCGAGAGCGCGCCCGCGCTCGAGGACAGGCTCTATATCAATGACGGAAAGGGGAATTTCAGCAAATCCGTGGGCGCGCTTCCCCCGCTGACGCTAAGCGGTTCTCGCGTCGCCGCGGCGGACTTCGACGGCGATGGCGCAATCGATCTGTTCGTCGGCGGGCGCAGCGTACCGGGGAGTTACGGCATCGATCCACAGAGTGTGCTCCTCAAGAACGATGGGCGAGGCCACTTCGCGGACGTGACCGAAAAAGCCGCGCCGGATCTGTCGCACGTCGGGATGGTCACGGATGCGATCTGGAAGGATGTCGATGGCGACGGTCGCGTCGATCTCATTGTCGTTGGCGAGTGGATGCCGATCACCATCTTCCACAACGCGGGTCGTGGCAGGTTGGTAAGACAGCAGGTACGCGGCCTCGAGAAGAGCAACGGCTGGTGGAACAGGATTATCGCCGGCGATTTCACCGGCGATGGGCGAGTGGATTTCCTTGTCGGCAATCTTGGACTCAACACGCGACTCCAGGCCAGGCCGGAGGAGCCCGCGAGTATGTACGTGAAGGATTTCGCCCATAACGGTTTTCTTCAGCAGATCATCTCGTACTACAATCACGGCAAGGCGTACCCATTGGCGCTCCGAGATGACCTGATGCGCTCGCTTTCCTACATTGGCAATCGCTACGGGAATTACAAGGATTACGCGAGGCAGACCGTAACGGACGTCTTTCCGCGAAAGGACCTCGACAATGCGGTCGTGAAGAATGCGTACACGTTTGCGACGTCACTCGTGCGAAACGACGGCGACGGATCCTTTACGGTGACGGCGCTGCCTTTAGAATCACAGATCGCACCGATGTACGGCCTCGTTGCGGGAGATTTTGACGGGGACGGGACGGGTGACGTGCTCATGGCTGGAAACTTCGACGGCGTTAAGCCGGAGCTGGGCAAGATGAGCGCGGGCTACGGGGTTTATCTGCGCGGAGAGGGGAAGGGTCGGTTCAAACCAGTGCGAGCGGTCGAGAGCGGCTTTGTGGTTCCCGGCCAGGCGCGCGATATCCAGCGCCTGCGGACGCGTACGGGCGCCATCTACATCGTCTCGCGAAACAACGACAGGCCTCTTGTGTTCCGTGCGACAGCCAGCGGGGCGCCGGGTGGCGCCCGCGGTCACTGATTCGAATGCTTTGTCTTGATGAGGATTACGCCGTTGGCGCCACGAAGGCCGTAGAATGCGAGGCTCGACGCGTCTTTCAGCACTTCAATCGACGCAATGTCAGCGGCGTTGATTCCGACGAGGCTGCCGTCTGGCCCAGGCTGGATTGGCATGCCGTCGATAACATAGAGCGGCTCAGAACTACTGTTGATGGTGGTGGCGCCGCGGATCCGGACCGAGAGCCAACCGCTTGCTGTTCGAGTGATCGTGACGCCGGGGACGTGGGCCTGCAGCACCTTTTCGATCGGCTGCGACGGGCTCTGCGCGATATCGTCGGCAGTGACGGTGGTACCGCTTAGTGGACGCGTCGGATCAGGGTCTGGCAGGTCGTTCACCGGCGGAGGAGTACGTCCCAGGCAACCGGAAGTGACTACTCCGAGCAAGGCGCAGAGAGCGATGCGACGCGGCGTGAGTGACGCCATATGACGGTGGCACAAGGCCAGGATGAACTGTACGAAGATACAAAGCATTAGCTGTGCCCGATATAGCGTCTTTTGACTCCCAAATGGAGAATGAAATGAGGATGTATACGTCGAGCTCGACCTGGCGAATGGTGTTCGCCGCCTTGGTGATGACGTTTACCGCAACCGTGGCAACGGCGCAGGATTCCCTCTCGGTGAGCTCGCCGGACGGAAGGAACAAGGTCAGCGTGGGAGTCCGCGAGGGAAGGCTGTACTACTCGCTGACCAGGGATGGGCGCCCATTGATCGTGCCTTCGACGCTGGGATTCGCCTTCAAAGGCGCGCCGAAGCTGCAGGAGGGCCTGCGAATCACCGGAACGAAGCGGTCCTCACACGACGAGACCTGGACGCAGCCGTGGGGCGAGGTAGCCCGTGTTCGCGATCATCACAACGAGCTTCGAGTGGCAGTCGCAGAGACGACACCACCGGCACGCCGGTTCGATTTTGTCGTCCGCGCCTTTGACGACGGCGTTGGCTTTCGCTATGAGTTTCCCGCCCAACCGGGCCTCACGGATTTCGTGATCTCGGACGAGCTCACTGAGTTCAACTTCGCCGACGACGCGAAATCGTGGTGGATTCCCTCCAACCGGCCTCGGCTGGACCGCTCCGAGATGCTGTATTCGTCTTCTCCGATCAGTGTGACCGACAGCATCCAGACGCCGCTCACCATGGCGACGCGTGATGGGAAAACCTTCATGGTGCTCCACGAGGCGAACCTCGTCGACTACGCGCGAATGAACCTCGCCGGTCCGCGCATGGACAGCCGGACATTGCGAGTCGCGCTGGCACCGTGGCAGAACGGCGACAAAGTTCGCGGCCGCGCTCCTTTCATGACGCCGTGGCGGACGATTCAGCTCGCCGATCGCGCCGCCGATCTCTCGCCGTCGGTGCTGGGACTCAATCTCAATCCGCCGAACGTGCTCTCCGACGTGAGCTGGATCCAGCCGATGAAGTACGTCGGAATCTGGTGGGGGATGCACATCAACACGATGACGTGGAGCTCCGGGCCGAAGCACGGCGCAACGACGGAGAACACGAAACGCTACATCGACTTCGCCGCCGCGAATGGACTCGGCGGCGTCCTGGTCGAAGGATGGAACGTTGGCTGGGACGGTGACTGGATCAAGAATGCGAACGCGTTCTCGTTCACGCAGGCATACCCCGACTACGATCTGCCTGGACTGGCGAAGTATGCGCAATCAAAAGGCGTGAAGCTGATCGTGCATAATGAGACGTCGGGCGGAGTCGTGAACTACGAGCGCCAGATGGAAGCCGCATACGCGCTCTACCACTCGCTTGGCCTCGATGCTATCAAGTCGGGCTACGTCACCGACACGACACCGGAAGGAAACTCGCACCACTCGCAGTTCATGGTGCGCCACTATCGGAAAGTGATCGAGACGGCGGCAAAGAATCACATCATGATGGACGTGCACGAGCCGATTCACGACACCGGAGAGCGTCGGACCTACCCCAACATGATGAGCAGGGAAGGCGCGCGCGGACAGGAGTACAACGCGTGGGGTGGTGAGGGAGGGAACCCGCCGGAGCATGAGACGAATCTGTATTTCACGAGGCTGCTGGCGGGCCCGATGGATTTCACGCCCGGGGTCTTCGATCTGTTGATCGAGCGCGGCACTGGCCGGCCGCGGCGGCAGGAAGAGTCGCACCCGCGTACGACGCTCGCCAAGCAGCTCGCATTGTACGTCGTGATTTATTCGCCGCTCCAGATGGCGGCTGATCTGCCTGAGAATTACGTCGGCAAGCCGGCTTTCCAATTCATCCGCGACGTCGCTGTCGACTGGGAGACGAGCAAGACGATCGACGGCCGAATCGGCGACTACGTGATCGTCGCGAGGAAGGCGAAGAACAGCGACGATTGGTTTCTCGGAGCGATCACGGACGAGGAAGGCCGGACTTTCAACGTGCCTTTGAATTTTCTGACGCCGGGGCGGAGGTACACGGCGGAGATATACGCGGACGGGCCAGGGGCGAATTGGGCGACGAATCCGTTGCCGGTGTCGATATCCAAGAAAACCGTGGATTCGAAGACGAGTCTGGCGGTGGTGCTGGCTCCGGGAGGCGGGCAGGCGATTCGGTTCACCCCGGTTCGGTAGCGTCGCAACTGTGAACGACAACCACCTGCTGGGCGCTGACCGCTTTTAACGCTGGCCGCTTACCGCTGCAGACGACTAGACAGAT
>JBJMOA010000086.1:0-13838 GCA_045803975.1 Gemmatimonadaceae bacterium
CTCGGTCTTGAGCAACGCACCTGCTGGCGAGAATGTCAGTACCTCGGTGCTGCCAATGTTGACGACGACGATATTTCCTTGTTGATCGAGAGCGACGCCGTTCGGCTGTTTCAGCGGCGCGCCCTGCACGAATATCGAGGCCTTCCCGTCCGGAGTGATCTTCCAAACCTGCCACGTTGAAGCGTCGGGATTCGCGCTCCGATCGCCCGTCTGCGTCGCGTAAACAGTTCCGTCGCGGGCGACGGCGATGTCGTTGAACCATGCGGAACGATCGACGCGCAACTCGCCCGCTGGCGCTCCCGTTCTCATGTCGAATTTGCGAACAACGGCGACGCTCGGCTCGGTGGCCGCCGTACCACCGTCACGATCGGCGACGTAGAGCACACCGTTCACAATGTCGCTGCCGAACGGCTCGTTCAAGACAAGCGGTGGAGTGAGGTTCGCTCGATCGGCGGCGTTCTGCACGCCGATCCATCGCGCCGTGTGGACGGATCCGTCGTGATTGATGAACGAGATCCACGCGTTATTGGCTTGAACGTTCTGCGGCACGCCCCGATTAGGCACGACAATGAGACCGCGCTCCGCGTCGTACGAGCAGCTCTCCGCGGCGTAGATCGCGCCGTAGACTCTGACGTTCGACGAAGTTGCCTCGAAGCGTCCGTCAGTGGACGGCTCGACGGGGAGGCCGAGACGATTGCCGACGGAGAAGGGGTGCGGTGTCGGCGTCGGTTGCTGCGCGACAATCTCGCACGGACTCAAGCCAATGATCAGTGCCGCGCCGGCGAGGAACGTGACTCGTTTCATTTGCGATGCCTCTTCTGTGGTGATCGTTTGTTGTCTGGCGTAGTTGGCGAAGCGCCTTGCGAAGCCATGGCGGCAAGCTTCGCGACCGTATTCATGTTTCGACCCGTACCATGGGCAGCGGCGGGAATCTTCAGCTTCGATCGGCCCATGTTTGCCACGTAGTACACGTAGATCTCCTTCTGCCCCAGGGCAACCTCCTCATCAACGCGGCCAGAGATGTCGGCGAGCGCATCTTTTCCGGGCGCGTTATCGAGGAAGATGGCGATGGTACGATTTCCTGGCGCATCGGGAAATGGATTCCTCGCGAGAACCTCAGCCATCTCGGCGGCAGTACGGATGTGAACGCGAACAGGCTTTCCCGCGTACTCGAGCAGCCGGCCCTCGAGCTCTCGGCGCACAGCTGCCTCACTGAGGCTGCTCTCGAACACCACGTTGCCGCTCGCGATGTATGTCCGCACGGCGCCAAAGCCGGCCGCTTCACACATGTCCTTGAGATCCGTCATTGGCAACTTGCCGGTGCCACCGACGTTCACGGCGCGCAGGAGCGCGATGAAGCACGTCATCGATTGAATATGCACGCCCCTCGCCTGAGGGCAGAAGGTGCCCGTAATTCAAGTCTGTGCCGCGGTCAACGCGGTCGGTAAAATTCTTCGTGGCCCCTGTCATCGCAGTCAACAAGCTCGGTAAGCGCTATGGCCGCACCATCGCTGTCGACGACGTCTCGCTCGAGGTATTCGAGGGCGAGATCTTCGGCTTGATTGGCCCGAACGGCGCCGGCAAGACGACCACGATGGAATGCGTGGAAGGGAACCGCGTTCCCGACAAGGGAACCATCTCCGTCCTCGGCCTCGACCCCCGGCGGGACGCGAACGTGCTGCGCCAGCGGATTGGTGTGCAGCACCAGGAAGCACATCTCCAGAAGCGCATCAAAGTGTGGGAGGCCGTTGATCTTTGGCGGTCGCTATACACACGCGCGGTAGATGCGGACGCGTTGCTCGAACGGCTCGGTCTTGCAACCAAGCGCAACGCATGGTTCATGACGCTCTCCGGAGGCCAGAAGCAGCGGCTCTTCATCGCGCTCGCGCTGATCCACGAGCCGGAGGTGGTGTTTCTCGACGAGCTCACGACGGGGCTCGACCCGCAAGCACGTCGCGCGATCTGGTCCCTCGTGACCGGCATCAGAGATCGAGGGACGACGGTTTTTCTCACGACGCACCTGATGGAAGAAGCGGAGCGCCTGTGTGACCGCGTTGCAATCATCGAGCACGGGCGCATTATCGAGATGGGTACGCCAGCCGAGCTGGTGCAAAGGCACTGCCCTCAACGGAGAGTGGTGTTCACGAGTGATGACGATGATGTCATTCCGCGAATGCAGGGGCTGGGTACAATCGAGCGCGCCGAGGGCCCCGTCGCTGTTTACACAATTCATGGGGCCGGCGACGATTTCGTGACTGACGTAATCAACCTCATCGCACGCGAGGGAATTCGCGTGCGTGGCTTTCGCACCGAAATCCCCACACTCGAGGACGTCTTTCTGAAGCTGACCGGTCACGGGATCAGGGACTGAATGCGAGCTCCCTTTCTGCGGGGATTCTGGAAGCTTACGTGGCTCGAGACGAAGATCTTCACGCGCGAGCCAATGGGGTTCGTTGGGGCGCTCGTAATGCCGCTCGTGCTTTTTATCGTGCTGGGACGTGCGTTCGGCGTCAGTAGACCCCTGACCACACCGGATGTCGACGTTCCGTTCAACGTCGCGATCCTCGCCGCGATTCTCATTGCGATCAGCGCGGTGCAATCGCTGGTGGCGATCATTTCCATTTATCGGGAAGGGGGAATTCTCAAGCGCTTGCGCGCCACGCCCCTCTCGCCCGTGACGATCATGGGTGCGCAAGTCGCCGTGAAGCTCGGCTTCACCGTCATCAGCCTCGCGCTGCTCGTGCTCGCCGGTCGGCGACTTTTTCCGGGTGTGATGGACGTCAACGTGTTCAGCTTTACGGCGGCCGTTCTACTCAGCACGTTCAGCATTCTGTCGCTGGGTTTCGTGATTGCGAGCCTCGTCCCGACGGCGCGATTCGCGCAGCCGATCAGCGCTGCCCTCTTGTATCCGATGTTGTTTCTATCGGGGCTGTTCTTTCCGGTCGAGCGATTTCCGAGCGCGCTCCGGACGCTCGCGTACGCGTTTCCCACGACTCATGCGGTGACGCTGCTCGAGGGCGTGTGGGATGGGTCCGGCTGGGCTGCGCACTCGGTGAGCGTCGCGGCGCTTCTGGCGCTGTTCGCGGTGTACACAGCAATCTCGACCAGGGTATTTCGCTGGGAGTGATTGCTTTGCGCGGCGATCAGAACACCAGTGTCTGAATCGAATGGGGCAGACTGCTGACTTCCACGGCGTCACCGTTCACCCAAAGATGGTAGTCAACTTTCTGGTCCCCTTTGTTCATCACCACGACCGAGACTTTTCCATCCGGATCGACGAAGGCAGTTGAAAGGAGCGCACTTCGGCTCGGTGAGGCCGCAATCCTCCGTGCGCCTGGACTGACGAACTTCGAAAAGTGTCCGATGTAGTAGTACGAGTTCGTGTAGGTGAGCTCGCCCGTTCTCGTATCGGCGTGCACTGGCGCGAAGCAGAAATTCCCGACGTGATTGGGACCGCCCTGTTCATCGAGCAATACGTTCCAATCGGTCCAGCCGACCGCGCCACTGTTGAAGTCGTTGATCATCGAGTATCCGTAGGCCTCACCCAGTCTCCAGGCGGTGATGTCCTCTGTCTTGAAGGAAGCGGGCGTTCCTTCAGTGAAGAGCAGCTTTTTGTCCGGGAACGTCGCGTGCACGAGTTTTACGTTGTCGAACATCTGGTCGCCACCGCTCCACGGCTCGTACCAGTGAAAGCCGATGCCCCACGCGTACTGTGCGGCTTTGGGGTCAGCGAGGATCGTACTCACCCTCTGGTAGATGAGATCGCGGTTGTGATCCCAGATGATGATGTTCTTCTCGCCGACGCCTTCTCGTCGCATCGTGGGGCCGAGGAAATTCTTGAGGAAATCACGCTCCTCTTCGGCGGTGTAGATGCATGATTCCCACGTCTGCGTTGCCATCGGTTCGTTTTGGACAGTGATGCCCCAAACGGGAATTCCTTCCCTTTCGTACGCCTTGATGAACTTCGTGTAGTAATTCGCCCACGACTGATAGAAGTCCGGCTTCAGCTTTCCGCCGTGTAGCATGTCGTTGTTGCTCTTCATGAACGCGGGCGGACTCCACGGGCTGGCGAAGAGCGTGAGACCGCGTCCGGTTGCGGCGGCAGCGCGCTTGATGAACGGAATCCGGAATCTCTTGTCGTGGTCGACGCTGAACGACGTCAGCTCCTTGTCGCCCTCGTTCACGTAGGTATAGCTGGCCGACGAGAAATCGCAGCTGTGGATGTTCGTTCTCGCCAGAGTGTAGCGAATGCCTTTGCGCGGATCGTAGTGGGCATCGATGAACTCCTGCTGTTTTGCCGGCGGAAGTTTCGCGAAGACTTCAGCGGATGCGTCGGTGAGGGCGCCCCCGATGCCGAGGATCGTTTGGTATCTCTTGGCGGGATCCACGAACACGCAGATCTGGGTCTCCAGCGGCTGACCCATTCGCTTGAACGTCAGCGTGTCGGTTTGCGCGAGACGGTAATTGGTTTTGTCGGCGGTGGTGAATACCGCAACCTGCCGCGCCTGAAGGTTTTTACCGGCCTCTGCCGCCTCTGCGGTTTCCGACAGGTGGTCGTGAGTCGCGAGCGGGAACCCCTTTTTCCCCAGGACCAAAGCCGAAGAAGACGTGATGAGGAAACTGCGGCGATCGATTTTCATGGATGATGAGTTTGAAGGCAACAAGCATGCAGTTCCTCGCCGCCGCGCGATAGTAGAAATTTCGGGGTACACTTGAGCGAGGCTGATGTTGCCGCGAGCTTCCGAATCACCGAGTAGCTGAGCGTGCAGCTATCGCGCAGGAAGCTCGATCAGCGCGACGTCCGAATTCTCGCGTACACGTTCGAAAATGATCCGCGTGCCGTCGGGTGAGACGTCAAAACGCTGGAGGGACTCTCCCGGACGAAGCGCCGTCAGCCGCCGCCGGTCGCCCGTGACAATGTTGAACACCCAGAAATCCTGGTGTCTGAATCCACCCAGCTTCACGACGACTTCTCTGCCGCTGGGAAGAAATCGATAGCTGTCGCCCGCGCGGTCAACGAGCAGTGTCGGTACAGCGTATGGCTTCCCATCCCCGGTGACCGCCTTTAGCGGTGCACTCCGAGCGCGCGGTGTTCCAGAGTACAGGATGTACCTGCCGTCGGGCGACCAGACAGGGTTGAAGGAAACGGAATCCACTAACCTCACCGGCTCGCCCGCCCCGACGGGGATCTTGAAAACCCTGACGCTGGCGCCCTCCCTCGCGGAGATCGCGATCCACTTGCCGTCCGGTGACCACGTCGCTGGCCCTCGCACATTGAGTGACTCGGCGACGGGTTGTGGCGACGATCCGTCCGAGTTTGTGCAGTAAAGTGTCGAGCGTCCGGCGCGACGCACGGGAAAGCACACTCGCCGGCCATCCGGCGACACTGCGGGAGCCGCAGCGACTGGTCCCCTACTGGATTTCCACAACTCCCTCGATGTTGTACCGGCGAGCCGCCAAAGACCGTCACCTCCGCCAAGTGACGCCAGATAATAGAGTGATGAATCGCGGCCGAAACGTGGCGCGGCGGATCGCGCCGTTGGGAGTGTGATGCGGCTCGCGGCTTCGTCTGTTACGACACCGCGCGAAATTGGAATGGACCATAACGAAACAGCCGGGTTCGATACCGTCGCCACCAACCGTCTAGGCGCTCCGGGCGTTGCAGGTGCCGCGGAGATAGACATGTAATGCTCGACGCTCGTTGTTACGCGGTGCGCGTTGCGCTGGGCGAGATCCAACGCGTACAGCCACGGGCCGGTGCCATCGTCTGCAGTGGCCGTATAGAAAAGCGTGCGATCGTCGAGAAGCGTCGGGTACCCCACGCGCGAATTGTGCTTTGTGATCCGCTCTGCCTGACCGCTGCCGTCGGACCTTATTCGCCAGATGTCCATTTCGTCGGGCGGGAGTCCATGTGAGAAATAGAGAAACTGTCCGTCTGGCGACCACGCTAAATCGTGGGAATGCACGCCCGGTTCGGCGAGAAAAATTCGCGTCGCGTTTTTCCCATCGCGATCCGCAACGTAGACCGGATCGCCAGGAGTTGTCTCGTGGTACGCCAACCTCGAGCCGTCCGGAGACCAGACGGCCATGACCGCCGTTGGGAGGAATGGACGAGCCACACCACCAACCCTCTGTAGCACAGCCACGCTGGCTGGTGAGGCGATGTCGGCCACTCGTATCCATACGTGCGCATCGTCAGCCGTAAAGCCGACATTGCGCACATCTTCGTTGTACAGTTGCGGGAATTGACCGTTGGTGAGATTAGTGAATCGACCACTGCCGATGCGGGTGACGAATGCATCGAAAGTGCTGTCGCGATCCGCGAGGAAGGCGGCGAACTGTCCGTTTGGCGAGATCGCAGCGTCCACTTCCGAGCCAGGGAAATCGGTGACGCGCTCTATCCGCGCGTCGGCCCAACGAGTCACCCATCCAGGTGTCGGCTCGCTGAATTGCTTCCAGGCGAAGACCGTTACGGCGAACGCGGCAATCGCACCCACACCGATTACCGCCGCACGCCTCGACCTTGAGTGTGCGGCCGGTCGAGCAGCACCACTCGGCAGCGCGAGAAGACCGAGCTGCTCAACGATTTCATCCGCCGTCTGATAACGATTGTCCGGCTGCTTCTCCAGGCACTTCATCACCAGAGCAGCCAACGGCGCTGGCACGTCCGGCCGGTTTGTAGTCAACAGCTCCGGCGCAGCTGATAGTTGAGCCGATAAAACATCCTCTCGCCTTTCGCGGACAAACGGCGGTTGGCCGGTCAGTAGCTCATACCCCAACACTCCCACCGCGTAGATGTCCGCACGATGATCAACAGACCCATTTACCGCGATTTGCTCCGGCGCCATGTAGGTCGGAGTGCCTAGCGTAACTGCGGATGGTGAGTGGCCACCTTTTGCTGCCTGACTCGCGGCCGTTGCAACTCCGAAATCGGTCACGAGCGCATGACGACCGGAAACAAGAATGTTGTCCGGCTTGATGTCGCGGTGGATGATGCCGTGGCGATGTGCGTGCGCAAGTGCGTCGCAGACGTCGCGCAAGATGGCTATCACGGCGTCGACTGGGAGCGCACCTTCGCGGACGAGCCGTTGTCGCAGCGATGCCCCCGGCTCGTAAGGCATCACGTAGTAGACGGAGCCGTCGGCCTCACCTGAATCGAAGAGCGGCATGATGTACGGATGATGGAGCTGCGCCACTATCTCGATTTCGCGGAGGAAGCGATCAGCTCCCAACGCATTTGCCACAGCAGGATGCACGACTTTTATCGCGACATCGCGGGCGTGTTTTACATCGCGCGCGAGATAGACGGTGGCCATCCCGCCTCGTCCCAGCGTCCTCTCCAAGCGATAGCGCTCGGCGAGCGCTTCGGGGAAGCGAGCGACATCGTCTTCGAATAACGCCGCAAAGCGCTGAGGCGCCGGTGTGTCCAGAAGCGAGGCCTCGCGTTCGCACTCATCGAGCAGCTGTTCAAGCTCTCGGCGTCGTACCTCGTCGCCTGCGCTCAATTGCGCAATGAGCCTCGGTCTCTCCTCCGGACCAACATCGAGAAGCATATCGACCAGAGATGCGACGTCTGACCACGCCTTGTGCGGATCGATTTCAGACACCGGCAAACTCCGCGCGCGCGAGGCTGGCGATTATCAGGATTCGAGCGCGCGTTTGAGTAGCACCCGAGCCTTTACCCAATCGCGCTGCACCGTTCGGATTGTCAAGCCAAGTGCGTCGGCGGTCTCGCGTTCGGTAAGGCCCCCGAAGAACCGGCACTCCACAACCTGCGCCAGGCGTGGCTCGAACGCGGCGAGACGGTCCAGCGCATCATTGAGCTGCAGCAACACCTCTGGCTCTTCATCGACGCTCAACTGCACCTCGTCGAGTGTCATGCGCTTGCGCTCGCCACCGCGCTTGACGGTGTTGAGCTCCCGCGCGCGGTCGATGAGGATGTGCCGCATTGCCAGTGACGCCAGCGCCAAAAGGTGGGCGCGATCGGGCGTTTCAGCCGGCGAGTGGTCGACCAGCTTGAGATACGCCTCGTGTACGAGCGCGGTCGTCGAAAGTGTGCCGCGCGGACCTCTCGCCATCAGACGAAGGTGGGCGATAGCGCGGAGCTCCTGATAGGCTCGCGCGACCGTTTCGTCGACTGATGTCGTGTTTCGGGCTGATTCCACGTTAGACGATGTAAGCGCACTGCGTGCGGACCGCAAATCCGTGGTCTGCTGCCATCAAAACTCATCAATCAGGGGAATCCAATGCCAACCTTCCGCCGTAACCAGGTCTTCGCTATCGCGCTCTCAGCGTGCGTCCTGTCCCTGTTCGCGTCGCTCTCCGCGTGCGGGGACCGCAAGGACTCAGTTGGTCCGGGAACGGAAAGCTTCTCACCGGGAAATGGGTCGCACACGATGGGGGTCGGGTCGACCTCAACGCCGCTTGGCCGGGCAACTTTTGTGGATCCAAAGGATCAGAACATCCATGTCAAACGCATTAGTGGTGACTGGCACATGGAGATCAAGTCGAAGCCCGCGTTCGACATCGCCATCCAGAGCATCGTGTTTCAACCCGGCGGCCAGAGCGGCTGGCATCGCCATCCCGGGCCCGTCTTCATTCAAGTCGTTTCGGGGACAATGACCTTCTACGAGTCGGATGATCCGACCTGCACGCCGATTGTCCGAACGGCGGGTCAGGGGTATCTGGACCTCGGAGAACACGCCCACATTGCCCGCAACGAGAGCGGAAGCCCGGCGCAAAACGTCGTCACATACTTTGCACCGCCGGGAGCGGCGCTGCGGATCGATGCGCCGGCGCCGGGGAATTGCTCCTTCTAGCTCCTCCAGCGACAAAGCGCCTGAACGCGCCGAGGGCCAACACTGGCGGCAACCCTCTGCGCGTTTCGGGCGTCCAACTGTACGATGACTCTTCCGGCGCGGCTCTCACTAGTTTTTCTCACGCTTCTGGCGACCTCGCCGGTCGCCGCTCAACAGCAAGGCGTCACGGAGCTGACGGCCAAGCAACGTCAGACCGTCGTAGACTCGATCGCGACCCTGCTCGATCGGATGTACGTGTTCCCCGATGTCGCCACGCGGATGAATGCTGATCTGCGGAAGCGAATCGAACGCGGAGAATTCAACAGGGTCGCCGATCCATCCACGTTCGCGCAGATGCTGACGCAGGATCTCCAGGCTATAAGCCACGACAAGCACCTACGCGTGCGGCTTCGCGCGTCCGATCCCGCGAGTGGTCCATCCGGTGGCTTTGGTGTGCCCTCCAGCATCTTTGGTCGCACGGAGCGGATGGAAGGAGATGTCGCTTACATCGAGATACTCAGCTTCGGGGCCCCGCCGGAAGCGGTGCGGGAGGAGACGAGTCGAGTCATGAGCGCGGCCGCGGATGCAAAGGCGCTGATTATCGACCTGCGGAGGAATGGTGGCGGATCACCTTTCACCGTCGCGCTGGTGAGCAGCTACCTGTTCGGTGCGGATCCGGTGCACCTGAACTCGCTGTATTTTCGGCCCGCGAATCGTACCGACGATTTCTATACCGACCCGCGCGTGTCAGGCCGCAAGTTCGGCGCGGACAAGCCCGTCTACGTTCTTACGAGCTCGCGCACATTTTCGGGCGCCGAGGAGTTTGCATACAACTTGAAGACGCGAAAGCGCGCGACGATCGTCGGCGAGACAACGGGCGGTGGTGCGAACCCAGGACGCGGTGTGCCGCTGCCTCATGATCTGACAGTGTTCGTCCCCACGGGACGCGCGATCAATCCGATCACGAAAACGAACTGGGAAGGCGTTGGAGTGAAGCCCGATGTCGCCGTCGACGCGAGTGTTGCGCTCGATACCGCGTATCGTCTGGCACGCCAAGGCAACTAGTACCTCAATCGTTACAAGTTTTCCTGCTCGACGCCAACACAAGGCGCCCCTAGGGAGTAGTATTAGTACTGAGGCCGTTGCGAAATCATTGCGACGGCGGCCATTTCCTCACAGGCGCACGTGGCGGGTTTTCATTTTTTCGCGC
The DNA here is from genome assembly GCA_045803975.1 of Gemmatimonadaceae bacterium. Lineage (GTDB taxonomy): Bacteria > Gemmatimonadota > Gemmatimonadetes > Gemmatimonadales > Gemmatimonadaceae > UBA4720. The sequence goes on from JBJMOA010000086.1 coordinate 10,009, forward strand.
GGCGACGTATCACCAAGCATGAGTGCTTTGGTGCAGGCGATTGCTTACGCGCGAGAGCCAGCCGGCGCCACCGCTAGTGGGCTGCGACTGATGGACCTCGAGAATCAGACGGCTGTTGGCAATCTGCCGCTGCTCGAGCGTCCGCCATCTCGGGAATCCAATCCGTCTACGTGGCCCGATGCGTGGCTGATCAACGCAGTGCGCCGCGATCCGCCCGATGAAGACGCTCTTGATGCACTCGTCGACCGGTACTGGAAACCCCTGTACGCACGTTGTCGAATGTTGACCGTTGACTCTGACACGGCGCGTGACCTTGCGCAGGAATCCTGGTTACGGGTTCTTCGCGCGCGACATTCCATCCATCCCGACGGACATTTTCAGCAGTACATAACCACGATCGCCACCAACCTTTGGCGTGACATGAATCGCTCCGCCGTGCGCGCCGGACCGATGGGTGATGGGCGCATCGCGTCACTTGACTCGTCTGTCGCCGGCGATGAAGGCGAATCGATGCCGCTGATGAGCATCCTGGCCGATCCGCACACACTATCGTCGGACGACCAGATCGCGCTGGAGATGGATCTCGACAACGCACTGAATCGGCTCGAGCTGCGGTTGCGCGACGTTCTGGTCTCGCGATTTGTCAGCGGCGAATCGGCGGCGGAGATCGGACTGCGTTATGGGCGTACCGAACAAGCAATAACCGGATGGATACGCGAAGCCATCCGCCAAATGCAGATCTACCTCGGCGACGAGCGCAATCCCAGCGCGATCATGGAGAATCAGTGAAAAGGGCAACTGATATCGAGAGTCTCCTCCGGTGGCGCAGCGAGCGCGCCGAGTCCGAAGCGCCGCCCGCTCCTTCGGGCGGGGGGCTTCTAAAGCTGGTTAAGCCGTGGTGGGAAATGTGGCCGGATCGCTTCGCCGCCAGCGTGCGTCGTCTCGCGTCGATCCAGCTTTCGTACGGATACGCGATGGCCGACCTGCCACAGGGGCACAGCGGGCATCCTGTCGCCACGTTGATCAGCCGAGATGAAGATGAACAGGAGACTCCCGCGCGGGTGCTCTACATGAGCGTGCGTGACGACCGGCTTCGTCTGCGATTCCAACTTGCTCCGATTCCCAGAAACGACCGCGCCTTCGAAGTGACGTTTGTGTCGGAAGCTGGATTGCAGCCGATATTCTCCACGCAGGCCGACCTTTCCGGCGACGGTGAGTATCGCGTCGATGTCGAATTGCCGAGGGAGCTTGCGGAAGCATGGGAGACACTCAAGGTGACAGATCCGATGCCGTTCCGATTCATCCTGCGTCCGACACCGGACACGAAGTAACGCATCCCGCTTCCCGCTAAGTGCGTTTCGTCTGGTTCTGGACTTTCTGGCATTGGAGCACCGAGGCGTTCCGCGCCGGTGCGTTGCTGCGCAGTCCGCTCCAGGGCCTGGCCAGTCATTGGACTGAGTGGTACGGGCATGAGGCGTCTGAAAGCGATCGACGTGCGATCGATATCGCCGGACGAAGCGTCTTTGAGCAGCGACGCTTTATTTGTTGGCTAGCGCGCTACTGGGCTCGAGAGGCGCGATGGCGCGACGAGGTGTTGCCAGCGCGCTATGTGCTGGCGCAACTGTCGCGCGTTGCCCCATTCGACAAGTGGACGGCGTTCGAGAGATACCGAACAACGTATGCATGGCCGGGAATCGCCGCGATCGTACTGAATGAGGAAAGCGTCGGCGAAGCGACTGATGTGCGGCAGGTCGACGCGCTCGCGCTTCCGCTCGATGAGGATGCGGCAGCGGGCGCCGTTGTCGCCGATGGATTTCAAGCGGACAACGCTGATCTCGGCACAGCCCGTCGAGCCGCTCTGAGTTTGCTGGATGGCAAGGGCCTGATCGTGTTTCTCGGACTGTGGATCGTTAGCGGAATTCGTCCTTATCCGCGCTTTCTAAGAATCGTTCTCGTCGCCGGATGGGTTACGGTCGTCGGGTTGAGCCTGCGTTTGCTGTTTGGATCCGACCCAGGCTCGCGTCTCTTGATCTACGTTGGGGTTCTGTTCGCGCTGTGGTCTCTATTAGTGGTGACATCGATTGCGGTTGCCATCTCGCTTGGCATCAAAGCCTGGCAAACCGGCCGTGAACTGAGAACGCGGATGGAGACGCAGCAGATTCACCTACGCATGGCTGACGGCATGTCCGTGCAGGGCGGATCAGCCGGGCTTGCATTCTGTCTCAATGCGCTTCTCGCCACCTATCGTTCACACCCACGCACCGCGAACGGCGCGTGGCTCTGGGAAAGATTTTTCCATCGATTGCGGGCCATATCGGGCACGTGGGCAGCGACTGGGATTGTCGACGCCCACGGCGGTGTCGAGCACGTGGTGCTGAAGCCGAAGATCCGCGCGTGTCTCAGAAGCGCCAAAGTCATGGATGTATTGACGCCGTGGCAAGCCGACGCAAGGCAGGGCGCGGTCGAGATAATCGCCGCAGGGACGAGACCTGCTACACCTGCGAGACAGAGCGGGAGCATGGCCATCGGATTTGCGTCGGTGCAAAAGAAACTTCGCATCCACAGATGTCGTCATGCGGCGCAGGCGATCATGGCGGTCGGCGGCTTCACGAGTAAATCGCAGCTTACTGCGAATGTGCTCGCTCTTGCCGTCACCGTGTTGATGGCGCTCGCACTGCCGGACATCCGTAACGTCTTGCAGCCGGCGTCTGCGCCGAGACTAGTTGGGCCAGGATCCCCGTCGCCCTATTACCTGTGGGTGAGTCTCGATACAAAACGGCCAGATGCCTTCAGTGCCCAGCTCGAGTCTGACTTCTGGTCCAATCGTCGCGCCAACGTCGTCGCCTATGGCGGCGCCGACGCGTCGGTGCGCGCCGAGATGCGTCTCAGCAGAAATAGCAGGCCGAGCACGATCGACGAGCAGAACGGAACGGTCTGGATCGAGCGGCGCAGAAAATTCCTCAACCGCGAATTTCAGGCGGGCGAGCGCGTCGCCAGTTATCCCTTCGCGCAGATCACGAAGTTACGGCATGACTAACATTCGCACGAGACTGTCGGCGGCACTCGGGCTTATCGTGCTCAGCGCGGGATGCGCCGCGGACCGAGCGGTGCTCGTGCAGCTCGACACACACAGGCCACAGGCATACGATCCGCGGCAGCTCGAGGTGCAGGCGACGGTGCTCGGCACGCAAACGGCGTTGCACTACAAATGGTTTTCGGTGAACGGCGACTTCGACCCGCAGGAATCCTACGAGCCCAAAACACAATTCCGATTTGCGGCGAATTCGGTGCGCGATCGGATCTGGGTCGAGGTCTGGCGGGACAACGAGAAGGTCAGCGAGAGCGCACTCGATGTGAATGTCGACGCTCGTCCGCGACCGAGTGAAAAAGCTGCCGTTCCCGAGCTGACCATCACACGGATTCCTCGTTATCAACCCGAGGGTGGACCGGATACCCGCGATACGATCGCCGGCACGGTGCGCGCTCCGGCGGCCGGCGACTATAAGGTGGTGGTCTACGCGCGCGCCGACGCTTGGTACATCCAGCCAACGCCATTCGCGATGCAGTCAATCGAGGCGAACAATACCTGGAAGACCTGGACCCACACCGGCTCGAGCTACGCGGCCCTCGTTGTTCGAAAAAGTTACAAGCCGTTAACGCGCCTCGACGTGCTACCGCAGATCGACCCCGATGTTCTGTCGCGGGCGATTGTAGAAGGGCGGAGGTAAAAAGCGGGAAGGGGGAAGGGGGAAGAGGGAAGAGGGAAGAGGGAAGAGGCTAGACTTCGCAGCCCCCGTCCCCCATCCCCCATCCCCCGTGCCCCTTCCCCC